>NZ_JAHWGL010000026.1 GCF_019334315.1 Hymenobacter profundi
TTATCACGGTAGAACGACATGCGTAACAACGACTCGTTCAACTGGCAGAAGGTCCTTCGCTCCGCTCAGGATGACAGCCGTATTTTCTATTCACAAACTCACCACCTCACAACTTACTCCTCCATAATATCCTCATTCCAGAGGGTAGGCTCGGCTTCGATGAACTCCTGCATCATATCCACGCACTCGGGCAGATTGAGGATTTCCACCTCCACGCCGTGCGACTGCAAAAACTCCAGCGACTCGCCGAAGGTCTGCGCTTCGCCTACCACTACCTTCGGAATCTTGAACTGCACGATGGTGCCGGCGCACATGTAGCAGGGCATGAGTGTGGTGTAGAGCACCGTGTCGCGGTAGGTGCGCTGGCGGCCGGCATTGTTGAGGCAGTCCATCTCGCCGTGCAGGATGGGGTTGCCCTCCTGCACACGCTTGTTGTGGCCGCTGGCCACTAGTTCGTCGCCGCGGCGCAGCGCGGAGCCAATCGGAATACCGCCTTCTTTCCGGCCAGCGCGGGCCTCATCGATGGCGGCTTGCATGAATTGGTCTTTCATGGGGTAGGAGTTTTTATTGAAGTAGAAGCTATTTAAATTAACTGAAAGGGTCACCGAAACGGTGTAGAGACACATACTTGCGTCTCGTCGCTTGTGTCGTGCGTGCGGAACCGTTCAACGACGAGATGCAAGTATGCGTCTCTACACCGTTCAACAAGCAACTGAAACAGTTTCCTAGATAAAGTAGAATACCGAGAACGGTCATTCTAGCTACCGAGCGCAAATACCCCGGTAGGCGCAGTACTGGCACCTATCTAGGTCGTCGGTTTTGCGGATGGGTTCCAGCGGATCAAGGATGCGGTGCACCAATTGCCCCAGCAGCTCCTCGCTGGCTTGGCGAAACGACTGGCCGTCCTCCGTCAGAAACGACATATCGGCCGTGAGCAGGCCACCGGGCAGGTTGCGCATGGAGAGGATGGCTGCGTCGGCGGCTTGCTGGCCCTCGGCTTCTAGCATAAAGCGGTACAGCCAGAGCTGGCGCACCTTCTCCGCGCCCGAGCTAGCCTCCATCAGTAAGCGTTCTACGGCCGCAGAGGCAGGCTCTTTGGCTTTTTGCAGCTTCAGTTCGAAGCCCTGCACTATACCGGTTTTGTAGTCTACCACTCGCAGGCTGCCATTGGGTAGGCGGTCGAGGCGGTCGGCGTAGCCGATGAGGCGCACTGGCAGCTTTTCGCCGTCGGGCATAGGCACGAATACCGTGGCAAACAGCTGCTGCTCCAACCCATGAATCTGCAAGGGTAGGGCGCCTGGCTGCGTGAGTAGGCTCTCGAAGTAACGCCGCACTAGCTGTACGGCTACCTGGCCCAGCACGTAGTTCAGGCCTTCGTCGGCGCGGGCGTGGCGCTCTTTTTCCTCGCGGCGCAGGGCGCGGGCCACCTCTTTATCGGCTTGTTTAATGAGCTCTGGAATATCCTCGGCCGTGAGCAGGCGCTGCTCCTGCGCAAAAGGCTGCAACAGCTTTTCCAGCGCCGCGTGCACCGCCGTTCCAAACCCATCGGCTCCCAGCGTTTCCTCTACCTCCTCGGCCTCCTGAAACCGCGCAATGCGGGAGAAATAAAACTGTAACGAGCAGCCCACGAACTGGTTGAGCGCCGAGGGCGACAAGCCGCGCTCCAACGCGCCGCGTAGAGCGGTCAGCATTTCGGGGTCTTTGGCCAGGGTGAGGTCGCCAAGGGCCGTTTCTACTATTTCAGTGCCTATGGGTATTTCTTTTGCTGGCGAGGGTAGGGAAGAAGGTACTGTTTCCACCGTTACGTCGCGCAACTCCATTTGGGAGTTTTGCAGGCGTAAGTCGTTCTCTATCTGTAATAAAAAGCGGCTTCGCTCGCCGGTGCGGCTGCCGTCGGCGCCGGGTAGCACGTGCAGTAGGTCTACGCGGCGGGCGCGCTGCAAGAGGCGCCAGAACTGGTAGGCGGTGGCCGCTTCGTGGTCGGCGTAAGTAGGCATGTTGAACTGCGTGAGCACGTCGTAGGGAAACAGCGACGCGTGATTTTTGGGGGCCGGCAGCACCCGCTCGTTACAGCTCAGAATGATGATGTGGTCGAAGTCCAAGGCCCTGGTTTCCAGCAGACCCATTACCTGTACGTCGGCAATGGGCTCGCCGGAGAAGGGTAGACGAGTGCGGGCCATTTGCTCGTAGAGGAAGCGCCGGAACGAGCGCACCGACAGCCGCTGCTCCCGGCAGTCGAATACCGAATCGAGCCGCTTCACCAGCGTAAAAAACAGGTACAGATACTCCGCCTCAATGGCCGAATGCTGGTCTTGGTAGGCTTTTTTGAGTAGGTCGATGAGTGTGTAGCAGGCGGCAATGATGTCGTCGCAGGTGTCCCAGGTGGCAAACAGCGCCTCAATAAGGGGGTGTTGCTGGCCCATTTCCAGTAGCTCGGTGGCGGGTAGCAGCACGGCCTGGCGCTTGACAATCTGCTGGCAAATCTGGTCGAGCAGGTGGTGGGGCTGCTCGGGCTGCTGATCGAGCCAGTGCTGATAGCGCCGCAGAAACGGGTGCGTGAGCAGCTTTTGCACGGCCAAATGATGGTAGCGCGGCACGCCGTAGCCCGTTTCCTGCGAGCCCTCCCGGATGCCGGTGAGGTGCACCTCAAACAGCAAATCGACCAGGTTGAACAGGGGGGTGCTCTGGAAGCTCAGGCCCATGGTCACGTTGTACTCGGGCACGGCATCGAGGGGCAAGCCGTGAAGCACGGGTAGGAGCAGGGTTTCGTCGGGCAGCACCACAGCCACTTTGGCTTTGGGGTCGAGGCGGCGCGATTCGGCCAGCAGCTGCCCGGCTACCTTGCCTTGCATGGAGGAGTTGGCCACGCCCACAAACTGTACTTGGCGGGGTAGGCCGCGCAGCAGCTCCGGTAGCCCATGGCCGGGTACGCCGCCAAAGGCCTCGGCTGGCAAATCCCACAGCTTGCGGTAGCGGCGCAGATGCTGGCCGGCGCGGTTGGGTGAGTCGGTTTCCAAGTAAAATGCGTCGCCATCAAACAGCACCTCGGCCCGACCGGCTTTGCGCAGACGCTGAATCAGTTTTTCTTCGGACTTCGATAAGGTGCCAAGGCCTAGGAATACATGCTGAGGTAGCGTTTCGCCGGCTTCTAAACGGTTCTTCACGCGGCGGGCAGCCAGGCGGTAGGCCAAGCCGGGGTAGGCAAGGTGGTCGTGTTCCATGCGCCGGCGGAGGCGCCAGTACACCTTCTCCAGATCATCCCAGAAACGGAAGTAGGCGGCCGTGGTGCTGTCCTCGGCGGGCGTGAGCGACAAATCCCAGCGCTCCAGGGCTTTGGCCTGGGTGAGGTATTCAAAGACTTTTTTCGGGTTGGCCAGGTTCTGATCGAGGTTGGAAAAGTCCTGCACCAGCAACCCCGACCACCCCACGAATTGGTCGAAATCCAGGCGGGCATCAATGTCGCGCAGAATGTCGAACAGCAAGAGTTGTAGGGCAATGGGCTCCTCTACCTGCACGCCGGCCAGTTCCACCATGTAGTCCTCCATAGCCGCAATGCGCGGGCTCCACACGGCCTGGCCTACCTCGGCGGCCAGCGACAGCTCATTCTTCAGATACACCACCGCCCGGCGCGTGGGCACTACCACCACCACATCCGACAACTCCCCGCCGGGGTAGCGGGCCAGCAGGTCGCGGGCGGCCTGGGCGAGGAAGGGCAGGGGCCGCGCAGTGGGTGGCGCGGTGGTATTTTCGGGAAAAGTAGCAGTAGATCGGGTAGAAGGCATATACTTGGTGCAGCAAACAGCAACTTAAAGGTACGCTACTCCGTCAACCCTCACACCATGAAAAAATTCCTCCTCGCTACGTTCTTCCTCGCCGCTTCCGCCGCGCCACTCGCTGCCCAGCAGCAAATTCTGCCGCTCTACACGGGTACCATCCCCAATGCTAAACCCAATAAAAGCGTCACCGAAACCACCGAGAAGCGCCCCGATGGCGGCGAGTTCGTGCGGCAGGTGGTGCAGCCCAAGCTGCTGGTCTACCCTGCGCCGGCCGACAAAGCCAACGGCACCGCCGTGGTGGTGTGTCCCGGTGGTGGCTACAGTTTCCTGTCGATGGTGAACGAGGGCTACCAGGTAGCCGAGAAACTGAACGCCATGGGTATCACGGTGTTTGTGCTGAAATACCGCCTGCCCGACGACCGTACCCAACCTGACAGAAGCATTGCGCCGTTGCTGGATGTGCAGCAGGCCATTCGGATGGTGCGTGAGCAGGCTGCCAAGTTCAACATCAACCCCAACCGAATTGGAGTAGCGGGTTTCTCGGCTGGTGGGCACCTGGCCAGCACAGCCGGTACGCACTTCGCGAAGCCAGTAGGAAACAAGCCCGGCCCTACCTCCGTGCGCCCCGATTTTCTGATTCTGGCCTACCCCGTTATCACGTTTGCCGATAGCCTCACGCATGGCGGCTCACGGGATAATCTGGTGGGTAAAAATGCTTCGGCTGAGCAAATAAAGCTGTATTCCAACGAGTTGCAGGTATCGGCCCAAACGCCGCCTACCTTCCTAGTGCACTCCGAGGACGATGAGGTAGTACCGGTGCAAAATAGCCTGCTGTTCTACCAGGCCTGCCTGCACCACAAGGTGCCCGTAGAAATGCACCTCTACCCCAAAGGTGGCCACGGCTACGGCTTCTATAACCGCACAACAAAGGACGATTGGGCGGAGCGGCTACGTAACTGGTTGGATATGAACGGGTGGCTGACGAAGTAGCTCGTAATAAAGTTAGATTAAAAAGCAGTGCCCCTCCTTGAGAAAGGAGGGGCACTGCTTTTTAACTGATACCGATAGCAGCCGGGCTACTCCTTGGTAAACCGGCTGAGGTAGCCGCCGCCCTCCACTAGCTTGAGCGTCAGCTTACTTTTCTTGCTGACGCTGCTCTTTTGGATAGCATCTGCCTTTGGGTTACCGGCTTCATCGGCTAATGTAGCGGCCTGGTAGCTGCCCGTGCCAAGAAAACCCAGATCAACAGCGACGGACTGGGCTTTTTCGCCGTTCAGGGCGGCAAGGTACCAAGTGGTGCCGCTGCGGCGCGCCAACAGGGAGAGAGTACCTATTTCACTGGCTGGCAACACAATCGTTTCGTCCCACACGGTGGGCATGTTCACAATCAGGTCTTTGGCTTTGCTGGCCAGCATGTCTTCGGGGTTGGCGGCTACGCACAGAAAGGGCGAAGTGAACGTGGCCAGCGAAGCCATTTGGTGGGCGAACGTAGTGCCTTTGCCAATGTCGCGGAAAGTGAGGGGAGTGTAGTCGCCGTGGCCGGCCAAGTAGCGTGTGAAGGGTAGGGTAGCATTATGGGCCGGCCACACGGTTGCGTTTTCCAGGCCCCGAATACCTTCGCGCGACAGCTCATTGGGCCAGGTGCGCGACTCGCCAGTGGGCTTATTGGCGCCGTGAAAGTCCAGCATCAGCTGTAATTCGGCGGCATCGTGTAAAGCAGCCTGGTAAAAGTCGATAATCTCCTGCGACTCAGTGTCGAAGAAGTCGATTTTTAGTCCTACTACGCCTGTGTCCTTGCAGCGCTTAAAGAAGGCTTTGCGGGCAGTAGGATCTTTCAGGCCGGGTGTGCCGTCGTGGTCGGGGTAGGCTTTCCATACCCACACCTTTACCTTTTGGGCGTCAGAATACGTCACCAACTCTTGCAGCAACGCCCACGGATCTTTGCCGCCATCGTTCCAGCGCGACCAGCCTTCATCTACCAAGTTGTATTGAATGCCTAGCTGCCCGGCCCACTGCGAAAAACGCTTCATGTTCTCGAACGTCACGCCGCCGTTGCCAGCCAGCCACGACCACACGCTCTTGCCCGGTTTAATCCAGCTAGTAGCCAGCCCCTGCGGAAACAGTTTCGGATCGGGTTTGGGCGACACGTTGTGCACAATGTCGCAGTTCACCAGCGTGTTCAGGTCAGACCCTACCTCAATGATGCGCCAGGGCGTTTCGACGGAGCCGGTTTTCTTCGTGTCGCCGGTCAGATGGGCCTTGAACACGCGCTGCCCCTCCGCCACTAGCGACATGCCCGCAAAGTCGGTTAGGCCACCCTCGGTAATGGCCACATAACCCTGCTCGTTGGGTAGCTGCACCGTGAGCGGTGGCCCGGCTTTCTGGCCAGCCGGTACGTCTTCGATGCGCTGCTTTTGATACTTACCTTCGTAGTTGCCGATATCGGGCTGGCTCCACACGATGCTACCCGCAGGTAGGGTAAAGCGGGTATCATCGGCCGTGGTAGTACTGGCGCCGGTTTTGTTGACCACGTAACGCAGCGCCACACCATCGTTGAACACGCGCGTTTCCACTTGAAACCCGGACGTATTACCGCTTCCCTGCACCGGCACAATAGCCTGGTTGTACTGGTTCACGGCTTTGCTGTGTACGCCGCGCCACGGGTAGGTTTCGTTAACCGACGTGCGCTTTACAGCACCGAACGCACGGCCTTCGCCGATTTTCTGCTGATCTACCTGCAAGCCAAGCGTCGAGGGCTCAACGACTGCTTTGCCCTTGTACACTACACGGTATTGCAGCTGACCTTGCGTCAAGAATAGTTCTACCTGAAGGTTCTTATCTGGACTAACAACCGTGGTTGGCTTGGTTTGCGCCAGTAAGTGGTGGATAGGTAGGGTTTGACTTAGCAATAGAGCAAAGCCGAACAAGGGAAGTTTGCACATAGTAGGGTTGAAAGATGGTTAGGGTAAGGTGCGGGACAGATGGAAGCTAAAGCTAGCCTAGTCTAGCTTTAGCTATAGTTGATTATTGTGTAATAACCGCTACTTCGCCGCCGTCGCGGAATAGCGCATAAGGTACAAAATACCCTTGGTTGGCGGTCCCGTTCACCTGAATGCTGCGCAGGTTGCGGCCCGTGCCGGTGTGCTTCACCGTCAGGGTTTTACCGCCGGGCATGTGCCACTGCACCTCATCAAACACCGGCACGCTCACAATGTAGCGCGCATCGGCCGCCGAGAAGGGGTAGAGGCCCGTGGAGCTGAACACGTACCAGGCCGACATCTCGCCGGCGTCGTCCATGCCGGAGTAGCCCAGCTGGTTTTTGCCCATGCCGTAGAAGCGCTCCATAATCTCGTCGAGGCGGCGTTGCGACTTCTCGGGTTTGTCGATAAAGTAATAGGAGAAAGGCGTTTCGTGGTCGGGCTGGTTGCCGTGGCAGTACTGACCAATGAAGCCCGATACGTTGCGCGCAATGTAGCTGGGGTTCCAAGGCACCGTAAACAGCGAATCCAGTTTGGCCTCGAAGGCCTGTGGGCCGCCGTATAGCTTCACCAAACCCGGCATATCGTGGGGGGCAAAAAACGACACCTGCCAGGCGTTGGCCTCGCGGTACATGTACTCGTAGTAGGGATACTCTGGGTTGAAGTTCTTCACCCACTGCCCGTTGGCCAAGCGGCCGCGCATGAAATTGGTGCCGGAGTCGAAGACGTTGCGGTAATTCTTCGAGCGCGCCATGAGGGTGCGGTAGTTGGCGGTATCTTTCAGAATTTTTGCCAACTGAGCCACGGCATAGTCGTCGAAAGCGTATTCCAACGTTTTCGACACGCCGGCTTTGCCCTTGGTTTCCACTTGGGGGTTAGGCGCTTCTTCGGTAGCGATGTAGCCCTTCTGGATGTACTCCTGAATGTGGGGGCGCGTGCCGCCCTCTACGTTGGCGTTGCGCAGGAGCAGGCGGTACACGTCCTGCACATCAAAATTGGTGAGGCCGCGCTGGTAGGCGCCCGCAATAAAGGCTGCGCCATGGTCGCCGTGGAAGAAGGTAGGAATGAAGCCGGTCTTCTTGCCCACGTCGTGCAACGACTTAATGACATCCGTACTGGCCTCGGGCGCGAGCATGCTCATCAGCACGTCCTTGTTGCGGTAGGTGTCCCACAACGACGGCTCGGTGTAGTAGTTGAAGTCGGCTTTCACCACGTTGCCTTTCGTGTCGCGGTACTCGCCGTTCAGGTCGCTGCGCAGGGCCGGCCACAGGAAGGAGCGGTAGAGGCAGCTGTAGAACATTTCCTTCTGCTTGGGGGTGCCGCCCTTCACGTCTACCCGCGCCAGCATGGTTTCCCAAGTGTCGGCGGCAGCGCGGCGCACCTGCTCAAACGAGCGGCTACCAATCTCCTGCGCCAGGTTTTGCTTGGCATTCTCGATGCTCACGAACGAGATGCCGACGCGCAGCTCCACCGGTTTTTTGCCGCCGTTGGTGAGGTGCAGCACGGCTAGGCCGTCTTTAGTGCCGGGGCCGCGTACGTCCAGGTTCTGCATTGGTTCGCTGAGCATTCCGTAGAAAAACACCGTTTGCCGACCGGTTTCCTGAAAACCCTGCACCGCCGCGTCGCCTACCTTTTCCATAGCCCAGTTCGAAACCCGCTCGTTGGACTGTGCCAGCTTGAACACAATGCTACGGTTGTCCGGCTGCGCAAACCGGTACCGGTGAAAACCGGCCCGCAGGGTAGAAGTCAGCTCCACCTGCACGCCGTAGTCCTGCAACGTCACGCCGTAGTAGCCCGGCGAGGCCGTTTCCGTCTTCTTAGCAAAGCGGGATGAGTAGTCGCCTTTCGCATTGGCCGCGCCCGTAACGGGTAGCACCGGCAGGTGGCACAGGTTCCAGTGGCCTTTGTTGGTGTGCGCAAATGCCACAATCACCGAGTCCTCGTAGTCGAAGCCCGCGCCGGTATGAAACTCCGTGATGGGGCTCAGCTGCACCATGGCATTGGGTAGGGAACTGCCCGGAAACACCAACCCGGCCCACGCGCCGCGCCAGTCTGGGGGCGTGGTGTAGCCCATGTCTTTGGGGTCGTTCAGCGGCCCCGTCCCCATAAAGGGGTTGGCGTATTGCAGATGGCTGCCCAGCTTCTCACTACGTCCGCCGTTGGCAGTGCCGGCGGGCGGGGTGGTTTTGGTGCAGGAGAAGACGGCCAGCGCAGAAAGAAGAAGGCAATAGCTAGGTCGTTTCAGCATGAGTTTGGGGGTAATAATAACCCTGACAGGGGCTTGAAATCCTGTCAGGGTTAAGAGTTTTACAATTAAGGGACGAACTTCTTTACAGCACGTTGCGGGCCTGCAAATCGGCCAGTGCTTCTAGCATCATCACGCCGCTCATTTCAGTAGAGCCGTCCACGGTGGTACCGGGTAGGGTAGTCCAGTTAGTGTTGAAGATATATTGCGGCCGGCGCGTGCCTTTGGAATAGAGGCTTTCGCCGTTGAATTTCAGAAAGGACACGTAGTTGGCCCGGTTGGTGGCACTCACGGCCGGCTCGGTAGCCAAAATCGTGAGGTAGCGCACCAAAACACCTTTGAACAAGCCACCGTCGCCGCCACCTTCATCCTTCATAATACCACCCGGCGAGAGCTGGGTGTTGTTGAGCACGTAGGCGGCCGTGCGGTTGGCATCATCGAGGTAGGAGGTTTGCTGGGTGGCGCGGTACAGCGCCACGCCCGCTCCTATAAAGGTGCCCTGGTTGTAGGTGAAAAGCCAGTTCTTGTCAATCTGGTTGTTGTTCTCCCGGTTGACCCCGTCCCACACTTCCCCATTGGCAGGATCTACCAGGGTGGCTTTCTGCCAGGCATAAATCTTTTTCGCCCACTCCAGGTCATCGGGGTTGCGGTCGAGCATGTAGAGGCGGGCGGCCAGAATGGCGGCGGGAGCGTTGGCGGGCGTGTTTTTGTAGCTGCGCTGCGTTTTTTTCCACGCAATGCCACCGCCCTGCTGCTCGTTCCAGCCCAGCTTAATGTCGTTCCAGAGCAGAGTAGCAATGTTTTTGTACTCCGCTTCCCTGGTCACCTCGTAGGCGCGCAGGCAAGCCAGCGCATGCCACTCCATGTCGTCGTAGAACTCGTTGAGGTAGGTGTTGCCGTTTTTGGCTTTCGCCCCCTGTATCAACTGCCGCATACGGGTAAGGTAGTCGGCGCTGCTGGTGCGCTGAAAGCCGTCGATCAGTATATCGAGGCCGTGCGCTTGCCACCAGTAGTTGAAATTGTTTTGGCCGGCGTTGTTTTGCCGATAGTAGTTTTCGTTGGCGACATAGAAGTTCTGCTGCAACGCGGCCTGGGCCGAGTCGGCGCGGGCCGACCAGTTGGCTGTGGCCACCACGGGCGGGGCAGTGGGTGGGGCCACGTAATCGTCTACGGGGTCTTTACAGGCGGTCAGTAACAGGCCCAGCAGGGCGCAGCTACCCAGGCGGGAATGCCAAGAAGTCAAGATCATATCGTTCAGTTGCTTAGGAGAAGTGAATTTTGAGCGAGCAGATGGCGAGAAGGTCTATCAGCTATGCCGCTTGTCGCACGTCTCACCGTCTACTCGCTCAACATCCGCATTAGCGCACGGTAATCTGGTGCGTGTAGGGGCCGTCGGGCTGCATGCGCACGGTCACGTCCACGCTCTTCATGTCGGCCTCCGTCTGGAACTTGTAGGTGTAGTCGTACGACGCGGCCGTTACGGGTATCAGGTAATAATAAGCAGCTGGTGTGCTAGCGGTGGCGCGCTGGTTGTCGGAGTTGGTGCTGCCGTAGAACTGTTGGGTGGTAGCGCCGGCCGCGTTTTTCTCTGTGAACCGGAATTTGTAGCGCTCATCCCGGCCCCAGCTTTCCTGGAAGAACTCGATGGGCGTATTCTCCACTTTCCACACACCTTTACCCACGTAGGGCAACTCTACCAGTATTTTGCTTTGGGGTGCAAACCACAGACCTACCGACTCGATTTCGGTGAGGGTAGCGGCGGCATTGTTGAAATCCAGACGGATACGGTACACTTTGGGCGTGGTGGTGGGGCTGGTGCCCTGGTCGCCTTCTACTAGCTTGTTGCCGTCGATGGCGTAGGTAGTGGGTGTGCCGCTGGTTTGGTCAATCAGCTTCACGTCGCCGGCGCTCAGGCGGGAATACAGCTCAAACACACCAGCCGAGATGCTCTTGAACTGGATGGCCTGGCTCATGTTGGCGCCAGCCTCCGTGCCCGAGCCCGTAAGGTAGAGCGCCGGGGGTAGGGCAGAGAAGCCCGCGGGCCGCTCCAGCGTCATCGTCCGCGTCTCGGTGCCTTTCTGCACGTTCAGGCCTTTCGAGGCATTTACCGTCCAGATCAGCTTGCCCTGCTGCTGCGACTTGATACCGGCAATGTCGGCAATGCGGTTCAGGTCGCCGTGGCTGAGCACCA
The DNA here is from genome assembly GCF_019334315.1 of Hymenobacter profundi. Lineage (GTDB taxonomy): Bacteria > Bacteroidota > Bacteroidia > Cytophagales > Hymenobacteraceae > Hymenobacter > Hymenobacter profundi. The sequence continues at coordinate 11,191 of NZ_JAHWGL010000026.1, forward strand.
GTCTGGTGTCCAGACCATTGGTGCCCGACGCAATGCTGTACACGGGCTTCGAGAAGTCGCCGCCTTCCTTGTCAAACACCAACTCGTAGAGCACCACCGTGCCGTCGGCGGCGCGGGCCTGGCCCCACTCAAACGTCACGGCCGCGTTGGAAGGAGGGTCGAGGCGTATGAAGGCGTTGTTCACGGGCGAAATCAAGTTCGATACCGGCGTAATGGTCTCGTCCAGCGCGTTATCGTCGTCGTTGCAGGCCGAGAGGATGCCGGTCAGGAAAAGGAAGAAAAGAAGCAGTATGGGATGGGTTTTCATTATGAGTAGTTGTTGATTGTTCGTTGTTTATTTCTTGATAAGAACGTCATGCTGCTCGGAATAACGTCCTAAATAGAGCAGCATGATGTTCTATCCTAATCACTTCGTCATTTGGGCCTACCAGCCTGGGTTTTGCTCCAGGTTGCCGTTGATGTCCCGCTCGCGCTGAGGAATGGGCCAGAGGTAGTGGCGGGCCGGATCGAAGGTGCGCTGGTCTACGCGGATATAGCCGTTGTCCACGTTCGGGTCGCCGGCTTTGATGCCGTGGGCGAAACCATTGAGTACGGTTTCGGCCGTGCGCCAGCGGCGAAGGTCGAAGATGCGCAGGCCTTCCATCGCCAGTTCCACGCGCCGCTCACGGCGGATGGTAGCTTGCAAGCTAGCTTTGTCGCCGCCGGGGAAGGTGAGGGCCGCGGCATCGGTGAAGCCCGCCCGGCGCCGCAGCGCCCCGATGGTGTTGTCCCAGTCGGCAGCCGTGAACTGACCCAGCTCGTTCTTCGCCTCCGCGTGCATCAGCAGCACGTCGGCGTAGCGAATCAGGATCAGGTTCAGGCCCGAGTTCAGGTTGGCGTCAGACGTGGGATCGAAGTATTTCGAGGAGTAGTAGCCGGTTGGGCTGGCGTCCTGGCGGTCTATAGAGTTGTCGCCGGTACCGGGGAAAGTGCGGATAACGATGGTCGAGTTATCGGGACGACGCCACGTGTAGCCGTCATACACCAGCGTAGCCATGAAGCGCGGGTCGCGGCCCTGGTAGGGCGTGGCCTCGTTGTAGCCCGAGCCGGCTTCGTTGATGGTCTTGCCGTTGGCCATCAGGTAGCTATTCACTAGCTCCTGGGTAGGGGCAATAGACGTCACCAGCTTGCCCTCAGTACGCGGAATAAATTGCCGCTGTACCGAGTGCGTGCGCGTGGGGAAGGCATACTGCAAATCCAGCATGTCCTCGTTGTTGTTCTCATTGCTCGGCGCAAATATGCCCATGTAGCTCGGGAACAACGTGTAGGTACCCATCGAGCCGCTCATCAGCTGCGTCGTGATAGCCACTACATCGGCCCAACGGTCACCTTCGTACAGCAGCACACGGGCTTTTAAGGCCATAGCGCCGCCCTTCGTGAAGCGGCCTTTGTCCTCGGCTCCATAAGCCGTGTTCACGGGTAGAACGGCGGCGGCGGCATCCAGCTCTTTCAGCACAAAATCCAGCACCTCGGGGCGGGGCGTGCGAGTCACGCTGTTGGCCTCAGACACGCTCAGCTCGGTGGTGATGAGGGGCACGGCGCCGTACCAGGTCATCAACTGAAAATAGTGGAACGCACGGATGGCCTGCGCCTCCGCAATGTAGCGGGCCTTCAGGCCTGCGTCGAGCGTCCCAATCTTGTCGATGTTCGTCAGCAGGCGGTTGCAGGCGCGAATGCCGCCGTAGTGGTAGCCCCACTCGTTGGTGATGCGCGCCTGGTTAGTGCCGTAAGCGCCCTCGGCCACGTTGCGCACGTTGGAGCCGTCTACATCGCTCTTGTTATACGCGTTGTCGGAGAGGGCTTCGTTGAAGAAGAAGTACTCGCTCGGGTAGAGGCCGGCGTAGCAAGAGTTGAGCACGTTGGCTGCGTCGCTGGGCTGCGTCCAGAACGTGGCGTCGGTGGGGCGGTCGGTAGGGGGTAGGTCCAGGTCCTGGCAGGCGGCAAAGCTCAGTCCAAGGCCCAGCAAAAAACTATAGCGAAATATGCGATTCATGGTCATACTGTTGGATCGTTAGAAAGAAACCGTGAGGCCCAGCGTGGTTACGCGTACGCTGGGGTACACGCGGCCGCTGCTGCCTACGCCACCGCCCAGGCCCACGCTCTCGCTGAACTCCGAGATTTCGGGGTCGAAGCCGATGTCGCGCAAGTGAGTGATGGTGAACAAGTCCTGGCCCGATACAAACACACGCAGCTGCTGAATACCTGCTTTGGAGGTAAGAGCTGAGGGTAGGGTGTAGCCCAACTGCACGTTTTTGAGGCGAGCGTAGGCTCCGTTGCGCAGCCAGTAGTTGGAGCCCTGGTTGTTGTTGGTAGAGGCTGTGCCCACGGTCAAGCGAGGGTAGGAGGCATCGGTGTTGGTAGGCGTCCACCGGTCGAGGTGCTGCTTGTACACGTTCTCCCAGTTGTTGTGGAACGCTTCCACACCCTCACCACGGATGTACAGATTACGACGGCCTACCCCTTGCACAAACACCACCAGGTCGAAGCCCTTGTAGGTGGCCGTGTAGTTCGCGCCAAACGTCAGGCGCGGAAACGGATTGCCCAGCACGTAGCGGTCATCCTGGTTGATCACACCGTCGCCGTTGCGGTCCACGTAGCGGATGTCGCCAGGGCGCAGGCTGCCGGGTGTCACGAAGGCTGGCTTGGGGCCATTGGCAATTTCTTCCGTGTTCTGGTAGAACCCGTCGGTGCGGTAGCCGAAGTAGGAGTTGATGGGGTAGCCCTCGCGGATGATGTTGGTGGCGTCGCCACCCCGGATGGTTTCCACGCCCTTCGTGTCCCGTACCAGGTTGCGGGTATCGGCTGCGTTCAGCGTCAGGGTCTGGTTGAAGCCGCGGGCGGTATTCAGGCGGTAGGTCGCCGATACTTCCCAGCCCTGGTTCTGCACGCTAGCCGCGTTCTGGGTAGGGGCACCAGCCCCAAAAGCTCCGGCCACGGGCAGGTCAATCAGAATGTCGTTGGTACGCTTGTCGAAGTAGTCGAAGCTAACCGACAGGGCATTCTGTAGAAAGGCCACGTCTACCCCCACGTTGCCCATGGTAGCCGTTTCCCAGGTGATGTCGCGGTTAGCAGTGTTGAAATTGACGCCGGCTACCGGCTGGTTGCCGAATGCATACGCGCCCGGTGCCGTGCTAATCGTGCTCAAGTAGCGGTACAGACCAATGTTCTGGTTGCCGAGTTGCCCGATAGAGCCACGCACTTTCAAGTCGCTAAACATGGGTTGCAGGAAGTCCAGGAAGTTTTCTTCCAAGGGCCGCCAGCCTACCGACACCGACGGGAAGAAGCCCCAACGCTTGTCGCTGGCAAAGCGCGACGAGCCATCGTAGCGGAAGCTACCCTCGATGAGGTATTTGCCGGCAAAAGCATAGTTCAAGCGCCCAAATACCGAGTTCAGCGCCCACTGCTCGTTGTTGCCGTAGGTGCCGTTGGGGTGGAAGCCGCCACTGGGGTCCGAAATGCCGGTGTAGGTGGTGCCGTTGCTAATCACCCCGAAGTCGTTGCCGGGGATGTTGATAACAGCAATACCAGATCGGTCATCGTTGAAATGCTCACTGGAATAGCCTACCAATGCCTTCACATCGTGCTTGTCGGCAAACAGGTGCTCGTAATTAAGAGTAGTCTGGTAGTTGGTGAGCAGGGTACGCTGCGTGCGATTCGTAACGGCGTTGTTGCCGTCGCCACCAGAAGTAGGCGAGCCGTCGGGGGTCACGTACTGCAAGCTGCGCCGAAACTCGTCCATGCGGTAGTTCCACAGGTCGCCGCCCACTAGGCCACGTAGTTTCAGGCCTTTGATGATTTCGTACTCTGCATTCAGGTTTGCGTAGCCGTTGTCGTCGGCAAAAGTGCGCTGGCCGCCATTGCGCAAGCGGTTCACAGGGTTAGCAGTAGAGGTAGGGGCCGTCAAATAGTTGCCAGCCGAATCTTGCACGGGGTAGATAACGGGAATGCGCACGGCGTCGCCAATAATCCAGTCGGTGCCGTAGGCGTGCTCTTTTCTATTCACGCGGGCATAGGCCAAAATAGCGCCTACCGACAGCTTGTCCGTCACCTGCGTATTCAGGTTCAGGCGGGCATTCAGACGCTTATAACCGTAGTTGTCGCCCACAAACAGGCTATTCTGGTCCACGTAGCCCAGCGACACCAAGTAGCGCGTCTTGCCCGAGCCACCGCTGAGGCTGAGGTTGTGGTTTTGCTGCAACGCCTGCTTTTTCAGCACCGCGTCCAGATACCACTCATTATCACCCCGGGCAACCTGTTCGCGGATCTGCTGAGGCGAGAACTGCGGGGATTGGCCCGAGTTGATCAGGGCCTCGTTCTTGAGCTGCATAAACTCCAGGCCCGTTACCGGCCGGCGCAGGAAGGTAGGCGTCTGCAAGCCCACGAGGGTGTTGTAGGTCACCACGGGCTTTTGGTTGAGGGCACCTTTCTTGGTGGTCACCAGCAACACGCCATTAGCCCCCCTCGAACCGTAGATGGCCGCCGAGGCAGCGTCTTTCAGTACCGTAACGCTTTCAATATCGTTGGGGTTGAGGGAGTTAAGTGAGCCAGCAATGCCGTCCACAATGATCAGCGGTGAGGAGTTGCCCAGCGTGCCTACCCCCCGGATGTTGATGTTGAGGCCCGCGCCCGGCTCGGCGCTGCTCTGCTGAATGGTCAGGTTGGGCGCAGTGCCCTGCAACGCCTGCGACACGTTGGTTACCGGTCGGTTTTCCAGCGCCTTTGCCGATACCGTGTTCAAGGCACCAGTCACCTCCGCCTTCTGCTGGGTGCCGTAGCCTACCACCACTACCTCTTCCAGCGCTTTCACGTCCTCGCGGAGCGTGATGGTGAGGTTACTGCCGGCATCGGCCACGGCTACTTCCTGGCGTACATAGCCTACAAAGCTGAACGTGAGGGTGCTACCCTCGGGGGCTTGCAGCGAGAAGTTGCCTTCTGCGTCGGTGCTGGTGCCGGTAGTAGTACCCTTCACCACCACCGAAACGCCCGGCAGCCCGGCCCCGTTGGCATCTACCACGCGCCCCGATACGGGCGGTGCCTTAGACGCGGAAACGTTTGCACGGGCATTGCCTACGTTGGAATCGATTGCAGATGTGGGCTTAGAAAGCACGCGCAATACCACACGGTCCTCATCCACATCATACTGAATTTTGAGGGGAGCCAGCAGCTCGTCGAGCACCGCAGACAGGGGCTCGTCTTGCACGCGTAAGCTCACTTTGCGCTCGGCTTTTACCAATTGTTGGCTATACACAAAGCGCACGTTGTAGTGTCGCGCAATCTGGCTTAGGGTAGCCTTAATGGTTTGCGCTTCAACTTTCAGCGTGATTTTTTTCTCGAGCACCGCCTGCATAGGCTGCGAATGGGCAATTGCCCGGCCGGGCAGTCCGCCGCCCAGCACTGCCAGCAACAGCAGCACGCGTAAGCAATACCCGACCAATGGTGGAAGGTGTACAGAATTTTTCATAGGAATAGTGAAAATGGGTAGGTAGGTGGGGGTTAGCGGTGAGGGTAAAGGAGCATGTGTTGGAAAAAATGAAAGTGAAAACGTACTAGACAAAGTGCTAGCTGGCCGGTGCTAGCTGGCAGCCGTTGCTGTGGAGTAGAATCTGTGCATCAGAAATTGAGTAGCTGGCACCCAATGACTTGCATAGCAAATTGAGCTTGCCAAACAGGGGCTCGTTGTAGAACGTGATGCTCACCGTGCAGTGCGCTAGGGTGGCCCGGTCGTACACAATATCAACGCCGTAGGCTTTTTCCAGGGCAGCGAGAACTTCCGCCACCGGGCGCTCTTCAAACTCGAAGGGCTGCGGCACCAGCACGGCCGGTTGCGACACTAGCTCCTTCGTAAATTGCCGTTTGGCTGCGGAGTATACCGCCTGCTGATTGGGTAGCAACAGTACACCCGCCGCGGCCGGGCGCTTGGGCGTAGCCGACAAATCGGCATCTGCACGGGTTTGCACGGCCACCTTGCCCTCGCGCACCGACACCGATGCCTGCGCCGCATTGTGATAGGCTTTCACCCGAAAGCTGGTGCCTAATACTGTGGTTACCACCTGGTTGGTGAACACCAGAAAGGGCCGCTGGGGATTTTTGCTAACTTGAAAATAGGCTTCGCCTACCAAGTGTACCTCCCGCCGGGCACCGGCCAACGCAACGAGGTAGCGCAGGCTGCTACCAGGATGCAGCGTAACGCGGCTATTATCGGGTAGGCGCACGGCCAGAGGATGTTGCGAAGTGTTGGTTTGCTTCGTCCAGCCATTGGTTACGGTCACGGCAATGGGAGCTTCAGGAGCCCAGGTGCGGCGCACGGCGGGCCAGAGTAGGGCCAATGCTACGGCAACCAGCACCAGGGCCGCGGCTATGCGCAGGGTAGGGGCCTGCCACCAAGCGGCGGGGTGCCGCACCACTTTTGCCTCGGCGGCCACCGGAATGTTCTGGGTAGCTAATCGATGCCAGATGGCGTCTTCCACTGCTTCCTGGTTCTGTCCCGGCAACTGCATCCCCTCCGATTCTTCCAGGCGGTCATACCACTGCTCCACTGCTACCCGTTCCTGGGGCGTGCAGAGGCCATCGAGGTAGCGTTGTAGTAGCAGTTGAAATTCGGCTTCCGTCACGGTTTCGGGCAAGAGTAGAGTAGTGCTTCTATCTACTAAGTCAACGAACTGCTCGGTACCCCTAAAATAAGGTTGTGTTTTTTTGAAAAATAACAGTGAATAATCAGTAAGTGTATATAATACAGAGGTTTAAATTTTAGTAAACCAAACTATTAAGGGCCAGGTAACCAGCAAAAAATCCTGTAAGTAGCTGCGCAGCAGCTTCAGCGACTTGGTGATGTGGTACTCGATGGCCTTCTCCGATAGATGCAGGCGGCCGGAAATTTCGGGTACCGTGTGGTGTTCCAGGCGACTCAACCGAAACACCTCCCGCGACTTTTCAGGTAGTCGGTCGAGGCTGGCTTTCAGGGCAGTGTTCAGGTCTTGTTGCGCCAACTGCTCCTCGGTGTTATGGGTTGCGTCTGACTGTGCTATGCGGCAATACAGCGCGTACCCATCCCGCACCCGTTGCGACTTCACATAATTGATAATACGGTAGCGCAGAGCCGAGAAAAGGTAGGATTCCAGATGCTGAATATGCCCCTCGGCGCGCTTGGTCCAAAGGGTGGCAAATAGGTCCTGCACCAGCTCCTCGGCCACCTCCCTACTCTTAAGCTTGCGGTAGGCCATCGTGAACAGCCGGTAGCAGTAGCGCTTATACACTTCCTCAAACGCACCTTCATTGCCCGTCTGCACTGCATCAAGCAAGGCAGTATCCGGCCAGAGAGAGTATTGCAGAAGGCCAGAACGATTCATAAGCAACTGAATGAAAAAATCGGGACTTATAAGTGAAGGTACATTTTTATATTCGTTTATGGAAGAAAACGACAAGTCAATGCTCGTTAAGCGAGAAAGTTACGCTTCACGTGTCAGTTTTTCGGGGCGTAGGGGCAATTCACGCACGCGTTTGCCGGTGGCGCGATACACGGCATTGGCCAATGCTGCGGCTGTGGGGCCCTGCGCGGCCTCGCCCGCTCCCAGCGGCGGCTCGGTGGGCCGGTCGATTACCGTCACGTCCACGTATGGAATCTCGTCGAAGTGAAAGATGGGGTAGGCCTCCCAGTGCCGACTGCGCACTTGGTGCTGGTCAAACTTCACTTCCTCCATCAGCGCCCAACTAGCTGACTGAATCATGCCACCTTCCGTCTGGTTTTTCAGCCCATCGAGGTTGATGACTTCGCCCGCATCAATCACGGCCCATAGCTGTGGGCGGTAGGGAGTGCCCTCCTCGTGAATGCTGACTTTGGCTACCACCGCCACGTAGGCCGCTTTGTTTTTGTATTGTGCAAAAGCGAAGCCCAGTCCCTCGTTTTCGCCTACCTGCTGCTGGCGGGCAATAGCACGGGCACGCTCTACCACGGCAATGGCCCGCTTATCCTGCAAGTTGCGCAGTCGAAAGTCCCAGGCGTCGAGGCCGGCCTTCTCGGCCAGCTCATCCATAAACGACTCAATAGCAAACACATTGCCGTAGGCCCCCAAGGCACGTAGCGCCGACACACGCAATGGCCCTTGGAAGAAATACGCATCCACGCGCAGGTTGGGAATAGCATAGAGTGGATCAGCGTTGCGGTAGCCGCCCGCGCTGGGGTCGGTGGCTCCGTTGTCTGCGGGGCGGCGTGGCTGGGCCAGGTACTGGGCAGGTAGCAACTTATCAGCATTGCCGCCAGGGCGGTTGCTGTGCGTGTCGGTCCAGACTTGCTGGTGCCAGTGCGTGAGGCGACCGGTGGCGGGGTCGAGGCGGGCGGCCAGGTCCAGCACCATGGCTGAGCCGTAGGGCTCCCAGCAGTGCTCATCCTCGCGGGCCCACTGCACGCGCACGTGGCGGCCAGGCGTGGCCACGGCCAGCAGAGCCGCGTCGGCGGCCACATCGTCGGCGCCGTTGTGGCCGTAGCAGCCCGAGCCGGGCACGCCTTTCACGTGAATAGTATCGACTGGCATTTTCAGCAGGTCGGCCAGCGCTTCGCGCAGAGGGTACACGCCTTGGCTGTGCGTCCATACCTCCAGGCGGCGCTGGGCGGCATCGTAGCGGGCCACGGCGCAACTCGGCCCAATGGAGCCGTGCATGAGGTAGGGCTTGTAGTAGCTGGCGCGCAGGGTAGGGGCAGTGGTGAGCGTGCCCTTGTCCTGCACGCGCTTGGGCGTGTTGGGTAGGGTGCGAAGGTAGTCTTTCAGGGGCTGCCCGGCTGGTAGCGCCCTACCCTCGGTCCAGCGGACGTGCTGCTTGCCCCAGTCTTGGGCCAGTTTGGCGTCGTACTCGCGTTCGGCCAGTAGGCCCACAAAGCTGCCGTTCACCACGGCCTTTGCCAAGCCTGGCACGGCGCGCTTCAGCTCGTTCTCGTCAAACTGCACCAGCTTGGAGTCGTAGTTGAACGGCCGCAGCACGCGGGCGTGCAACATGCCCGGAAAGCGCAAATCCTGCACGTAGTATTCCTGGGCGCGCACCATGCGCTCTATTTCCGGGCGCGGCACGGCTTTGCCTACGTATTGGTATTCGGCTTTGGGCTTGAGGGCCAAGGGTAGGCGCACTTCGTCGGTGAGCTGCTGGCCGCCAAGGAGTTGGGCAAAGGTGCGCGTCTGGCCGTTGGGCGCCGTCACCACGCCGTTTTGCGTTTTCAACTGAAACGCCCGCGTCTGCAACTGGGTAGCGGCCAGCGCCAACAGCTTCTGGCGGGCGGCAGCAGCGGCGTAGCGCACAGCCGTGGCGCTGTTTTCAATGGAACCGCTGCCAGCGGTGTATCCTTCGTTGGGCGTGCGGTCGGTTTCGGCCAGCACTACATCCACACGATTCAGGGGTATATTCAGCTCCTCGGCCGCCATCTGGGCCACGGCTATCCGAATACCTTGGCCTAACTCAATCTTACCCGTAAGCACGCGCACACGGCCATCGGCCAGCACCTCCAGCCAGGAATCGATGCGGGGGTAGTCACCAAGGCTACCGGGTAGCTCGTCGGCGGCTTCGGTAGCAGCCGTTGCCCAGGTAGGCCCGAGCAAGGAAAAGCCAATGGTCAGGCAGCCGGTGGTTTGGAGGAAGTGGCGGCGGGAGGTAGGCATAGTAAGGTAGGGTACAGCTAGATAGAAGAGGACCGTCATGCTGAGCTTGTCGAAGCATTTCTACCGCTTCGTTGCCAGCAAAAGGAATTGCGCAGGGTAGAAATGCTTCGACAAGCTCAGCATGACGATCTTTTTTCGCTGCGATACATCAAAATCACGGTTTTTTATTGGCCGCCACTACCTTCTGCGCGGCCCGGATAGCGCGGTGCTGCACGCAGCAGCGGCACAGCACGCGCATCATGCCGTTGCGGATGGTTTCTTCGTCGGCCTGCGGGTACTGTTGCAGGGTGGCTACCGTCGACATCACCATGCCGTTGAGGCAGAAGCCGCACTGCGCGGCCTGCTCGTCTACAAAGGCTTGCTGCACGGGGTGCAGGGTGCCATCGGGTTTGGCTAGGCCTTCGAGGGTGGTGATGCGGATGCCGCCCGTTACGTCGTGCACGGGCAGCTGGCAGCTAGGCCAGGCCACGTCGTCGAGCATCACCATGCAGGCGCCGCACTGCATCAACCCGCAGCCAAACTTGGGGCCGTTGAGTTGTAGTTGGTCACGCAGCACGTAGAGCAGGGGCGTGGCCGGATCGACGCGCACCGTGTGCTGTCGGCCGTTGACGAGAAGGGTAATATCGGCTTCCATAAAGAGAAAGGGCTTTGGCACAAGATACTCTGAAACACAACGAAAGGATACCGCCGCTCAGGAAAGCGGTTTGGGCCGGGGCTTAACTAAACCCACTTCGGCGCGTACTGTGAATAGAACGTTTTACTTAGCTTTTCCTTATGAATCCTACCCAACTAAGCCACGAATTGCGCAACGGCCAAAGCCCCGATCTGAAGCGTCGCCGCTGGATCATTGGCCTGTCGCTAGTGACGGTGGCCGCCGGCCAAATCGTGACCCTCTACCAGACCGGCATCATCAAGCACTTGCCCGATCCGCCCCTGGATATCTTCGACTCCGATAAAGTAGACGCCTCCGACTACGGCTACAAGCGCCTCGACACGCCTGATGCCGCTCCCATGATGATAACCGGCGCCCTCACGGCTACCCTGGCCGCCGCCGGGGGCATGGAGCGGGCCACTACTACGCCGTGGCTACCCGTAGCAATGGGCGTGAAAACAGTGGTAGATGTGGTAACTAACCTTTCCTTAGCGCGGGAAGAATGGAAAGAAAATAAAGCCCTGTGCTTCTACTGCCAAGCTTCATCGGTGGCAGCGATGGCGGCATTGGCGCTGGCAATGCCAGAAGCGGTAAAGGCTGCGAAGAATTTGTTTGGCGGTAAGAAAACAGCGTAAAGCTGCCGCTTGTCAGGCGCTATAAAGCCCGCGGAGCCAATGGCTTCGCGGGCTTTGTTTCTTATTTCTAATGCCCTATGACTGTCTCAGGCGCTGGCTCATGGGTAGGCTGCACGTAGGTCGCCAGTGAGCGGGCGGCCAATAGTACGCTGATCAACACCAGAAAAGCCCCAGCCAAAAAGGGTGCCCCCGGAAACTGTACCGGTGCTTCTGGACTGGTGAAGTAATAGAAAAGATTGGTCATAAAGGGCGGCCCTACAATGGCGGTAGCGCTGATCAGGCTGGTAAGGCCGCCTTGCAGTTCGCCCTGTTGGTTACCCGGCACCTGACCCGAGATAATACCTTGCAAGGCGGGTCCGGCAATACCGCCCATGCAATACGGCACCATGGCGGCGAACAGCATCCAGGTTTTAGCCGCAAAAGCAAACAGCACGAAGCCCACCAGGTAGAGCGAGAAGCCTACATATACGGAACGCTTGTTGCCCAATCGGGGATTCACCACCCGAATAAGGCCACCCTGCACAATAGCCGTGAGCAACCCAATGAACCCCAGCGAATAGCCTACCCAGGCCTCGTTCCAGTTGAACTTCAGCATGGTATAATAAGGCCAGGTGCTCTGCGTGGCGTGGCTGGCGACGTACAGAAAAATCAGGGAGCCTACCAGCCCGGCAATGACGGGGTATCGCTTGAGGCTGAGGAGAGAACCGACAGGATTGGCCCGGCGTAGCTCGAAGGGTCGGCGTTGGTCCAGGGGTAGGGATTCGGGCAGGATGAAGTAGCCGTAGAGCCAGTTCAGCAACGACAAGGCCGCAGCCGTCAGAAAAGGGATGCGGGCGCCAAATTGACCCAGCGCCCCGCCAATGGTAGGGCCCAGGATAAAGCCTACTCCAAACGCTGCGCCCACCAGGCCAAAGTTCTGCGCCCGTTTCTCGGGTGTGCTGATGTCGGCAATGTAGGCCGAGGCCGTGGTGAAACTGGCCCCCGTGATGCCCGAAATAATGCGCCCCACAAACAGCCACGCAATGCTGGGCGCGAAGGCCAGAAACAGGTAGTCGAGCCCGAAGCCGAGCAACGAGAACAGCAGCACTGGCCGCCGCCCATAGCGGTCGGAGAGGTTGCCCAGCACCGGCGCAAACAGGAATTGCATGCCCGAGTAAGCAAACGTCATCCAGCCGCCAATGCGGGCCGCGTCGCTTAGAGTGCCGTGACTCAGTTGCTCAATCAGCTTCGGCATGACAGGGATGATGATGCCAATGCCCACCACATCCAGCAGCAGCGTCACGAAGATAAAGCCCAGCGCGGCTGGGCGATGAGTAGAGGCAGCCATAACAACGGAGAGGAAAGTGCGCCGCGAAGGTAGGCAAAGTGGCCGGCCGCGTAGAATTCGGCCGGCTAAAACGTCACTATTTCCTGCGTATCGAAGTAGTATAACACGCACTGCACATCGGTGAAGCCCAACTGCCGGAACAGGTCTGCGTAGCGAGCCAGCTGATGACGGTGGCGCGGCTCGGGCGGCGGTGTTTTAAAGTCGAGCAGCGTCACGTGGCTGGGCTGGGCGGCGTCGAATACCACCCGGTCGGGCTTGTATTCCTGTCGCCGGGTGCCGCCTACTAGAATCTCGCGCTCCGTTTCGGGCTGCACCGCCGCGCTGAAATAGTGCGCCAGCTGCGGATGTTCTACCACCTGGTGCAGTTTCTCAAGCAGCTCTGGCCGCTCCTTGCTGCTGATCAGCCCCTCGGCCACCAACTGACCCGCCACGCGGTCTACGTCGGCGGCGTATAGGGTGCGGCGCAGGGCGTAGTGCAGCTTACGGTTCCACTCCTGCTGCACCTGTTGGGCATCAAAGTCGAAAACCGTATTGGCGTGTCGGCGCAGGCGCAAGCGTTCTTCCCAGGGCGTACTGCTGAGGTTGGTGAGTTGCCAGTTACCCATTGAGGGCTGCGCGGTATTCGCTACCGGCCTGTTAGCGGGAAGTTGTTTGGTGTGAGCTGGTAGCTCATCATCCACGACGGACAACTTATTTGCTGCTAGCGAATAACGAAGTTGTTCGGCGTCGTACTCGCCCTGCGCCACGAGGTAGCGGTGCAGCAGTTCGGCCACGTTTTTGGCGGATTCGGTGAGGTCGATTTCCGGATCTTCCGCTTTACTACTAGCTTTCTTTTTAGGCTGGCGACTGATGAGGTAGAGGCGATGCTTCGGGCGCGTGAGGGCCACGTACAGCATATTCAGTCCTTCGAGAAAAGTTTTTTCCAGCTCCTCGGCGTACTGTCCGGCCAGAGCCGTGCGCTGCAAAGCCTGCACCTGGGGCACCACGGCCACAGGGGGCATCTCGGCCATGGGTTTGGCCTCGTCGGGTAGGCGGCCCCAGAGCAGGGTGTTGCGGTGGGGCGTCAGGCTCCAATCGGCGAAGGGCACAATCACTACCCCATAAGCCAAGCCCTTGGCCTTGTGCACAGTAGTGATGGTAATGGCATCGCGCCCGGCCGGCGCGTTGATGCTCAGCGCGCTTTTTTTCTGCTGCCAGTAGGCTAGGAAGTTGTTGAGGTTGTTGCCGTGGCGCAGGCTGAACTCCAGTGTCAAGTCCAGGAAACGGAACAGGTATTCGCTTTCCCCCTCGCGTCCCAGTAGGCCAAACGTGCCAATCAGGCGTTCTGTCAACTCGTAGAGACCCAGGTTGCCGGTTTCGCGCTCCTGCAAGTCAAAGCCCAGAGCCCGCAGCTCGTCGAAAAAGGGTAGGGCATCTGGTACGTTGGCTACCTCGGCAATATGCCGGGCACGGACCGGGGTAGGCGCCAAACCACGCACCACCTTGTCTACCAGCAACAACGCTTCCGCTTTGGCCAGCGTGTCGGCCGGCTGGTTCAGCACGCGGTACACCGCCACCAGCAAGTTCACCACCTCGGCAAATTCCAGAGAAAGCGAGTCGGCGGAAATAATGTCGTAGCCACGCTCTTTTAAGAACTTCGCTACCCGGCGACTCTGGTCACGGCGGCGACACAGCACGGCTACATCCTGCTGCCGGAAGCCCTGTTGCAGGGCTTCTTCTACGAGTTGCAGCGTGAGGTAGAGCGTGCTTTCGTCATAGCTCAGCAGCTGCTCGGGTAGGGTAGGGTGAGGGGCATCGTCGTGGGTTAGAAGGAGTTCGACGTTAGCCTCACCCCCTTCGTTTTCCGCGGACTGAGAGGCTGGCAACCGCTGCGGCGCCTCCTGCCGAAAATCCTCATCATAAATACTTTGCACCAACGGTAGCTGCGGATGCGTGGCGCTGATATGCCCGAAGAAATCGTTGTTGAACGTAATGATTTCCGAAGCCGAGCGGTAATTAGTATTCAAGTTTTTCGCCTGCAATGCCCCGTCCAGCGTGTAGTAGCGGCCTTGCAGCAGGTCGCGGAGCTCCTCGTCGGCCACGCGGCCGTAGAGGTGCTCCGTTTCGTTTTTGTAGAGGCGCAGAATCTGTTCCATCTCGCCGCCCCGCCAGCGGTAAATGGCCTGTTTCGCGTCGCCCACGGCCAGGGAAAGATTACCGTTGGCCACAGCGTTTTCTACCAGCGGCAGCAGGTTATTCCACTGCAATACAGAGGTGTCCTGAAACTCATCAATCAGCAGGTGCTGATACCGTTCGCCTAGGCGCTCGTACAGAAACGGCACCGGCTCGCGGAGCACAATGTTGGCAATACGCCGGTTGAACTCGGCAATCAACACCACATTTCGCTCCCGGCTGAGCTGGTCCACGGCCTTGTTCAGCTCACTCAATAGTGATACGTGGAAGATATAAGGCAGCATACCCAGCACCAGCAGATAGTCGGGTAGGAGGCGGGCGCGCAAGTCCTCCAACTCGTGGTAGGCTGCCGTAAGGTCGGGTTTTGCGGCATCCACACGCTGCTTGTCGGCGGCGGTTTTCACTTTACCGCTGTACCATTTATCCTGCTCCACGGTCGCCCGCACGTAGCTGTTAGCTTCTTTGTCGGGTAGGAGGCGTTCTTCCCAACGCGTCACATAGCCAATAATGCCGCTCTTTCCTTGGTAGAGGTCCGCTTCCGTTACGCCGGCGGCATCCAGCGCCGCCAGCGCCCGCACACTCACCGCCCGAAACTCTTGCTCAATTTCCTCCCGCCGCTTGCGCAGGTTTTCGTGCAGGCGACGGTAGTCCTGCAACGAGAGCTGCTGCAACTGCGCCACGGCCTCATGCACCGGCTCGGAGAGCAGGAATTGCCCAAACTGCACCAGCTCCTCGGGTAGGGTATTCCAGCTCCGGCCTTCCTCTGCCTTGCTCAGGGCATAGTCGGCCAGAGAACGGGCTAGTAGTTTACTATTGGGGTCGCGATTCACTTTGTCCAGTAGCAAGGCCACGGCGCTTTGCAGTACGGCTTCGCCGTCCAGCTCTACCTCGAAGGCCGCGGGCAACCCCAACTCCCGCGTAAAAGCTTGCACTATACGCTGCACAAACGAGTCGATGGTGCTCACCGCGAAATCGGCGTAGTGATAGAGCACCAACCGGAACGTGGCTGCTGCCCGCCGCCGCAGCTCCTGTTGTTGCTCCTGGGGCGTGTCGGCGCGGAGCGGCAGTTTGCCTTCCACGGCCAGCTCGTTAGCTATATCGCGCAGCAGCGTGTCTTCTTTGCCGCTGGCGTTGGGGTAGGCGAAGCGCCGCAAGGCCCCAATAATACGCTCCTTCATCTCGCCCGCCGCATCGTTGGTGAAGGTGATGGCCAGAATGCTTTTGAAGTACGCCGCGTCTTCGGCACCGAGCGCCAGCTTTAAATATTCTTTGGTAAGCTGGTAGGTTTTGCCAGAACCGGCAGAAGAAGAGTAGATGCGGAAGGTGGGTGGCATAGTAGCTAAACAGACGGTATACAAAAGTAACGCAGAAACTGGCGCTGCCCGACCGTACCTCGGAATACTAACTGCTTTTCTACCCCACCGGCTCCCACAGCCGCCGCTCCACCTCTGCCTCTATCCGCTTCGGGCGTTGCGTCTGCGGGTCCAGCAGCACCCACTGCGTTTCGGCTTCGCAGAGCAGCACGCCATCCACGGCCCGCTCGATGCGAACAAAACGCTGGCACTGCGCCCCGCGGATTTCACCAATCCAGGTGGTGCAGCGCAGTTGGTCGTGGAGCAGGGCGGGGCGATGGTAGCGTATATAATGCTCCCGCACCACCCATATATAGTGCTCTCGCTCACCTACAGGAAAGGCGGCCAGCCAGTGAGCAGTGGCCGTATCCTGCACCCAGCGCACATACTCTACGTTATTTGCGTGGTGAAGCTCATCTATAGCCGAGGCAGGCACTACAATTTCGTGGGTGAAGCGGAAAGCGGGGTGGTTGTGAGGGGTAGACATATAAGTAGGTACAAATACAACGCAAGTAGGGAAAAACCCGTAAATGATAGTGTTGATAGCTGAAGTCCGCCGAATGGTGTATATTTGGCTCAACTTAAGAGGATGTGACTTTGTTAGCCTGCCAGATGCCTAGAGTTTCAGCAGTTTTCAGTAGCTGCATTTGCTTAAAGAGACTCTTTTTTTAACCCCGTAGTAAGTAGTACAATGGCAACCGGAACCGTAAAATTCTTCAATGACGCCAAAGGCTTTGGCTTCATCAAAAATGACGAAAATGGTCAAGACATTTTCGTTCACATCAGCGACCTGCTGGTAAATGAAATCCGTGAAAACGACAAGGTACAATACGAAGTAGCGCAAGGCAAAAAAGGCCCGAACGCTGTTAAAGTTCAGCTCCTCTAAGAGCTAGCTTACTTTGCACGAGTTTGAAAAGCACGCCCCAGGGCGTGCTTTTTTTTGTCTTAACCACGGATTCGCTCGGATTTTTCGGATGACACGGATTTTGTAGGTAATAAAAACGGTTGTCATCCTGAGCTTGCGAAGGACCTTATCACGTTAGAACAACTGACGTGACAACGACTCGTTCATGCATTACAAGGTCCTTCACTCCACTCAGGATGACATAAACCTATTGACATAACCTTACCTCCGTCCATAAAATCCGCGTAATCCGAAAAATTCGAGTGACTCCGTGGTTTAAGTAATATTTTCCCTTACCTTTGCACCCGCATTGAGAACGGCCCGGTTCCGCGCAGCTTGCGTGGCCCTTAGCTATTAGATTGGCCGCCTGTATCTTCCGTAGTTGCTTCCGTCACTTGTCGTTGTTGTGAGAGTGGGAGAGGAGCGTCGCTGAATTCGCTGTTTTCAGAGCTATTGTCTCCACTCCATCACTATCAGACATGGAAAAAGTTAAATTTGAAGAGCTTTCGCTCTCCGAGGAAATGCAGCGTGCCATTACGGAAGTAGGCTACGAAGAAGCATCTCCTATCCAAACAGCTGCCATTCCGGTACTGCTCGAAGGCAAAGACGTGATTGGCCAGGCCCAGACGGGTACCGGCAAAACGGCTGCCTTCGCCATCCCCGCCATCGAAAAAGTAGACACCGACTCGCGTGAGGTGCAGGCCCTGGTGCTGTGTCCTACCCGCGAGCTGGCCGTACAGGTTTCGGGTGAAATTCAGAAACTAGGTAAGTACAAGCGTGGTCTGGCCGTAGTGCCGATTTACGGCGGCTCCAGCTACGATCGGCAGTTCCGTGCTCTGGAGCGCGGCGTGCAGATTGTAATTGGTACGCCTGGCCGTGTAATGGACCACTTAGAGCGTGGCACGCTCAAGCTCGACCACTGCAAGATGATTATTCTTGATGAGGCCGATGAAATGCTGGACATGGGCTTCCGCGACGACATTGAGACGGTGCTGAAGAAAATGCCTGAGGAGCGCCAGACAGTGTTTTTCTCGGCTACTATGAGCAAGCCCATCATGGACTTGACCAAGCGCTATCAGCGCGACCCGCAAATCGTGAAGGTCAACCATCAGGAGATGACCGTTACGAACATTGAGCAGAGCTACTACGAGGTGCGCGGCCCCCAGAAAAAGGATGTGCTAACCCGCTTAGTGGATATGTACAACCTGAAATCGACCATCGTTTTCGCTAACACGAAGCGCATGGTAGACGACATCGTGGCTGATTTGCAGGCCAAAGGCTACTTCGCCGACGGTTTGCACGGCGACATGAGCCAGCAGCAGCGCCAGAACACGCTCGATAAATTCCGCAAAGGCACGCTGGAAATCCTGGTGGCTACCGACGTAGCCGCCCGCGGTATCGACGTAGACAACGTGGAAGCCGTAGTGAACTACGACCTGCCCGCCGACGAGGAATACTACGTGCACCGCATTGGCCGTACGGGCCGTGCCGGCAAATCGGGCCGCGCCTTCACCTTCGTGAGTGGCCGCGACATCTACAAGCTGCGCGACATTATGCGCTTCACCAAGGCTACCATCAAGCAGGAGCGCGTACCTTCATTCGAGGATGTGTCGGAGGTGAAAACCACCCTCATGTTGGAGTCGATTAAGGAAGTGGTAGAGAAGGGCAACCTCGACAAGTACATTGCCCGCGTGCAGCGTCTGATCGATCAGGATAGCGAAGAAGGCATTACGTCGCTAGACATTGCCGCTGCCCTGCTCAAAATGACGATGAAGGAGGACAAGCGCGCGCAGGAAAGCCTCGACGCTACCCGCGCCCACGGTGCGCCACGCGCTGGCTACACGCGTCTGTTCGTGACGATGGGTAAGAAAGACCGCATTCACCCACGTGACATCGTAGACCTGATTGCCGAGAATACTTCCCTTACCGCTGGTAAGGTAGGCGACATCTCGCTCTACGATAAGTTTAGCTTTGTAGAAGTGCCTTCCGAATTTACGGAAGAAGTGACCGGTGCTCTAGGTCGTACCAACATCAACGGCCGGCCAGTATCCTTCAACGTGGCCACGCCGCGTCAGGAAGGTGATGCCCAGCAGGAAGGTGGCCGCGGCGGCTTCGGCGGCGGTGACCGTCCGCGTCGCACGGGCGGCTACGGTGGCGGCGGCGACCGTCGTGACGGGGCCTTTGGCAACCGCAGCTACGGCAACAACCGCGGCGGTGGTAGCTATGGCGGCGACCGGCGTGAAGGCGGTAGCAGCTATGGCGGAAACCGCGGCGGTGGTAGCTACGGCGGCAACCGCGAAGGAGGTGGCTACAAAGGCAACCGCGACGGTGGTGGCAGCAGCTACGGTGGTAACCGGGGTGGTGGCAGCTACGGCGGCAACCGCGAAGGCGGTTACAAGCCACGCCGCGACAACCAGAGCTTCGACGAGTAGCAGAACAGATGTTGCAGATTGACTGGATTACACAGATTCAATCAATCTGCAACGCTGAGCTACTAATTAATCAATAAAAAAAGCCGCTGATACGTCAGCGGCTTTTTTGTTTCTGCGAGTAGAATAAATGCACACAAGAAACTATGCGATTCATCTAATCTACAACATCTGCGATGCTTATTTAGAAGCGTCGCGCAGGTCGCGGATTTCGTTGTGGGCTTTTAGTACGCCTTCAGCCTGCTTATCGATTACCGATTTCAGCTCGGCGGGTAGGCCATCAAACTTCTTGGCTTTCTCGTAAGCTTCTTTGGCGTAGTCTTCGCCACGCTCGCACTCAGCCAGAATGCTGTGACGGTCTTTGCCGGTTACCAAGCCTTTCAGGTTGATGAAAGCGCGGTGCACGGTGCCGGCTACGGTATTGTTGCCTTCGTTGGTGTCTACCTTCAGGTCCAGCTTGTACATCTGGTCTTCCAGCTCCGTGATGTAGCTGGCGCGCTGGGCAGCATACTTCTTGAAGAGGTCTTTCAAGTCTGCGTCTTCTACGTCGGTCATTGCTTCCGCATAGCCTTTCTGGCCTTCTTTCAGAGTAGCAATGAGTTCGTTCAGTTCGGATTGGGCTGCTTTAGTGTCCATAATCGTTGGTTCGTTTTTAGGTGGTAGGGAGAATGTATTGTGTGTCTTTGTACTAGCTATTCGTGTGCAGGGTTGCGCCGAAGCCACTACAATCCGTTTCCTTTCCACATCGGCACCAGCCAAGCTTCTGTTTATGGATTGGCCGCAGGAGTCCTGAGCTTATGGCGCTTATTAGCTAGGGCTAGGGTCAGCTCACCAAAAAGGTTGGCCCCGTAGGGCTGGGTAGAGCGGAATAGCGCCGGCAGGTTGTTGGAGCCAATAGTCAGAGGGCCAGCGCGTAGCACCAAGCCGTAGGCAAAATCCTGGTAGCTATTGGTGAGGGAAAGCGGCATGGCTACCTCCAGCCAGCGCATTTCCAGCCGGGGCGTGAGGGCCGCGTAAGAAAAGCGTCGCATGCCTACCGCATAGCGCCCACGCAGGCCCTGGCTAAGAGAAGCATTGGCGTATAATTTCCAGAGAAGGTGATAGTCCAGATCTATATTCAGCGTAGTGGGTAGGGCCGCCCGAAATGCATTGTCACGGTTCTGTGGCTGAATCTGGAAGATTTTTTCCAGCTGGTCATTATAGTTATCCAGCGTAATATCATTGATGTCTTGGCTATTGATGCCTAGGTTGGTACGCCGAATATCATTATACACCACTGCCTGCTTACGGTAGCGAATGCTGCCTATATCCGTGAGGGCCACTGCCAGACGGTAGCGGTATTTGTTGTGACCGTAGTCCGTTTGCCACGCCCCTTTTTTGTCCTGGTAGCGGTACTGCTCCGAGTTGGGGCGGTACTCGTACACCACCCCCACATCCAGGCCCCAGCCGGCACCCGGCGAGCTGCCCGGTGTCAGCCAGCGCCGTACGGTGCCCGCATCCAGATCACGAAACGCGTCGGGGTTGGAGTAGCCGAAGGAGCCATCGAGCCGGTCGAGGTGTACCACCGTATCGGCCAGTTGGGTGTTGCGGTTAGCGGGCGTGGTTGTGTAGTCGAACTGTTTGGATTGGAGGTAGGCCGAGCCGATGCCCATCAACCGCTTCACCGTGATGCCCGCTTTTAGCACGTGGGTTTGCTGGTCCAGTAGTACGCGAGCGTAGGTGGCATTCCACTCCGAAAAGGCGTTGATGTTGAAATTAGCCGTGTTGTTGGTATACGCACCCGCCGTTTCAAATTGATCAACGGCGCTACGCACCAACTCCTGCGACACTTGGTTGCCTTGCAGTGCGGCCCGCGCTCCTACGCTGAGGGCAACACTGTGGCGCGGACTCAGGCGGAGCATAACGCCCGGCCCGCGCACGTTCAGCCCCACGCTAACCAGTTTGGGGCGGCTGTTTTCCTGTAAGGTCAGGTCGCGGGCCGATAAAGAAAACGACTCGTTTAGATTGCCGAGGCGCCAAGGACCCGTGTAGCGGTAAGCAGAGTTGGTCGCGTGCCCGTCTAAGGCCAGCAGGCGGAATTCGAAGCTCAAACGGCTATCAGCAATAGCGGCTGGGTTCCAGTTGGCTTCGTTCAAACCAGAAAAATTACCGTGCGTGCTGTTGAAGAGCATCTGCGCAGCAACCGGCTGACTCGCCGCGGCGCACAGCCACAAACAGCTGCCTTTGAGTACATGTTTCAGCATGAAGTGTCGGGTAAAGCACCTTGTATAAGGCACTGGTGATGGATGCATTAATTGACACTTAATACTATTTTTTTGTCTTTTAGAAAGACATACCTACATCTAGGTATTTTTCAGAAAGAGTTGAGTACTATTTCGCTAGGCAGCTACGGTAGCGCTACCCGTCGAAACACTAGTTCGAATTAACCTAGCTAAGTGGCAGATTAAAAAGAACTTAAAAAGTAGGAGAAAAGTAAAAAGTAGTGTTCTCCATTTTTACTTTCTCTCCCGATGGAAACACAAACACTACTCCACTGGCTATATGTCGCCTCTATGGTAGGCGGCGCACTTCTGTTCTGGGTCTGGAGTCGTAACCCCAAAGGCGTCCCGCAATACGAATACAGTATTGCCATGATGATTCCGATTTGGTCGGCGCTGGCGTACATGGCCATGGGCCTGGGCCAGGGCAAAACGGAAGTGGCAGGGCAAATCACTCACTACGCCCGTTATATCGACTGGGTAGTGAGCACGCCGCTATTGCTGCTGGCGCTGGCTTTCACGGCCATGTTCTACATACCGAAGCAGGAGCGCAAACTCAACCTGCTGTTTGGCTTGGTGGCCGCCGATGTGGTCATGATTGTGTGCGGGCTGTTTGCTGATTTATCAGAAAACAGCACGGCTCGGCTCCTGTGGTACATCTGCGGGGTAGGAGCCTTCCTGTGCGTGCTGTATCTGATCTGGACCAAACTGCGGCAGATTGCCATCAACAGCGATGCAGAACTGGGAGTATATATACCAAACTAGCTGGCTTCCTAACCGTTCTGTGGATCTGCTACCCTACCATTTGGGCTGTCGGGCCCTCAGGCCTGGGCATAATCAGCCAAACTACCGAAACCGTTTTGTTTGTAGTGGTACCCTTCTTCTCCAAGGTAGGCTTCAGCATTCTCGACCTAAATTATCTGCGCGATTTAGCCCCGCGTAAGCCCGCCCATCACCACGCGGCGTAACAGAGCGTATACAGCAGGATAACGCCTGCCTTATGAAAGCTTCTGCTCCCATCGCCACCAGTTTTGCACCGCACATGTTGTATTCCTACGGGGCGGTGGTGGTGGCAATGGGGGTAGGTCTGTTGGCTCCGGCCACCGCCGCTATCCTACTAGGACCGGTGTTGCTGCTGGGATTAGTGCTGCTAGGGTTGGCCCACGGCGCCTGCGACCAACTGGTATTGCCAGCCTACCATCCCGTGCGGGGCAAGGCGTGGTGGCTGTATCTGGTGCGTTTTCTGGTGAGCTACCTGGCTTTGGCAGCGGTAGTGGTGGTAGGATGGTGGCTGTGGCCGAGTGCGGCTGTCTTGTTCTTTTTCCTGCTCACTATCTGGCACTGGGGCTCCGCCGATGCGCCCACGCAACCCCAGCGGCCGGCGCTATGGGTTGCGCATAGCGTACTGCGCGGCACGCTGTTGTTTGTCATCCCGGCTTTTGCCTGGCCTGCCGAGATGCTGCACATCATCAACAGCTTACTGTACTTCACAGGCGGCCAGTTGGTGACGGCAGCAGTATTTGCTAGCGCGGCGCAAGGCGCCGGGTGGGTTGTGCTGCTGGGTCATCTGGGCCTGTGGGTAGGGTATGCCAAGCTGAACGAAGTAAACCGCTGGCGCATTGATGCGCTGGAGATGCTGCTGCTCGTAGGGCTGTTTGTGGTTCTGCCGCCGTTG
Source organism: Hymenobacter profundi (assembly GCF_019334315.1). Lineage (GTDB taxonomy): Bacteria > Bacteroidota > Bacteroidia > Cytophagales > Hymenobacteraceae > Hymenobacter > Hymenobacter profundi. The sequence continues at coordinate 34,275 of NZ_JAHWGL010000026.1, forward strand.
CTGGCGGTAGGGGTATACTTCTGCTTCTGGCACAGCTTGCAGCACGTACTACGCCTCAATCCGCTACTGGGCTACACGGCGCCAACAGGCGGTAGGCGCGCAAAAGGTTGGGAACTGATGCGCGAAATAGGTTTTTTCGTGCGCCGCTCGCTGCCTATTCTACTCATAAGCCTAGTAGCGCTGGCCGTGTTGTACGTGCTATTCGCCGCCCGGCTTTCCACTTCCGATGCACTGGTCAGCTTGGTGCTGGTGGTAGCCTCCGTGGTTACCCTACCTCATGCTTTGCTTGTGAGCTTGGTGATGGACCGCAAAGCAGCTAACTAGCGGATAGGCGTATCGGCCATAGCCCGACCGGCCAGGTAACCCGTAGTCCAGGCAGCTTGGAAATTGAAGCCGCCGGTAATACCGTCGATGTCCAGCACCTCGCCGGCGAAATACAGGCCCGGCACGCAGCGGCTCTGCATGGTTTTCATGTCCACTTCGCCGAGCACTACGCCGCCACAGGTCACAAACTCATCCTTGTAAGTGGTTTTGCCCTGCACGAGTAGGGCCGTGCGCAACAGCCCTTCGATGAGGCGGTTCTGCGACTTAATAGGCAACTCATTCCACTTCACCTCCGCACCAATGCCCGCCTGCTCCGTGAGCGTGCGCCACAGCCGCTGGGGTAGGCCGAAGAGCGGATTAGACGCCACCAGCTTTTTGCCATGCTGTCCCCGAAAATCCAGTAGCCACTGGCGCAGCGAGTCCTCAGTGTGGGTAGGAAGCCAGCTAACCAGGGCCGTGTGACGGTGCGCCAGTTCGTGCAGGCGACGGGCGCCCCAGGCTGAGAGCTTTAGCACAGCCGGCCCGCTCACGCCCCAGTGCGTCACCAAGATAGGACCTTCGTATTCCAGCTTTTCGCCGGCAATGCGCACGCGGGCGTGGGGCACGCTCACGCCCGGCAGGTCCCGCAACGGCGACTCCGGCACGTTGAACGTAAACAGCGACGGCACCGGCTCGGCAATGGTGTGCCCCAACGCCCGCAGCCAGTCGTATTGGGCCGCTTTGGGGGCGCCGCCGGTGGCAATTAGCAGGCGCGCTACCTCTAATTCCTGCGCGTGGGTGCCCGTGAGGTGCAATCGAAAGCCACCCGTGGGTAGGGTAGTAATATACTCGGCGGTGGTGTGCGTGAGGATGCGGACACCCGCTTTATCGGCTGCCGTGAGCAGGGCCTGGGCAATGGTTTCCGACGAATCCGTGACTGGAAACATGCGACCGTCGGGTTCGGTCTTGAGGCGCACGCCGCGCCGCTCAAACCAGCGCACGGTATCCACGGCGCCGAACTGCTTGAAGGGTTCCTTGAGCTGCTTGGCCCCGCGGGGGTAGTGTTGCACCAACTGCGCGGGCGTGTCGGCGGCGTGCGTCACGTTGCAGCGTCCGCCCCCCGAAATACGTACTTTGCTCAGCAGCTTGCCAGTTTTTTCAATCAGATAAACACGCAAGCGCGGGTTGGCTTCGGCACAGGCTATGGCCCCAAAAAAACCAGCCGCACCGCCGCCCAAAATAGCTACTACCTCTTTATCGTTCACAAGCGCAAAGATACGAGGTAGGGGGCTGAAAACCGGCGCGAAAGCACTACGGTGTGTTGCTCGCTAAGCGGCACAGCCAATGCACTAGCAGTACTTCATGGCCTCGTTCAGGTCATCAAACTGAAACATATAGCCGGTTTCCTGACGCAGTAATTCGCTGTCGATGCACTTGCCCAGGGTATCTTCCTCCACGAAGGTAGGGGGCGCGAGTTCCAGATGAGCGGCGGCGGCGGTGTAGAACTCCTGCCGGGTAGGGTGGTGTGCCGCGCTGGCATTGAAAGTACGCCCCCAGGCGCGCTGGCGGATAATGCGGCCGAGAATGCCCAGACAATCGGTGAGGTGAATGAGGTTGACGGGCGCCTGAGGCTTGGGCAGACCGGTACGGCCCGCCAGGAAGCGGCCAGGCGCCCGTCGGGGGCCAATAAGGCCGGCCAGGCGCACCACGGTGGTGGCGAAAGGTGCATCGGGAGCGGTAAACAGGCTCTCCGCCCGCAGCAATTCCGAATTGGCGTCGGGGGCGGCCAGGGCGTCGTCTTCGGTCATGGTGCGGGGCTCGTCGGCATACACACCGGTGCTGCTCACAAACAACACGTGGCGCACGCCGCAGTCAATGGCGGCTTGATATACGGGCTGTAGCAGCTCCACGTAGTGTCCTTTAGCGGCGCTGGGTGGCACGTTCAGTACCAATACCCGTGCGCCGGTAAGCATCGTGTGTAGCGTGTCTTGGTCGGTAGCGGTAAGGGTAGGGCCTAGCTCCAGCAGGTAGGGCGTAATGCCCGCGTCGCGCATTTTCAGGAGTCGGCTGGGCGTGGTGGTGGAGCCAGCCACGGCATAGCCTTCTTCCACCAGCGCCTGCGCCAGGGGTAGGCCGAGCCAGCCGCAGCCCAATACGGCAATTAGGGGTTGTAGGGGGGTAGGAGTAGGAGCCATGCGGGGCTAAAGGTGAAGAAAAATTCTTAGCCGGCATACATCTTGGGCAAATCCGACAAATCCCGTTCTTGCATCCTTGCTGCTTCACCTTTAAAAATCCATCTCCTATGCCAGCCTACTCCCAACCCATGCTCCGCGACAACGCCCTGCAAGGCAAAACCATTGTGGTGACAGGCGGCGGCACCGGCCTAGGCCGGGCCATGACCACCTATTTTCTGCAACTCGGGGCCAACGTCACCATCAGCTCGCGCAAGCTGGACGTGCTGGAAAAAACCGCCGCCGAGCTGCGCGAGCAAACCGGCGGCCAAGTGCTGGCCGTGCAGTGCGACGTGCGCAAATACGACGAGGTAGAGCGCATGCTCCAACAAACCATTGACACGTTTGGCGCCGTCGACGTGCTGCTGAACAACGCCGCCGGCAACTTTATTTCGCCCACGGAGCGCCTGAGCCACAAGGCGTTTGATGTGATTGTAGACATTGTGCTGAAAGGCAGCTACAACTGCACGTTGGCCTTCGGCAAACGCTGGATTGCCGACCAGCGCCCCGGCACCATCCTCAACATCGTAACGACGTACGCCTCCGTGGGCTCGGCCTACGTGGTGCCCTCGGCGGCGGCCAAGGCGGGCGTGCTGGCCCTCACCCGCTCGCTGGCCGTGGAATGGGCCAAGTACGGTATTCGTTCCAATGCCATTGCGCCCGGCCCATTCCCGACAGAAGGCGCCTGGAGCCGCCTCTTCCCCGAGCCGCTAGCGTCCAAACTCGACCCCGCTGCCTCGGTGCCCCTCAAGCGGGTAGGCGACCACCAGGAATTGGCCAACCTAGCCGCCTACATGGTATCGGACTTCGCGGCCTACATGAATGGTGAGGTAGTCACCCTCGACGGCGGCGAGTGGCTCAACGGCGCCGGCGAGTTCAACAAGCTGGAAGCCATTCCAGCCCCCATGTGGGACGAGATTGAGAAGAAAATGCGCCGCTAGACCTCGGATTCCTGCGGATTTTTCGGATTACACGGATTTTGTAGACGATTTCAAACAAAAAGCGCTTGCCAAATGGCAAGCGCTTTTTTGATGGGTAACTCAGAAAAATTAAACAGCTCCGACTACACTGTGCAATTGTCCACAAAATCCGTGTAATCCGAAAAATCCGCCTTAATCCGTGATTATAGTTTATACCCCTTATATCCCTTCGCAAACTCCTCCGCCGCAATAGGCTGGTTGGCGATGATATTCGAAAACTCGAACCGCTCGAACAGGCCTTTGTCGTCCAGCACCTCTACCACAAGCGGCAGCATAAGCTTCTGATCGACGCAGACGGTGGTGCGACGGCCGTAGCCGTTGGGCACTTGAATGGTTTTGCCGGCCGGCACGGGTTTTTCGTACGACAGGCCGTTGCGCTCCACAATCCGAAACTCGCCGCAACCAAACTTATTGGCAATCTGCGTCAGCGTTTCAGCTTTGGCGGGCGTGTAGGATACGTACCGAAACTGCGGGAAATTGGAAAGCAGCACGTGGCACGGCCGGCCGGCCACTAGGGTGTCGCCGGCGTAGCGAAAGGAGCGCTCGAAGGCGTGGTCCTGGCGCTGGGTGGAGCCGCGGATGATATCGGAAATGCTGCCAAAACCGGCGTCGAGCAGGCTGTGGTGCTGGTCGCGGCGCATGAGGGTGCCGTTGGGGTCCAGGTTGAGCGTCACGTAGGGAAAGCTGTTGGGGTAGACCCAGGCGTCGCCGCTGTTTTGGCCCGTTACCCACAGGGCCTCAATACCTTTTTGATTGCGCAGATACACCCGTAGCGGGCTGCTGGTGAGCTTCAAAGACGATTGCGCCGTTACGTATTTGCCCTCTACCCGCTCCTTGGCCCGCACCGTGCAACGCAGCGTCTTGAGGTTGTCGATGGCGGAGCTAAGGCGGCTCAATAGCTGCTCGGTAGAAATCTTATCAGTAGGAACCGGGGCAGCGGCTAGCGAAGAAGTCAGCAAAACAACGGCCAGCGCAACCAGCCGAATAGTACGCATCATAGGAAAAATAGGAAGACGTTAGCAGTCGCCCTTATGCACAAACCGCGCCGAATAGCCCGCTGGCTAGTTGAGGCTAATGCGCGGAAACCGAAACGTATTGCTATCGAACACGAATAGCTCGTGCACTTCAATTTGCCAGAAATAAGGGTACAAAGGCAACTGCTCCAACACAGCCCGCGCCTCGGCCTCCGTTTCCCCGTTGATGGTAAGCCAGCCGTGCCGGTAGTCGGCGCTGATGGCGTAGTTTTCCAGCACACTCTCATCCAATAGCTGGCTCACGTGGGCGCGGTGACTGGGAATCAACTCTATAAAATCCTCGGAAAAGTGAGGGGGTAGGGAGAGTGTGACGATGAACTTGGGCATACAGTGGAGCAGATAATGCTAAGTCGGGTAAACGGTACTATTTCGAGAAAGTTGGCTTTCAGCTGGATTCACGCAACTTTTTGGCGGCAATTGTAGAATAGGAAGGCATGCACTTCTCCATCATCACCCCGACCCGCAACCGTCGGCAGTATTTGCCCGAGGCCATTGAAAGCGTACGCGCTACCGTTTCGGCCCCCATTGATTTTTCCTACGAGCACCTGATCAACGAGTTAGCCAGCGACGACGACACCGCGTCCTACCTGGAGGAGCTAGCCGCTCAGGATGGCCCGCCGTTGCGCTACTGGACGCAGCCCGAAAAAATGCTGCCCGGCCCCGCCCGCAACCAGATCATCCGCGAGGCGCAGCCCGGCGGCTGGCTGGTGCCCCTCGACGACGACGACGTGATGCTGCAACGCAACCTCTACCACTACGCCGACCTCATCCAGCAGAACCCCGACCGCCCGTGGCTGGTAGCCGACTTCCTGCGCATGGACGAGGAACGTCGCTACATGCTGCGCGAAGATTACTACGCCTGGAAATTTGACACGCCTACGGATATGTTGCGCGCCATTTTTCGGGCCGAAAACTTCATCCAGGGCAACGTGTGCTACTCGCACGAGCTATTTGATCAGGTAGGCGGCTACAGCGAAGACATTGAAATGGCCGAAGACTTAGAGCTGTATGTGCGCTTTCTGCTGGCTGGTCACTTGCCTCTCCTTTCCCCCCACATCAGTCACCTGCACCGCTTCCACACCAACAACATCAGCATAGGCGTAGACGCCGAAAAGCATGGCAACGACCTGCGCGTCATCTACGACCTGCACGCGGCCGAGTTAGGTAAGCTGGGTATTGAACGTCCGTAGAAAATCTGTCATCCTGAGCGCAGCGAAGGACCTGCTCACGCATGAACGACTGTCATATCAACGACTCGTTCATGCGTGAGCAGGTCCTTCGCTGCGCTCAGGATGACACGTATTTATGGTTGCTTCACAAGTGCTCCGCCCTTCATCACCAGCCGTACCTGCCGGAGCGCCGTCACGTCGTGGGTAGGGTCGCCTTGCACTGCCACTAGGTCAGCCAATAAGCCAGTCTGGATGCGGCCCCGATCAACTAAGCCGAAGATGCGGGCGTTGCCGCTGGTGGCTTGGCGGAGTACAGTTAGGGCCGAGAGGCCGTAGTCCTGCACCAGTAGCTCGGCCTCGCGCACGTTGTCGCCGTGCAGAAATACGCCCACGTCGCCGCCAAACGCCAGCGTGACGCCGCTCTTCAGGACGGCTTGCATGCTAGTGTGTTTTTGCTGGACGCGCTCGGGTAGGGCGCCCTGGCCTTTGCGCCAGCCCTGGTATTGGGCAATAGCATCGCCGGCCGCTACGGTGGGGCAAAGTGCTACGCCGCGCTGCTTCATCAGTTTGAAAACTTCCAGCGTGCCACCGTCGCCGTGCTCAATGGTTTGCACGCCGGCCAGCACGGCACGGCGCATGCCTTCGGGGGTAGAGGAGTGCGCCACCACAGGCCGGCCGGCGGCGTTGGCCGTTTGCACAATCAGGTTCAGCTCCTCCTGCGAGAAGGTAGGGCGGGCCGGTTCGCCTTTGCCCCAACGGTAGTCGGCGTATACTTTGATGATGTCGGCGCCGCGCCCGATTTGCTCGCGCACGGCCCGCACCACACCCTCGGGGCCGTCGGCTTCCTGGGCGCCCTGGGGCACCTCTACGTCGGTGGAGAGCTTGGGGCCGTAGCTGCCAGTTGCCACCAGCGCGCGGGTAGCCACCAGCATGCGCGGACCGGGAATAATTCCCTGATCAATAGCTTGTTTGATGCCTACATCGGCGTAGCCGGCACCCTCCGTGCCCAAGTCGCGGGCGGTGGTGAAGCCGGCCAGCAGCGTGCGCTGAGCGTGGGCCGTGGCCCGCGCCACCCGCAACGCTTGCGACTCCAGCAGCACTTGGTCGTTCCACGGGGTTTCGTTGTAGGGGTGCAGCAACAGGTGGGAGTGGCCTTCTATCAGACCAGGCAGAAGGGTAAGGCCCGGTAGTTCCAGCGTACGGCCGCCGGCGGGAGTAGGCAGGTTAGGGCCAACTGCTGTAATCCGGTCGCCTTCTATCAGCACCTGCCAGCCAGGGTGTAGCGTTTCACCATCGAAGACGGCGGCGGGGCGCAGGAGGGTAGGAGGAGGTGTAGGTTGAGCTAGCAGTGGTTGTGCGCTGCACAACAGAAAGCCAAGTAGGAAAAACCAGCAGTATCTGTGGCTGCGAGAAAGCGAGAGCATAAAGCGGAAATATATTCTTGGTCAATAAACACAAAAAAGAGACGTCAGTAGCTGACGTCTCTTTATAGGTAGGGGTAGGGTACAAGAGGTTGTTCTCTACTACCGGCTCTACGCTTTTTGTTTGTGCTTGCCCTTCTTCACTTTTGCTTCCTTCGCTGGTTTGCCGTTGGCTTCCGGTTTGCCTACCAGCGTCATTTCCTGAATGAGGCGCGTGGCGCCGGCGTATTTATCCACTACAAACAGCATGTAGCGCACATCGAGGGTGATGTTGCGCACCTGGTCGGGGTCGAACATGATGTCGGACATGGTGCCTTCCCAGTTGCGGTCGAAGTTGGTACCAATCAGCTCGCCGCGGCCGTTGATGACAGGTGAACCCGAGTTGCCGCCCGTGGTATGGTTGGTGGCGATGAAGGCCACGGGCACGGTGCCATCTACGGCGTATGGTCCGTAGTCTTTCTTCTGGTACAACTCCACGAGGCGGGCCGGCACCTGGAAATCAGGATTGGTGGGGTCGGCCTTTTCCATGATACCGTCGAGGGTCGTGTAGTACTCGTACTTCACGCCATCGCGGGGCTCGTAGCCGGCTACCTGGCCGTAGGCCACGCGTAGGGTAGAGTTGGCATCGGGGTAGAACGTTTTGTCGGTCTGCATCTGGCGCAGGCCGGCTATATAGGTGCGCGAGAGCAGCGTGATGTTGTCGTTGGCAATCTGGTAGGGCGGCAGAATGTTGGCCCGGTAGTTCGTCACAATAGCCGAGGCCAACTGGTAGGCCGGGTCGTTGGTGAGGGCCGCCACATTGCCTTTAGCTACCTCATCAAGTACAGCGTTAGCACTTTCGGGCGTCGTCAGCCGAGATTTGCTGTAGAGGTAGTCGGCGTAGGCGGTCCAATCAATAGAAGGTGGAATATTATGCTGCGCTTCCGCAAAATTGGGGGAAGAGGTAGGCGGCAATATGTGCCATTTACTCTTACCCGGATACTGTTTCTGCAAATCCTTCACGTAATCGGGTAGCAGGGTAGACGGCGTATTCTCGGCGTACAGCGCCAGCAATGCCGCCGCTACTTTCTGATCGGTAGATTTGCTGTAATTCCGGAAGAAGCCATTTACGCCGGTTTTGAGTTTCTGCACGGCGGCGGTGCGGTCGGCGGCGTTTTTGATATCCACCACGGCCAGCAGGCTATTGGCATACAGCATCAATTCCACGCCCAAGGCGGCTTCCGTCACGTAGTCGCGTGCCAGCGACACGTCACGCTCGGCGCGGTAGTTTTTCTCAAACTCCGGCAACAAGTTGGCGTAGGCGGCGCGGCGGGCGGCATCTCCCTGGGTAGCCCACTGCTGAAAGCGGGCTTCCTGCTCCTGCTTGCGCGTTACGGCGTCCAGACGCTTCAGGCCGCGCATCTCGCCTTGCCACTTCTTCCAGTAGTTGGCCAGCGAGGCATACTTGGCAGCGTACTGAATCCGCACTTTATCCGAAGCCTTCATATCGGCGTCCAGAATTCGTAGCTTGGTGTCGCGCACCTGCACCTTGGCCGGGTCGGAGAGGTAGTACACTTCGTCTACCCCCCACGAAGTCAGATACTCGTTGGTGCGGCCGGGAAAGCCAAACACCAGCGTGAAGTCGCCAGGCTTGATGCCGCCGAGCGAGATGGGCAAATGGTGGCGGGGCTTGAAGGGCTTGTTCTGGGGCGAGTAGGGGGCCGGCTTATTGTCGGGGCCGGCGTAGATGCGGAACAGGGAAAAGTCGCCGGTGTGGCGGGGCCACATCCAGTTATCGGTGTCGCCGCCAAACTTGCCGATGCTGCTCGGCGGAGCGCCTACTAGGCGTACATCTTCAAATACTTCGGTTACAAACAGGTAGTACTCGTTGCCGCCGAACATAGGCCGCACAAAGGCGCGGTAGTGCGTGCCCTGTACGGCTGCCTGGGCTACCTGCTGGCTGTGCTGCTGCACCAGCCGCTCGCGGGCGTCCTCCGAAATACCGGTGGCGGGTACGTCTTGCAGCACCTGCTTGGTCACGTCTTCCATCCGCACAATAAAAGTAGCGGTGAGGCCCTGGTTGGGCAGCTCCTCGCTGGGCGACATAGCCCAGTAACCGTTGGTAAGGTAGTCTTTCTCCACCGACGAATGGCTCTGGATGGAGCTGTAGCCGCAGTGGTGGTTGGTGAGCAGCAGGCCCTGATCGGAAATGATTTCGCCGGTGCAGCCGCCGCCAAACTGTACCACGGCGTCTTTCAGGCTGCCTCTGTTGACGCTGTAAATGTCTTCGGCCGTCAGCTTGAGGCCTTTTTTCTGCATATCAGCTTCGTTGAGCTGCTTGAGCAGTAAGGGAAGCCACATGCCTTCATCGGCGCGGGCGGAGGGTAGGAAGAAAAGGAAGGTAAGGGCCAGCAGCGCCAGCCGATTGGTAATGGGCATGAACAAAAATTGGGTGAACGAAAGCCCAAAATACAATTTTTGAAGGGCTTTTATAGCTCGTTTCACAGGTAAACGCTTCACCTGTTTATTCAAAAAAGACCGTCGAAGCAGCAAATTTTGCGTAGAACAAGAAGAATAATTACTTCTACTGTCTTACTTCCACTAGGTATGTTTTTTAACGGTTGGGCCGGCGTAGGCCGCACGGTAATAATGGCTGTTCTTGTGTACGTAGCCATCATCCTGCTGATTCGCATCACGGGTAAGCGTACACTAGCCAAAATGAATGCCTTTGATATGATCGTAACTGTTGCTTTGGGTTCCAGCCTGGCTTCGGTAGCATTGTCAAAAAGCACACGGCTAGTGGAAGGCATAGTTGGCATTGGTACGCTACTGGCACTGCAATTTGTTGTATCGTGGCTGTCGGTGCGCTCTAAAACGGTGCGTAAGCTGGTAAAATCGGAGCCGCGCTTGTTGTTTCATGAAGGCAATTTTCTGGACAGCGCAATGCACGACGAGCGTGTAACGCACGACGAAGTGCGCTCGGCCGTGCGCAAAGAGGGGGGACTGTCGATGGAAAAAGTGACTGCCGTGGTACTCGAAACCGACGGCACCTTCAGCGTTATCAAGCGCCCGGATGATAACAGGGCAGAATCAGCCCTCCAAGGCGTTGAAGGCGTTGAGCAAAAGTGAAGATGTAATTGCGATTTGCAGTTATCCTATAAAACGTACGCCTGTCTCTCGTTGCATTAAGCACGACGAAAGACAGGCGTAGGTTTGTTGGAATACTGATGACCAGCAATTAGCTACTAGACTTGTTCAGGAACAAGTCTATTGATTTATGAGTGACCCAACTCCGCTACGGCGGGTAGCTCCTTGTTGGGACGGGCCGGTGCTTGGGCATCTTCGGCTACTTTGGCTGAGGCTTCTTCCCAGCTCTGGAAGTGCTCCAGCTCCACCCGGAAGCGGTCCATAAACCAGGCAATCAGGGCGGCATCATCCAGGAAGCCCAAAATGGGTAGGGCGTCGGGCACCAAGTCAATCGGCGACAATACGTAGAGTAGCACCGCTAGCCCCGACACGATAGTGGAAGTGGAAATCTGGCGGTAAGAGCCGTTGATATAAGACGTTACCAACCGAATCAGCAGCCGGCCCACATCGATTACCTGTTGGATAGGACCTTTTTTGCTGTCTTGGTCGTCGAGCTTTTTTGCTACGTCGTGCAGGGCGGTAGCTACTAGGAAGGGCTTGCCCAGCATTCGGGTAGCACGCCCCATGAAGGCGGAAAAGATGGCGTTTTTGGCGATGCCAAAACCTTTTTCGGTAAGTGAGGACATTGGGATAGAGTAAGAAAATGAGAGTACGAAGGGATGTACGTAACCCCTCCGGTTGCCGTTGTGTCAGGCCCGAAACGCAAAAAAGCCCGCCGAAATCGGCGGGCTTTCTGTGCAGCAGGAGCGCGAGGCGGCGTTACTGCTTGATAAAGCGCTTCACGTAGGTCTGCGTGCCACTATTCACCTGAATGACGTACATCCCGGCTTTTAGCTGACCCAGACCTTGATTCAGTTGCTGATTCAATTGCTCCAACGAGCCAGTACCCGTGGCTACCTGGCGACCATCTACGGCCAGCACGCGCAATTGCAGCGTTTTGGCCGTTTGCTCGGGCAGGTTCAGGCGGATGGCGTTGGTTACCGGGTTGGGGTACACTTCAAACTGGCGGTTGGCCAAGGCCTGCTTGGTGGGCGTCGTTACCCCGAAGGTGTAGCGCGTCTGCACGGGGTAGTGGTCTGTGGTGGTGTTGCCATAGTTGGTCACCAGGTTGGCTACGCTCGTTAGAATCTCGGTCGAGTTGGGTACCACCAGCGGTTCCGTGGCTTTGGTAATGACAACGTGGTCAATCACATCGTTATAGCTCACGGTAGAGCGTTGGCCGGCCAGGCTTAGGGGTAGTGTCAGGGCCGTGTAGTTGGCTACGTCGGTCGTAAAGGCACTGTAGGACGTAGCGGTGGTTGAAAGGCCCGTTGTGATGGTTTGATCGAGGTCGTCGTTGAAATCACCCAAGATGATAACGTTCTTTCCCTTGTAGTTGGCATCCAGTGCAGCCTTCAGGCCATCGGCAGCATTCTTCCGACGCTCATACGAGGTAGACGTTGGACTGGTGTTGGCTTTGGCATGAATCAGGACGAAGGTGAAATGCTGGGTAGCGCCGTTCAGGGTTACGTCGGCATCGAGCAGGTAGGGGAAGCGGCCCGACGACCAGTAGTTGAACTCGGGGCAGTTCTCGGCCTGCGTGCAGCGGAACAGCGAAGAAATAGCTACATTTTTGAAAAGAGTGGTGTTATACACAAAGGCCAGTTTCTGCGCGCTGGCATAGTCGGGATCCTGCGCATTATCGGTATACGAGCCAAAGTCCGATACGCGGTAGGTGTAGCCACCGCCCGGCAGTTGCCGCACAATGGTGCCCAGGCGAGCCGTGTCTACTACCTCCACTAGCCCGTAGATGTCAGCCTTCAGCGAGTTAAGAATGGTGCGCACATTGGCTTGCTGCTGGTCTTTGTTGCTCGGGCCGTTTTGCGTCGAGCCAAACCACTCCACGTTCCAGTTCACTACTTCCAGCGTGTTGGCTGTGTTGTAGGTATTGCCCGATAAGGTGACCGTAACCGAGGGCGCATTCGTAGAAGCCAGGGCCAGGCTACCCGTGTAGCTCTGCTGGTTTTGCGTGGGGCGGAAGCGCACCGTCAGGGTTTTCGTCTGGTTATTAGCTTCTTCTACCGTATAGGTAGCAGAGCTGCCGAACGTAGTGCCATCTTTCGACACCTGGAAAGCGGCGCCGGTGGCCGTTACCGTGAAGGGCGCCGTTAGGTTGCGGGGTGTTACCGTGAAGGTTTGCGTGGCCGTAGCATTCGCCGCCACGTAGCCGAAATCCAGGCTGCGGGTCGTCGTGGTCAGCAAGGGGGCGGGCGGAGTAGCCGAGTTCGTCAGGCTGATGTCATCCAGCGTCCAGCGGGCACTTTCCTCATCTGAAGAAGTATATATGAAGGCCACATACGTCGTCTGGCTCTTGTACTCGCTCAGGTCTACACCAGCGGTTTGCGTCCAAGTATCAGAACCAATGGCGGGGAAGCTCACATCCAGATCCGTCCAGGTTACGCCGGTAGCCAGCGGGTTTCCCGTGCCAGAATAATTCGTCGAAACACGCAGTTTCAGAGGGGGGCCATTGAAAGCCGTCCGGCTCCAGAACGAGAGGAGGGGGTAGGCAAATGTAGATGTATTGAAGGCCGGGGAGATAAACCAGTCCTCGTTCGGAACATTCGTGTTGCTTGCGAAGCCATTGATCTGTATACCGTTAGGCTTGCTGGCTTTGCCGGTGGCATCAGTGGCATCGTGCCCAAAGGGCGTGCAGGCCCAGGTTTGCGCGCCGGTCACGCTGTACTGCGCCCAGCCACCCAGTGCGGCCGTACATTCATCAAAATTGAAAACCAGGTTGTTGGGGTCGATGCCCGTACCGGTTACCGCCACGGTTTGGTCGGCGGCACCAGCCGAGGCATTGGTAATCGTGCCCGATACGGGGCCGACTACGGTCGGCGCAAAGCGCACGTACACCATTTGGGACGTCGCCAACTCAGCCGCAGCATAGCTCAGGGTAGAGCCAAACGTGCCGGTAGCGGTTTTGGAAACGCTGAAGCCGCTAGGGGCCGTAACAGTAGTAGCGCCCGTGAGGTTGGCCCCCGTGAGCGTGTAGCTGCTGGTGGCAGAAGTAGCTGCCAGGTTGACGCGGCCAAAGCTCAGGCTGTTAGGCGATACAGTAAGGGTAGGCGCGTCGGGTGCCGGCGTATTCCAGGTCAGTGAGAAATCATCGATGGCCGAGGTAGGCCGGTTGTTAGACCCTGTGGTTGGATCTGGTGCTACAATCCGAATCCAGACAACATCGTTAATATTATCGAGTTGATTACCAAAGTCAACGGCGACGGGCGTACTGCTAAAGGTGCTATTCCCGGTTGTGAACGTGGCCCCTACTGGTGTGAAGGCTGTAGGTGTGGCCCCCGTAGCATAGTCTACTCGCCAGGTAGTGGTACGGGTAGAGGTAGCATCCAACGACTGCAACAGGAAATTTAGTTTGAAGCCTGTGCGGGCGCTGGTATTGGCAACTTGGAAAACGAAAGCCGGGCCGGCATTCGTGCTGCCATCCGCAAACGAACCAGTCTGCCGTACACCGAGCGCCCGGTTGGTGGAGGCACTTTGCGCCGTAGGGTCCGCAGCAGAGGTTAATCCCGTGGCGGAAGCGAAGTTTTTAAAGGCTCCGCTGGTATTATTCCACGCCGTTACGGCGGTGGTAAGCGTTGTCGCGTCGCCCAGAGCTCCGGCTTTGGCACCCGTGCGTACGCTGAAGCCTGCGGGCAGACCAGTGCCAATCTGGTCGAAATTCTCAGTGAATGAACTGCCGGTTAGTGTTATCTGAGCTGATGCACCTTGTATACCACACAGCATGGTAAAGGCTACAACAGCGCTTCGTATAGTAAGTAAAGAGTGTTTCATGAAAAACGGATTAGTTACAAAAGAGACACGTAAAAGTACCCACGCTAGGCGCGGCGATATGTTAAGATAGTATTATTAAATAGAATATTACCCGGCAGCTTGCCTATACGTGGGTGTAAGCAATTGTTAGCTAGTGAATAACACAGAAACGCCGCTCCCCAAAGGAAGCGGCGTCAATGGCTCGCAGTAGTATGCAATAGGCTATTGGGCAAATAGGCCCACCGTGCCGCCTACCCAATCCTTGTTCTTATTGAAGTCCACGCCAATCATGGCGCCGCGGCTGAGGCGGGCCAGGTTGGTGAGTAGCACCGGGCGGGGCGCGTTTTTGGGCCAGATGTACAGCAAGCGGATTTCACACTTCACCAGCTCGCCATCATCGGCTCGCACCACAGGCTCGTAGGCTACTTTACGCTGCAAGAGGTAGTTATGCTTGTCCTCGATGGCATCCAGCTCGGCGGGCGTCACGTGCAGCTTCACACCGGCTCCGGCAAAGGAAAACAGGGGCTTGAGCACGTAGTTTTCCAGATCGGTGGGGTAGGCGGTTAGCTCGTGCAGGTAGTGGCTGGACGGCACAAACGGGCTGTGCAGCAGCGGCAACGTGTATTTGCTGATGCGGAAAAACCAATTGGGGTGCCCTACCCAGGTCACGTCCACATCCTCGTCGGTGAGGCGGAACTCCAACGGCAGGTCGGGGTAGCGCAGCAACTCGTCGAAAATCAGGCGGTTGTAGATGCGCTTGATGTCGATGCGGCGACCGTCTTTTTCATAGTACAGCTGCCGGCCGTCTTTGCGTACGTCGGTGATGCACACGGCTTCTACTCCCAGCTCGCGCTTAGTCAAGGCAAAGTCGATGCGAGTTTTCTGCTTGTCCGGAAATAGCTCCAGCAGTACTACGTTTTCCGGGTTTTCGTCGCCCACAATCAGCTCCCGCAGCGCTGCCAGATAGTCGGCAGAACTCAGCCCACCAAACAAGTGCGTCACCGAATCAGGTACCGGAAAAAACTTCCGAAACGTGTGGGCCAGATAGTCCTGAAACACATAGAGCGATGGAAAACCTTGCAGCTCAATCAGCTGCGGCTCCAGTTCGCCTTGCGCATCACGGCACACAGCAAAGTCGATAGCCAGAAATTGCGTGTGCGCGTCTTCGTGGGGTACGCGCTGGGCTGGCGGTACGGCCGCTTCGGTGCGTTCCTTGAAATCGGGCGCTACCAGCACGTCAATAATATCCTCGCCCGCCTGCAACAGCTTGTCGCGCAGCACAGAAGGTATGAACACCGGCGTTTCCGCTACTCGAAAATCCAGTTGTCCCGGCAGCTCCTGATCTACGGAGTCGATCAGCTCCTGAAACCGTTGTGGCGTGAAAGCCGCATTATACGTCTGGCGAAATTCAGGAATCATGCGTGGGAGGGGTTGGGGTAAGATAGGGACAATAGAACGTCATGCTGAGCTTATCGAAGCATCTCTACCGTGAGTAATTTCTGTTGAATGAAACGAAGCGGTAGAGATGTTTCGATAAGCTCAGCATGACGTTCCTGTATTTACAAGGTAACCGGCTGATCAACAGCCGTAAGCGCCGCTACAGATTGTCGCA
>NZ_JAHWGL010000027.1 GCF_019334315.1 Hymenobacter profundi
TCAGACACCCTATCACACTCATCAACAGCTCCTTCCACTTAGTGCCCTAAACTATCCAGCCTAACTGGACCACCTCACTCGCCCACCGTATGCGTTTTACGCACCTGCCCACGCCGGCAGTCGCGCTCACGCGTTGGCAAGAGACGCTCGACACATTACAGGCGAATGCGTTTTATGATCCCAGTGAGTTAGTGGCGGCACTCGAGCAAGTCCGAGAACCGATTGCTACTTTCTTGGTAGCGGAGGACTTGCTCGCTTTACCGGAGCACGCCTTCTTTGTAGAGCAAATGGCGGCGCTCGATGCCGCGTTTAGAGACTTCACGGTAGACTATCCTGCGCAATCAGGCCCACGCCGTGACTTTCGCTGGTGGTGCGATCGAGTCCCGAAGCGGTGGGTGAATGAGCACGGAGAATATAGCTGACCGATGAGGTGGTCGGGTAAATCAGGCCAGAATAGGGTCTACTCTAAGGTGGTCCCGTCGGGCTGGACAGTTTAGGCAAGTTTGTTGGGAAACGTAAGCAGGATTTGGGCGCTCGACGGGTGCGGTAGGAGCCTGCTCCGCTTTTTGAGCAGTTAAAGAAACAAGTTATGATAAATCTTACTTATCGGTACTAAGTTTGTGACACAACAACTACTGGAGGGTGCTGGTCTAAGTTAGGGTGAAGTCGTACAAGCTGGTATGAAAACGACTCATCATGTCTGCGGTCGGTACGCCAGCCAGTAGATTCGCAAAAGCGGCAGTGGTGGGGGCCGGGCCAAGTAGCAGTGCACTGTTTGCGGCAATCAAGGCTATGTTCAGCCGGCGCGGGCCGCGCGCTACGCCCAAGTCGAGAAGCTGCTGGTGGAACGCGTCTCCCAACGGGCCATTGTGTGCCTGACGGGTGTCTCGCGCATGACCGTGGCCAAGCTGGCAAAAAAAGCGTAGACTATCCCGCATCTACTGCCCTAGCCCAGCCGACCCTGGATGCTGCGTTGGCGCGGTGGTTTGCGCGCGTTAACGCCTCGCTCACCCACCTGGCGGCGCACCAGCCAGCCCAGGCCAGTCGGGTGCGTTTCTGGCAGCAGTGGCTGCAGACCACGGCCCGCTACCAGCAGCAGGAGAAATCTGCCGCCCGCGGCCGGAAAGAAGTGGTGCAGAATTCGCGCGACGCGCTGCTGGCCGACAACCTGCTGTTCCTGACCCGGCAGCCGGAGCACCCGAAAATCATCGTGTGGGCCACCTCCTACCACGTGGCCAATCGCCTCGCGCAACTCGAATTGGAGGATACCCTAACGGCCGCGTACGTGCGCCGCCTGCAGGTCTAGCAGCACCTACCAGAAGACGAGGACGAGCCCCTGTCGGCGCGCCCGCTACTGGGTGGGGCCGTGCCGATGGGACAGCTGGTGAAGCAGCAGCTGGGGGACCAGGTGTACGCCGTGGGCTTCGTGGCCTACGAGGGCACTTACGGCCGAACCGGCGACACGACCTCGCTGCACACGGTGCTGACGCCGCCGCTCGGCAGTGTGGAGGCTGCCTTCCAGCAGCAGGGCTGCGCTGTGGGTTTCGTGAACCTGCGCAACACCCCCGCTGGCCACGCCCCCTTTTACGCCTCCCCACTGAGCTACTTGCCCCTCCGCGCGCGCTGGGAGCAGGTGTTCGACGGGCTGTTCTTCACCCGCACGATGCGCCCGACCACCCGCCTGGCGGCCGGGGCCGGGGGACTTGCACCCGTGACGGGACACCAAGTGCGGGGCCGGGTGCGCGACGCCACAACCGGGGCCGCCGTGTCTTTCGCCAGTGTGGGCATCCGGGGCACAGCCCTGGAGACGGTGACGAATTTGGCGGGCGAATTTGCCTTATTCGTGCCCGTCGCGCACGCCCGCGACACGGTGCAGATCTCCTGCCTCGGCTACGGCGCGGCGCGGCGGGCGTTGGCCGCGCAGCCGGTGGGCCAGCGCCTGGAAGTTGAACTGGCGCCGCAAGACCAGCTACTGGGCGAGGTCCTCGTGCGGGCGCCGCTAAGTGCCGAGGCCATCCTGCGCAATGCCTGCGAGCGCATCCCGGCCAACTATGCGCAGCAGGCGCACAGCATGCAGCTCTACTCGCGGGCCCAGTACCGGCGCAGCGACTCGGTGCGGGTGTAGCAGGAAGCGGCCCTGGACTTCTACGGCCAGAAAGGCTACCGCCGCGGCAGCTGGGAGCACGCCGGCAAGCAGCGCTTCTTGCAGATGCGGCAGCAGCGTAAGGCCGGCGACCCGACGATGGCCGAGTATCAAGAGCACCCCGATTTCTGGCTGCTGTGGAGCGCCGACCCCATCTTGACCACGCGTAACTCCCTGGAGACCGGGGCGATGCCCCAGTACACGCTCACGCTGAAGGGGCAGACGCAGTACAAGAACCACGCAGTGTACGAAGTCGGCTTCGTGTGCAACCGGCCTAATGCCTTCTCCGGCCGCTGACACGTACGAGGGCACGGTCTACGTGGACACGGAAAACTTTGCGGTCGTCCAATACGAGGCGTTCACCACGCGCCGCCCCCAGGAGCTGACCAAGCCCCGGGATCTCAGGCGCCTGGGCTTCGCGCAGCCCCTCACGCGCTACCGGCAGCACCACGACCTGTATCAGTACGAACCAGTACAGGGCACCTGCTTCCTTAAATACGCCCGGCGGGAGTCTGCCACAGACTTCGTGCGGCGCGATACGCAGCAGCGGCAACGGTGGCAGGACCTACACGAACTGCTGACCACCGACGTGGAACTTGCCACCCCGCACGTGCTGCACACGACGTTGTTTGAGGTCGACGCCCAGGTGCCCTACCGCGCCGATTTTTGGAACACGTACCAGGTGTTGCTCCCCACCGAGGCCAAACACTAAAGCCCCGCGTAGCGGGCTTTCTGAAGGGTTGCTTTTTTAGTTAGTAGCGAGCCCCTAATTAACCGCGCAACGATCCCTTCCCGCGCAGCGTCGAGAGCAGCCCATGGGCTTCCGACCCTTACTTGTTTCCTGCTGTCGAGTTTGTATCATTACTTGAACGCACCTCTTGAAACGCTACAAGCTAAAGAAAAGGGCTAGTCCCGAGCGTCAGGCTTTCTGAAAGCCATAGGGGGAGGGGTATAGTAAGCTTGCCTTGGTCGGAAAAGAGGTTGAATTTGGTAACTTGGCCGCATGCGAAAACCTGAGAGCCTCCCCGAATTCTACCAGCACCACTTCAAGGAGTTGCCCGTTTCCAGGCCCGTAGAAAGAGGGCAGGTGAATGTGTTCCGGCTGGAGGACGTGCTGGCCCCCAGCGCCGAGCCGGTGCCCTACAGCCGGCGAGATTTTTATAAGATCACGCTCATCCGGGGCCGCAACTTGTACCACTACGCCGACAAGAGCCTGGCCATAACGGGGCCGACACTGTTGTTTTTCAACCCCCAGGTGCCCTACACCTGGCAACCCCTATCGGACGAGACGACCGGCTTTTTCTGCATTTTCCGCGAAGAATTCTTCCAGGGCTGGGGCAACCCGACGCTCACCGAGCTGCCGCTGTTTCAGCCCGGCAGCACCCCCGCGTACCCGCTCACGCCCGCGCAGGACGAAGAGGTGAGTGCGCTCTACGGCAAGATGCTGACGGAACTCCACTCTGATTACCCCCTCAAATACGCGCTGCTACGCAATTACGCGTCGGAGCTGATTCACTATGCGCTGAAGCTACGGCCTACTGACGCCCGGTACCAGCATCCCGATGCCAAGTCCCGCCTGGCAGCCGTGTTTCTGGAACTGCTCGAGCGCCAGTTTCCCATTGAGTCGCCTCGTCATCGCTTTGCCCTGCGCTCAGCCAGCGACTTTGCCCGCCACCTGGCCGTGCACGTCAACCACCTGAACCGCTGCGTACGCGACACCACCGGTAAAACCACCACCGCGCACATCGCCGAGCGCCTGGCCGGCGAAGCCCAAGCCCTGCTGCGCCACACCGACTGGAACATTGCCGAAATCGGCTACAGCCTGGGCTTCGACGAACCGGCCAACTTCACCTACTTCTTCAAGAAGCAAACAGGCGTGGCTCCTTCTGCTGTGCGCTGGGTTTGAATTGCATAAGTATCGGCTTGATTTCCATAAGTGCTAGTCTAGGGGGGATCCGACCTTTGTGGTCGTTACACACGCAACCCCCATACCCCTTCACACGCATGGAACATCACGTAAAAGCTCAACAAGTATGGTTTATTACCGGCGCCTCCAAAGGCTTTGGCTTAGAGCTGGTGAAGCAACTGCTCCAGCATGGCCATCAGGTGGCCGCTACTTCCCGTGACGTAGCCCAACTACGGGCCGTGGTAGGCACAGACGCGGCTAGCTTCCTGCCGCTGGCCGTCGACCTGACCACGGAAGCCAGCGTGCGCCACGCCATTGCGGCGGCAGTGCAACAGTTCGGTCGCCTGGATGTGGTAGTCAACAATGCTGGCTATGGCCAACTGGGCAGCCTGGAGGAAGTATCCGACGCCGAGGCGCGCGAAAACTTCGACGTCAATGTGTTCGGCACGCTCAACGTCATCCGCCAGGCCATGCCCTATTTGCGGCAGCAGCAACGCGGCCACCTCATCAACTTCTCCTCCATTGCCGGTATTCAGGGCGGCTTCCCCGGCTGGGGCGTATACTGCGCCACGAAGTTCGCCGTCGAGGGCTTGTCCGAAGCACTGGCCGCGGAGGTCGCTCCGTTCGGGGTGAAGGTGACGGTGGTAGCGCCGGGCTACTTCCGCACCAACTTCCTGCAGGCTGGCTCTTTGAAACTGGCTGCCGACCAACTAGCAGATTACCAGCTCGTGCGCGATAATGAGGCCTACCACGACCAAGTGCGGCAAGCCAACTCCCAACTTGGGGACCCGGCCAAAGGGGCCGCCGCCCTGATTCAGCTGGCGGCCGCGCCTAACCCGCCGCTGCACCTGCTGCTCGGCGCAGACGCGTATGACATGGCCGAGGCCAAAATCCAGCACCTGCAGGACGAGATGGCCCACTGGAAGGACCGGTCGCTGGCCACCGCCGCCGAGTCGGCCGACGCGTAACCCTTCCCAGCAACGCCCCCTGGACTGGCCCGGTACTGTGGGGCCAGTCCAGGGGGGCTTCTCGTCTGAGCGGGCCAGTGAGCAGTGGAGGAAATCGGGCGTGTATCATTACCTGAACGTCGGTTGGTAAAAGAGTACCCGTTTGGCCTTGGTTCAACGGCTGATCCGGCTCTTCGCTCAACCCGACGCGCGCGTTGCCGAACGACAATCAAGCGTGCTCAGTTGATGGGTTGCATCTTAGTCGGACGAACTCCCACCGGGCCGAGGTGCGTGTCGTGAAAGCCGGTGGCATACTTGAGGCCGTAGCCCAACAGCCGGTCGAAGGCGCTATGCAGGAGCAGCACGGTGCCCGCAAGCAGCAACAGGGAGGAGCCCAGCCACCAGCCGCTGACTCCCACTACCACCGCCAGGGCTTTGTGGTGGGCCAAGTTGTAGCACACGGCACCGATGCGCGGCCCAGCCAGGTAGCCCAACATGCTCACATCGGGGAGTAGAAAGGTAGCGGGCAGCACCCACCAGGCGTAGGGCAGGTGGGCAAAGACCAGTACAGCCAGCAGCAGTTCGGCCAGTTCTTCGAGCTTGAGTAATTTTTTCACGGGGCAGTGGAGCAGTAGAGGAGAAAAAGAATACTCAAAGGTCCGCCTTCCTACCCCCCGCCGACGATAACAAACGCTAAGAAAAACGGCCGCGCCCGTTAGTGCCCGCGCGCCACTCGCGCCCGAATCCGACTCATGGAAACCGCGGTGATGCCCAGGTAGTTGGCCACCAGGTGCTGGGGGATGCGCTCCAGGATCTTCGTCTTGCCACTGGCCAGCAGCGCTCGGTAGCGCTCCTCGGGGGAGAGCAGCAGGTGCTCGACCAGGCGCGCATCCGTACCCAGCAGATGATACTCGGCCAGCAGACGCCCGAAGCGCTCATAGACGGGGCGCTCGTCGTAGAGCTGGCGCAAGACGGCATAGTCGAAGACGACGAGTTCGGTGTCGACCAGGGCCTGAATGCTGAGCTGACTCGGTTGCCCGGTCAGGCAGCCGGCATAGTCGCCGAGCAGGTGGTTTTCGAAGAAGAAGTAGGTGGTGCGCTCCTCCCCGTTGGGGCGGGGGTAGTAGAGGCGGCAGGTGCCGCGGAGCAGCAAGGCTAGCATGGGCTGGTGCTCGCCGGCCTGCAGGAAATGCTCGCCGCGGGCGAGGTGGTGTACGCGCAGCGCCTGGTCCAGCGGCTGCCAATCGGCATCGGTCAACTCGGGCACGAAGCGGAGCAGGTAAGCGCGGAGCGGATGCATAGGAGCAAGGGGGGTAACAGGCCGTTTCGTTAGCCCGTGAAGATACGAACACCCCATTAGGTCTCTTCTTTCACAAAAGTTACATACTAAGGACGCTGCTGCTTAGCTCGTTACCGTGCAAGCGTTCTTTTTTATGTATAAGGGAGGCGTATAACGGCGATATGAAGGTCGAACCATACGCTGTTGCCTAATGGCCTACTGTCTATAGGCTGTGGGTGGAAGAGTACTACACGTAAGCAGTTTCACCGATACTTCTAGCATAAACGCGCATTGATAATTGAACGCTCCATCGTTAGGAAAGGGCGAATACAGCACTAGGACGACTGGCGCGAACAAAGCCACCACTATAGAAAACACGATGGTTAGCTCACCAAATCCACCCCACCTAGTTTAGCACTAGTTGACTAACCGTGCCATATGATGTTGGGCAAACCCACATGCAGTTGTCATGCCTTTGCCGCCAATGCCAGTCGCGATATGAATGCGCGGATCGGGGGAAGCCTGAAAAATTTCGGCCGACTTGCTCTGGGCGTAGTAGCCGTTCCAGACGCGCTGAATGCGCCAATCGGGTAGGGTGATGATACGTTGGGCTTCGCTGAGCATCAGTTGATTGAGCGAATCAGTATTATTAAAATCCAGCCTACTACCATCCGCCACAGGTGCATACTCGTGCGTGTCGCCGATGATGATGGAGCCGTCCACGGCTTGTTTAAATAAGATATGAATGCCCCATTGGTGTAAGTCAGCGTCTATCTCCTCCGTTTGAAGCGCTGCGAACGATGGGCAGGAATGGAAAGCATGGTAGCGTCGAATGGATAACCCTGTGAGCACGGAGCCCGGCAGTTTCACCTGCGGCAGCGGGTAGGTAGCTAGCATTTGCAGCTTGCACAATTGCAGGTCGCTTTGGGCAAATAGCTCCGGAAACAGCCACTGAAAATCCCGACCGTTACAGACCAGCACCTGGGTTGCCTGGTAGCGCTGCCCACGCGCATCTACTACCTCCGCGGCGGCACTGCCCGCCGTTACGTCCTGCACGGGCGTGCCGGGGCGGTAGTCGAGTTGCCACCGGGCTACTAGGTAGGCCAACAGGCGGTGAATCATCTGGTCGGGCTCGGCAGTGACTTCCTGCTCGAACAGCAAGCCGCCTACACAGTAACTAGCCTGCACAGCAGGTAGGCGCTGTTGGCATTGCGCTGGCGTGAGCAACTGCGAAGGGTAGCCTATTTCTCGGTAGCGGGCGTGCTTTTCTTCCAGCACCTGCATTTCCAACGGGGTAGAGGCCAGGTAAAGCGCGCCCGAGGGTCGGATGGAAATGTCATACTCTGCCTGAATGGCTTTGTACGTGTCCTGGCTCACGCGGGCGTAGTCGAACCACTCCCCCTCGGCCATACCCGAAGGGATAATCTGGCCGAAGTTGCGCACCGTTGCGGCCATAGGACGGTTATCCTTTTCCAATAGCAATACCTTCAGACCGCGTTGCAGGGCAAAATAGGCGTGAAATGCGCCTAGTACCCCTGCGCCTACCACAATCAGATCATACGACTTTTCCATAGTGCTTGCGCTCATAAGAGAGTAGGCACAAACGTAAGATTAGTTAACTAATATGAAACATATAAACCGTTATGAGTTTGTTATATTTCATAACAGCAAATGGGGCACTAGATCAATCCGTGTGGCGCAGCAGGTACACTTTGAATAGCCGGGCCGGCTGGTCAGTGGTATTGCGAACGGAATGAGCCAGTAGGCCGTCGAAGTACAACGTGTCGCCGGGCGACACGGCTACTTCACCTTCTTTAAACCCGTACTGTACGGTGCCCTCCAGTACATATATAAGCTCTAGCGCATTAGTAGATAGCGGCTTGCGATACGTATTTGGATTGATGATGACTTCATTAACGCGCAAGCTATAGTTGGTTAAATCCTGAGAAAGCAGGTAGCGGTAGAGCAATCCTTTGGAATCGTCGCGGGTTTCGGGTCGTCCTTCCCCAGCCCGCACGAGCAGGTAGGGCGCAGCGGTTTCGCCGTTAATGTTTTTCACTAGGACCGATACATCAACTTCCAGCGAGTTAGCAATTTCGATGAGCACGGAAAGAGAAGGTACCGTCCGGAAGTTTTCGATTTTGGACAGCAGGCCGGCCGACAGATTGCTACGCTTGGCCAATTCGCGCAGACTCATCTTTTTCGCTTTGCGCAGTTCCAGAATCCGAACTCCAATCAAACTCAGTTTATCATGCTTCATGCGGACAAGTTCGGAATTCAAAATATAATATACGCTTGATATTACCAGAACCTCCTACCCCTATAGATCGGTATATTTGTTTCATATTTGTAAACAATACTGTTGTTCTATGAAAACTGTACAACTTGTCGTGCTGGATATGGCTGGTACCACCGTCCGCGACCAACACGAGGTAGAAGCCTGCTTTGCCCAAGCCGCCACGGCTACCGGATTGCAGGCCTCCGCCGAGCGTATCTTGGCCGTGCAGGGTCAGGCCAAGCGGTTTGTGTTCGAGCTACTGTGGTGGGAGCAACTAGGCGCACATGCCGATGCTGCCTTACACACGCAACGAGTAGACCACTCCTACCAGGTATTTCGGGAGCTGCTGGAGGCGCACTACCGCACCGCCGAGGTAGTGCCAACCGAAGGCTGTTTAGAATTGCTGGCGTTTCTGCGTCAACAAGGTATCCGCATTGCCCTCACCACTGGCTTCTATCGCGAGGTGACGAACCTCATCCTGCGCCGCCTGCGCTGGGACAGTGGTCTTGATGCCCATTACCAGGGCAACGGCCAATCTATCATCGACTTATCAATTGCCAGCGACGAGGTAGCCGAAGGCCGTCCCGCCCCACTGATGATTCAACAAGCAATGCACACGTTCGGCATCACGGACCCGCAGCACGTGTACAACGTTGGCGACACCCCTTCGGACTTGGAATCGGGCCGGCGCGCTGGGTGCGCCGGGAGCTTCGGCCTCACGAATGGGACGCATACCCACGCCCAGTTAGCCGCTTGCCCGAATGACGGGTTGTTTGCGTCACTGGTGGCGTTTCAGCAGTATTTGGAGCAAGAGGTATTACCTAAACAAATTACAACTGTCCGGCGGGAGGATATTTCCTGATCAGATAGCGTGAATCGTTGCTCTCTACGCCATATACAGTTCCTAAAACGTGTACTCCCGCTGCTTACCCGCTGTTACCTGTACCGCTTCGTTAAAATTGTTGCCAGCGGGGCCACGTTGGAAAATGTACGTTCCGGGATTAAGATCATCGAATGTTAACTTATTAGTACCGGTCCCGCTTGTACCTTCATACAGTGCCGGGCCGGTTCTTAATAAGGTTTCCGTGTAAAGCGCGTAGCGGCCTGCGCCTGAAAAGGAAATGACAAGTCCGCCGGTGGTAGGTGCCGGATCATCATCCTTGCAGCCGCCGGCCAACAGAAGCACAAGGGCCGCAGGAAGAAGTTTCATTCGCCAATTAGTCTGATAACGTGGCATAATGGAGCTGATAGTGTAGTGAATGAAGTAACCAAAGTCTCATCCGTATAACTTGCTGTAAAGGTGGACCTAGATGGCCAAATATAGACTTCAATAGGTGAAAACAGCAGAAGGGGTAGGGATTAATTACTTGCCCTGTGCCTTTGACCCCGGTTTCTCGTTAGTCAGCCAGCGGTTTACGGTGTTGTGCTCACCTTCCAATACGATCTTATAGAACTCCGCTGGATACTGCTTGCGGCTGACACTCAACGACTGCCGAGCCAGTGGCACAGTGCCGAGCAAGGTGTAACGGTCTTGGCCGCCCGTTTGGAAGTCGTTAGTGGCAGTCAACCACACCTTCACCTTTTCCGTTTTCGGCCCCAATGCCTTCCACGTAATGCGCAGACTATCGCCCGCTATTTGCACTTGCGGCTGGGCCAGCGAAACGGGGCCGAGAAGCGGCACGCCGTCCAGCTCCCGTTGCGTGATTTGGGGTAGGGACAACTGCATAAACCGGCTGATGGTAGGCAGAATATCTACGATGGCGACGGGCTCCGGCTGCTGGGCATATGCGTTGACGTTCTTCGTGTTGAGTACCACCCAAGTGGCCCGCTCCCGCGCCGACTGCCCGCCGTGGTTGCGGCCGGTTTGGGGGTCGCGGCCGTGGTCGGTAGTGAGCACCAGTAGCCAGTCTTCCTTGTACTTTTTCTGGCGGGTCTGCACGGCGTCCCACAGGCGCCCTACCTGCGCATCGAGGTAGGCAATGGCTTGTTGCTGTTGCTCACTATCGCCGTGGCGGTGGCCCATATCATCCGTGTATTCTAAGTACACCCACGACAAATCGGGACCCTTGGCAGTCAAGGTTTTAATAGCTTCCCCCACTACCCGCTCGTCGATGGCGTGAATGTACTGGCTCTGCTTGTCGTGGGGGTAGGCGATGGTGTCCAGCTCGTAGCCGTCGGCGCGGTAGTCAACACGCAGGTTGCCGGTGGCTGGTAGGCCTTCGCCTACCAGCTTGGTGCGGTTGTCGAGCCAGGTAGAGAAGATGGCGGTTTTCTTGGTGGGCTGCTGGTCTTTCAGCAGACGAAAAATGGTTTTATACTGATAATTAGGCGCTTTAATGCTGTTGCCCCACACATTGTGCTTGTAGCCCCAGGTGCCCGTGAGCAGGTTGTTGTAGCCGGGCGCTGAAATGGTAGGCGTCTCGGTGTAGGTGCCTTGGTCGCCGCCCACGTGGGCGCGTAGGTAGGTGCCGGCGGCTATAACTTTGCGAATGTTCGGCACCGAGGCCTTTTCGATAACGTCGGCCGGAATGCCATCGGCAATGATGAACACTACTTTGGGGCTGCGCTGCTGGGCAGTTGCAACGTGTGTGAGCAGCACAGCACACACAAATAGAAGACTCGTTTTCATGGTATTAGCAAGCGGTGCTTACAACGTTACTTCCGAGAACCACTGCCCGTAACGCTTCCCACTGGTTTACCTGTGGCGGGGGTAGGGGCGTAGTTCAGGCCCAGTAGCTGGGCCAAGGTAGCCGCTACCTGGTTTTGGTAAAGCTGCCCGGTGCGGGCTTCGCCCGAGGCTGGTGTGTCGGGGCCGAGGGCAGCCATCCAGATCTGGTCGGCGCCGGGGATGTCGGCGCCGTGGCTGCGCCACTTTTCGGCGGCTGCGGCGCCGCGGCCGTGGTCGGTGGTGATAAGCAGGGTGGTTTTGCCTTTATACTGCGGGTCGCTTTGCAGGTAGTCCCACAATTGGCGCAGGAACTCATCGGTGTAATGGGCCGCGTGCAGGTAGGCACCGTACTCGCCGGCATGGGCAAACTCGTCGGTGTCGCCAAAACCAATGTAGAGCACCCGCGGCTTCTTACGCTTCAGGTAGGCCTGGGCGTACTGATCGGTAAAGGAGTCGAGCCGCTCGGTACCGGAAGGACTGGGCGTGGTGAGCAGCATCTCGTTCAGCAGCTGCTCCTGGGGCGAGAGGCCGGGGCCGGGCACAGGGTCCATGCCGGCATTCACGGGTAGGCCGCTGCGCTTGGCATTGAGGATGGCCGGGTACACGTCCCAGGACCCAAAGGCCGCTACCTGACCGCGAAAAGCCGCTTGCTGGTTCAGCCACTCCAGCACCGACACATTGGGGTTCGGCAGCGGGTCGTTGCTGTGGATGCGGGCGTTGTCGGCGGCGCCGGTCAGGATTTCGTTGTAGCCGGGGTAGGAAAACCACTGGTTGTTGGTCACATTCACCAGGCTGCCAGCGTCGCGGTTGCCGTGGAGCTGGCCCTGCTTGGCAACGGTTCCCCACAGAAAAGGCATCAGCGCTTGGCGGCGTTGCACGGCTGTACCTTGCCCAAACTCCTTGCGCAGAGCCGCCTGGTCGGCGTAATAGTGCTTGCTTTGGCGGAACAGGCTGGTATCAGCCCCACCGAAAACTTCCTGCCAGCGCATGCCGTCCAGGGTCACCAACACCACGTTTTCGGTGCGGTGCTTAGGTGTTTGGGCGTTGGCAGCGGTCAGGCTGAGGCTCAGTAGCAGCGGGAGAAAGAAGCGAGTGCGGTGCATGATAGGCAGGAGTGGGGTGTCGTGAAGAAAAAAAGCCCGCCATGCTGCACGAAGTCGATGCATGACGGGCTAGCTAGGTAGTAATTATTTCAGCAGATACATCGCGCCGTTGATGTCGTCGTTGCCACCGTACTGGCTGGTTAGTGCTGCCTGGTAGTTGTCGGTATTGGCCGTTTGCTCGGAGGTAGGGTAGCGAAAGCGTAGCGCAATGCGGCCGCTGTTGCCGGTGCCAGGGCCGGTAGAGAAGGCCGGTACGCCGGTACGGCGGTAGGTGTAGTAGCCTTCCAGACCCGAGTGGCGGAACAAGGCCAAGTACTTCTGCTGCAAAATCTTGGTGAGGCCGTCGGTCCCGGCTGTGTACTGCACGCTGGGCTGGGCGTAGTAGGTGGCGTAGCTCACGGGCACAACGTAGGTGTCGTAGTTGCTAAGCACTTTCACGTCAGTGGCGCCGGGGCGGTAGAAGTAGGCCGTGTAGGTGCCGCTGGTGGGTAGGTCGTAGGAGGCCATGGAAGCCTGAATACCCGCTGTGTAGTAGCTCTCGGCGTTGCCACTGGCCCAACCCCGATTGATACCTTCGGCGAGGTTGAAGCACAGCTCGGGGTAGCCCAGTTGGATACTAGGCTCGCCGGTGAGGGTGCGGAAGTAGCGGTAGCGGTTCAGAAACGAATAGCGCCCCTGGCCGGCGTTGTTGTACATCACACCCATATCAAGGCCAGGGTCAGCACCCACGAACGACGCAAAATCGGTTGGGCTCTGCTTGAGGTTATCGACGTAGTAGCGGGCAGGTTCGCAGGTGGCGTACACGCGCGGGTCGTGCAGCTGCGTGAGCAGGCCTACGTAGGTGGCGGCCATGTTCTTGCGCGAGCCGTCCTGGCCAAAGTTGCGGTTGTTGTTGGGGTAGAAGTTGTTGGTGGCCTCCACGTAGGTGTACTGCAAGTTGTCGGCGTTGCTGGCCATGAGCGGGTACTTGGTAGGGTTGCCCACAATGGCCGCAAACTGCCCGGCAATGTTAAGGTCAGCGTCGCCGTTTTTCTTGCTCAGCTCTACTAGCAAGCGCACCCGCAGGGTGTTCACGGTGCGCTGCCACTTGCGCAGGTCGCCGCCGTGGTAGATGTCGCCGCTCACTGTGGTGGTGCCACCCTCAATGAGTGCCCCGAGGTCGGTGTTAGCGGTTTCCAACCACTTGAAGGCCTGCACAAACACGGCTTTCTGCGGGTCGTAGGCGGGTGTCAGGTTTTCGCTGCCCAGCAGGGCCTGGCTCTGGGGCACGTCGCCCATTTGCAGGCTCATGCGGGTGAATAGGTAGGCCCGGAAGAAGTTACCCAGTGCGGCATAGGGGTTCACGGCCGGCGAACCCACCGCCAGGGCCTGCTGCTCCATCAGGTCCACGTTTTTGAGGGTAGTATAGTAGGCGGTGCCGCTACCAAAATCGTAGCGGTTGTTGCCGTAGTAGTCGTAGTTGTGCAGGTAGTACTGGCCCCACACCTCGTACTGGCTGTTGGGGGCTTCATACACGTTGTTGAGCACGCCCGTGAGCAGTAGCGCCGCGGGCACGGCGTTGGGCTTGTTCTCGTTGATAGTCAGCTCGTCGAGCGTCTTATCGCAGCTCGTAGCACCGAGAGTTAGCAGCCCCAGCAGCGCCGCAGTTTGGATGATCTTTTTCATGGTAGCAGAGCCGGGGATGTTAGAAGGTAGCGTTCAAGTTCAGGCCGTAGCTGCGCACGGTAGGCGACTGCAAGCCCGTGGAGCCAGTGGCGTAGTTGTACTGGTCGAGGTCGATGTCCTTGAAGCGCTTGTCGCCGTAGAAATACAGCAGATTGCGACCGATAAGCGACACCGAAACCCGCTGGATGAACGAATCACCGAGCAGCGTGCGCGGCAGGTCGTAGCTGACGGTGACTTCGCGCAGCTTGCCGAACGTCTTGCTCATCAGGCTCGCCTCATCCACGCCATAGTAGCGACTCACGTAGTCCTGCACGAAAACCTTGGTGGTGTTGGGAGCAAATTGCAGGGCTTCGCCGTTGAGGATGGCCCCCGTGCGCGAGTCGTAGTTGATGCGCGCTTCGTTGGCTATGACCACGCCTTCGCCCACGTAGCTGCCCGTGTAGCCTTGCACGCCATACTGCTGCCAGTCCTGGTAGCGGGCGTCGCCGAGGGCGCCTTCGGCGGTGAGAGCATTGCGGCCGCCGCGCATCGTTTGGCGGAACATATAGTCGGTGGTCACGCCGCCCACCGCGCCGTCAAACTGGAAGGCTAGGCTTAGCGACTTGTAATGCAGCTTGTTATAGAGGCTCCAGTTAAACTTGTTGTTCATGTTGCCCAGTTGCTGCGCCACGGGGTTGGCCAGGGGCTTGCCGCCCGCGTCGTTCACAATCTGCCCATCGGGCGAGCGCACAAACGCACTGGTGCGCAGGATGTCGGTACGGTCGCCTACCTGGTAAAAGGTGTTGTAGAAGTCCTGGCCGGCCGGCAGCTCCAGGTAGGTTTCCCGGAAGGTCGACCAGTTGGCCAGCACGTCCCACCCGAAGTTGGTAGTTTGCACGGGCGTCCCAGTCACACTCACTTCGTAGCCTGTTTTCTTGGTTTTCAGAGCGTTTACGTACTGCGTCGTAAAGCCCGTGGCCGTCGATACAGGGTTGGGTAGCACCCGCGGCCCGTCGATGTACTGAAACGCCGTGGCGCTCAAGCCTAGGCGGTTGCCCAAAAATTTGATGTCAAAGCCCTGCTCAAAGTTCACACGGGTTGTGGTCTTCAGGTTCTGGGCCAGCAGGTTGTCGGTGCCGTATCCCGCCGTTTGGTTATTGTAAGGCTTGCTAGTCGAGTAGGGCGAGGTCAGGGAGTAATCGGGGCCATTGTAGGGCGAAGTGTACACGTTGCCATAGCCCAGAGGATTGGTAAAAAGTGAGTTGCCAGCACTACCACCCAGGGCCGTAATTGAGTTGAACGGCGCCGGCCCAATGGTAGGTGACGTGGCATCGGCCCGCACGTTGGCAAAGGAGCCGCGCAGCTTCAGGAAGGAAATGGCATTCGGCAGCCCGCCGATGTAGTCAGAAAGCACCGTGGCCACCGACACGCTGGGGTAGTAGTAGGTGGTAGGCGTCTGGAAAGCCGACGATTTATCGACGCGGCCCGTGGTAGAAAGGGTAGCGTAGCGGCCCAGCGAGGCATCGAGCGAGTAGTAGGCACTCAGCACCCGCATCTGCGAGTTGAAGCTCGTGCCCTGCACCGGGTTTAGCGAGTTGCTGAACGCGTACACTTCCGGCACGTTGAGGTAGTCGGTCGACGTCCAGTTGGAGTTGTAAGTGAAATTGCGAACGTTGCCACCCAACAGACCGCTGATGTTGAAAAACTTCTGGTTTCCTAGGTCGTAGTTGAAGTTCAGGAAGCCCTCCGTATTGTTGTCGAACAGGTTACGGCGGTCTTCGCGGTAGTCGCCCTGGTTGCCCTCGCGGCCGTAGGGGTGCGCCGAAAACGGCATCTTTTCGGTGCGCAGCAAATTGTAGGTGCTGATTTGGGTGCGCAGCGTGGCGCTCAGGTGCTCGTCAATTTTGAAGTTGCCAGTGAGGTAGGCGTAGGTATCATTTTTATAGTGCCCACGCGTCCATTTCTTCACCATCAGCCAGGGATTGTGGTAACGTTGGTACTCGGCAAACACCGATTGCACGCCTACCTGCCCCGGCTGCCAAATGCCTCGGATGTCGGGCGCGTTCACGTCCCAGTCGGCTCCAGTCCAGATGCCCACGTTGTAGAGCAGGCTGTTGGGGCCGTAGTCTATGTCGGGAAAGTTGTCGGTAAACTGGCGGTTGAAGTTGACGTTGGCTTCCAGCTTGATGCGCGGGCTGGGGTTAAAACCACCGTACAAGTTGAAATTGACGATGTTGAGCCCGTTGTTGGGGATGTAGCTGTTCTGCGTTTGCTGCGACACCGAAAAGCGTGTGGTGTACGTGTCGCCGGTGGCGCTTAGGGCCACGCTGTTGTTGGTCTGGAAGCCCGTGCGCAGAAAGTTCTTGAGGTTGTCTTTGCCCCGCGCTACCCAAGGCGTACCCTGCCGCACCCCGTTCACAATGGGCGAGTCGTACTGCGGAATCAGCTGCCCCGCGAAGTAGGGGCCCCACACGTCATAGTCGCCATCCACGCCGCCAGGGGCGCCGCCCTTGCCATTCACAAACTCGTAGCGCGTGCCTCCACCCGGCCCGTAGGAATCTTGCAGGCGCGGAAACGCCAGAAAGCCCGACTGGATAACGTTGCTACTGTTCAGCTCCACCGTAAAGCCTTTCTTGTTTTTGTTGCCTTTTTTGGTGGTAATCAGAATAGCACCGTTCTGCGCGCGGTTGCCATACAGGGCCGCCGCCGCGGGGCCTTTCAGCACGGTATAGGTTTCAATATCGTCGGGGCTGATATTCCAGGTATCGGTGTTAATGGGGAAGCCATCGACCACGTACAGCGACACCGTATTGCCCCGAATGGTCACGTTGGGCGCCCGCAGCAGCTCAGCCGACGGGCCTACTGATAAGCCTGCTACCTTGCCCACTAAGCCCGAAATCGGGTTGGGGTCGCGGGCTCGTACGAGGTCCTCGCCGTTCACTTCCTGCACCGCATAGCCAATCTTGCGGGTTTCCTTCTTCACGCCCAGGGCCGTTACCACCACTTCGTCCAGTGCTTTGGTATCGGTAGGGAGCGTCACGGTGATGTTCTGCTGAGTGCCCACGGTTACGTCTTGCGGCACCGAGCCCACGAAGCGAAACTGGAGCACGTCGCCGGGGGCAGCGTCGAGGGTGAAACGGCCGTCGCTGCCGGTGGTGGTGCCGCGGGTAGTGCCTTTCAGTAGCACGCTCACGCCGGGTAGGGGCTCCTTGTGCTCATCGGTCACGGTGCCGCCAATGGTGCCCTGCGCCCGTAATAGGGTAGGCACCAACAGCAAGAGCAGAACCACGAGGATCTGCTGGTAAAGAGTTTTCATAAGAGGGTTTTGGAGGTGAGGAGTCGGGTACAAAGCAGCCTAGAGCGCTTAAGAAGACAGCATCTCGGACTGGTAGCGTAGGTGGCGCAAGGCCATGTCTTTCAAGCGATTCAGGTCGCCCACGGGCAGGTGCTCCTGCTTGGCCTGGTCGTCCCACTGCCGCATTCGGATGATGATATCCGCGTCGGCGTCCTGTTCGAAGACTGCCGCCTCGGCAGCCGTCATGGGGCCGCCCTGGAAGCCTAGCGTAGCCTGGCTGGCGGGGGAAAGCTGCCGCAGATATTCGGGGTAGCGGTAGGTGAGGTAGCGCTTGGCCAGCACGTGGCTTTCTACCAGCCGGGCCACACGCTCGGCAAAGCCACAGCCCCGCAGATAGTCGGCACCCAGCTTTTCGTGGTTCACGGCCCCGAAGCCATTCATGGACTCGGTATGCTGCTCCTGCTGAGCGCATAGGTGGCCTAGATCGTGGAAAAATGCGGCCAGCACTACCCCATCGTCGTAGCCTTCGGCTTCGGCCAGTAGGGCGGCCTGCCACATGTGCTCCAGCTGCGACACCGGCTCACCGATGTAGTCATCGTCACCAAATTGATAGTACAGGGCAAACAGGTGTTCTACCGTTGCCGCCGAGTTTTCAGGAGCCATCATAGCAGGTAGGGAGAAGATGGGCAGTAAGTAGGTCTGCCAAGTAGCCTAATGAAAGCAGGTAGGGAAATGCCGAGGCCACGCAAGCAAAGGCGCAGCAAGAGAAATACCCTCGTTACGAGCTGAAAATGAGGTAAATGAAAGGATGAAACTCGTGCTAACAGCTCAGCCTAGTCCTATTTCTTGAAGGCAAAGTTCAACCTCGGCAGTCGGAAAAAAGTCACCAATTAGTCACTAAATTGTTAACTAATTGTGTGCAATAGTTTCTTATAAGGCAACACTGTTTCACTGACTAACTATGCCGCGTGGCGCTCCTGTGTGCGGTAAAAAACTAGGGCTGCTCCAGCGGAAGCCGCTGCCACTACCGCCAGCGCCAAGAAGGCGTAGCTCCAGCCATAATACTCGGCCAGTGCACCCGTAAGCCACAAGGCTCCTGTGCCTCCTACGTACCCCACTGCATCTACCAAACCCGACGCCGTTGCCGCGCCTTGGCGTCCGCCTACATCCAGCGACATAGCGCCAGCCAAGAAAGAGTAAGGACCTAGTAGTAATAGTCCTGCTAGTGAAAGCAGGACTAAGGGTAGCAAGCTGTTAGTAGTAGGCTGGGCCATGGCCAGCAACACGGGTAGGAGCAACACGCAGGCCCCACCGATGAGAGGTCCCCGTTGGCCCCGTAGCCAGCGGTCAGAAGCGTAGCCGGCTCCTAAAATGGAGAGCATACCGCAAAGCGAATACAGCGCACTGTACTGCGAGGCGGTGCCCTCCGAAAAGTGCGCCGCTTCTACCAAGTACAGCGGCAACCAGAAGCTCAGGGATTCGCGCAGGGCCGTCAGGCCGAAGGATAGCACCAGCATGAGCAGGAAGGACTTGCTGCGAAAATAGGGCCGCAGCAAAGCAGCCAGGGAAGCCGGTTCAGTAGGGGTAGCACCAGAAGCCGTGAATACATTCACGGGGCTGGCTGGTGGCGCGGGTACGCCTACGCTTTCTGGGCTACTAGGCAGGCGATACCAATTGATGAGCGCCACCGCTGCCAAAATAGCAGCGGCCACCATGAATAGTCCACGCCAACTCAACCCGGCTGCCAGCAGCTGACCCAGCAGTAGCTTCGCTACGATGTCGCCCACTAAGTAGCTTAAGCTCAACAGAGCCATAATACGACCGTAGGAATGGTAAGAAAACCAATTGGCCGTGGTTTTCACCAATCCGGCCCATCCCATGGACTGTACCAACCGATTGACAGCCCACGCCCCAAAGAATACGGCTAGGCCCTGCCCTAGGCCAAATACTACCGTAGCTACCACGGCCCCAATCATGCCCAATAGAAAGACTTTCTTGCCACCCAGAAAATCACCCAGCACACCGTTTACTACCTTACCCCCCGCATAAAACAGGACGCCTACCGAAGCAATTTGGCCCAGTACTTCTTTGTTGAGCCCCTGCCCACCAAACTCCCGGATGAGCAGCGGGGCAATAATAGCCAGGTTGGAGCGGCACAGGTAGTACGCGCTGTAGCCCACAAACAGGTGAAGGGCCGTGCGACGTTGCCACTGCTGTAGGGAGGTATGAGGAAGGGTAGCAAGCATGGCCGAAGGAGAAGGTTAGGATGCGGCCATCACCGCCGCAGTTAACCCGGTGGCTCGTACACTTCCTTACCATTACAGTCGGTAAACTTGCCAGTTTCAGCACAAAAGGGCGTTGCCTGTAAATTGCTTATTTGTTAACAAATTATGTTAAAAAGTATATTATAAGTAAACAGTAGAGTGTTATTGACAGCTGATAAAACAACTTATACAACAATTCTGAGGCTATCCCTCTCAGTTTACAAGGTGCCTAAAACAAAATAAGCAGGACTTGCAGTAGACAACGAATCATATTTTACCACTACTAGAGCTAGATTCTATACAGCTATTTCTGTCATCCTAATAGGCTGCTTACTGGTCTTAATTAGCAAGCGCACGTCGTTTCAGACGAAACAAAGCCGTCAGAAATAAGAGTAACCCAAGCCAACGAGCAATCGCTCAAAAAACGATCTGTTGTCAGAAAACACACGCAACGCCATTCGAAGGGAGTCCCCGCCGCCGATTTGATAAGCGCAGCTCAACTGCTTTCTTGCGCACCGTAGATCGCATGAAAGCGGAAAGTGGTGCAGCGCAATCCAGATAAAGGGCAATTAGTGTATGATAGATAGTTTTTGAGGCTTCCTGTGTTGCGTGGTTTCCCAGGGCTGTTTTCCTGACGTAACAATTTCTTGATGTGG
The DNA here is from genome assembly GCF_019334315.1 of Hymenobacter profundi. Lineage (GTDB taxonomy): Bacteria > Bacteroidota > Bacteroidia > Cytophagales > Hymenobacteraceae > Hymenobacter > Hymenobacter profundi. The sequence goes on from NZ_JAHWGL010000027.1 coordinate 20,184, forward strand.
ACAGTACGGCGCTCACCCGCCGCGCCCCGTTGGATACACAATTCCCCTCACCTCCGGTAGTTGCCCCCTATGCCGTCGTCTGTTCTATCCATTAGCCTACTGGCCGTCAGCGGGCTCGTCCTTTTCTTATATGCCGTGAGCCGCTTAGCGCTGGCCCTACGGCACGTGGCTGGTGAGCGGGTCAAGCACTACCTCGACCGCTTTACCAAGACGGTGCCCATGGCCATTCTAACCGGCACAGTGGTGACCACCCTGCTCGACTCCTCCTCCGTGGTCATCATCTTGGCCATTGCCCTGGTGAGCGCCGGGGCCCTTCCGTTCCGCAATTCGTTAGGCGTTGTGCTCGGGGCGAACATTGGCACAACCATTTCCAGCCAACTATTCGCCTTTGATTTGGGCCAGTATGCGGCGGTAGTCATGCTGCCCGGTTTACTGCTATTGTCGCTGAGCAAGAAACGTCAGGGCCGCACCATAGGCCGGGCCCTGTTCTGTTTCGGCTTGCTGTTTTTTAGCTTATTTCTGATTGGCGAAGCAGCCGCCCCGCTCAAGGAGTATGACGGGGTGCAGGCATGGCTGCTGAAATTGGAGCATCCTGTGCGCGGGGCGGGCGCAGGGGCGCTGGTAACACTCGTGATTCAGTCCTCATCGGCTACGTTGGGCATGGTCATTAAGCTAGCCGGCAAGGGCCTGCTTTCCTTGCCCGCGGGTATTGCCGTCATGCTTGGAGCCGAGCTAGGCACTTGCTCTGATACCCTGCTGGCTACCATTGGCCGGGGGCGGGCGGCGCTAAAAACCGGCCTGTTTCACCTGGGCTTCAATCTGCTCTCCATTGGTGCGGGGCTGTTGCTCATTGCGCCGTTTACAGCCCTGGTACTGCGGGTGGCGGGGCACGCCGATGTCGCCCGCCAGATTGCGCACGCGCACGTGTTGTTCAACGTAGCGGGCGTACTGGTATTTGCTCCGCTGGTGCCACTGTGCCAACGCTTGCTGGACGGGTGGCTGCCTGACGAAACAGCATCACTGCCCGCGGCGCTAGCTCCATCGGCGTAAGCTAGCGCTGTAAGTAGCATTGGGGCTGACATAGCCGCGCATCGCAACGCGCTAGACGGTGGGCTATCAGCGGCGCCGTTCACGCGCAACGCCGGGAGCGCCTCGGCCCTGCTGGGGGCCACTCGCATGACTGGCGCGTTGGCCTCCGTGGGCGTGAGCGTGCTCAGTAACCACACCGCCGTGCCCATGGTCGGGATTATGGCGGGCACCTCGGCGCTGGCCCTACTGCTGCTACTCGTTGGCCGCCGACAGATTACCGAGCAGGTAGCAGTGCCGGTCGGCCAGCTCGCCGAGCCAGTCCACTAGCCATTGCTGTTCGTCCCCGTTTAGGCAGTATGGGGGGACCATCCAGCTGTTAGTACTGCGGGCTGACCCGATTGGCTGCTTACTTATATACAACTTGCTGCGCATCAGACAAGGAGTTGATAAAATCAACTAGGGCTTGCCGCTCCGCTGGGCTGAGATTCAACCGGTCTTCGGCTAGGGTTTGGGTAGGCACGGATAGGCCCAGGCCCGCGCCGCCGCCTTGGTCGTAGAAGTCGATTACCTGCTCTAGGGTCTGATACACGCCGTTGTGCATGTAGGGCGCGGTGAGGGCCGCATTGCGGACGGTAGGCGTTTTGAACGCGTGCTTCTGGTGCGCAATGCCATAGAGCAGGAACTTGCCGGGGTCGGCATCCAGCATCGGAGACTGGACATCGGCAGTGGCTGGTACACCCAGTACTTCGCTTTCCGTTTTTTCGTAGAGGGGCGGCACGGCCCCGTTGAACAGCGGCATATAGTGGCAGGTGCCGCACTGCGCTTTGCCCATAAAGAGGTTGAAGCCGAGCACCTCCGAAGCGTTGAGCGCAGTGGTGTCGCCCCGCATGTACTGGTCGAAGCGGCTGTTCAGGCGGACCAGCGACCGGACGTAGGCCGCTACAGCACGCCGGATGTTGCGCTCCGACACGGGTTGTTTTTCAGTGGCAAACGCCTGCGCGAACAGCTTTGCATACGCGCCTTTCTTGCGTAGCAAGGTAGGGGCCTCGCTTAGGTGGCCACCCATCTCGGCCTTGTTGGATATAACAGCGTGCACTTGATCTTCTAGGAAATGCACCCGGCTGTCGTAGAACTGATCGGGCTGCAAGGCTGCGTTGAGCAGCGTGGGCGTGTTGCGCTCCAACCCCGCATCTGCCAGCAACGAGCGGTTCACTTTCAGGCCGTCGGTGTAGGCTCGTTCGGGTGCGTGGCAGCTGACGCACGAGCGGCCCGCACTACCCGAAAGCAGCGGTTCTTTGAACAGGGCTGCGCCTAATTTTAGGACGGCCGGTGTGGGCGTGGCCGCGTCTGCGGGGGCGAAAAAGGAAGCGTCGAATGCATCGGCCACGAAGTAGCCAGCCGCATCTGCCCGCACTGCGCGCTTCGCTGCCACAAATGGGATGTGCAGCTGCGCTTGTACTTGCCGAAGCGTTGCCAGCGCCGGGTTGAAATAGCGCACGAAGAACCGGGCGCGGTCGAAGCGGTTGAAATCCTGCGCAGGAGCGGCAACGGCGGCTTCACAATGGGCCAGTTGTGTGGTTAGCGCGGCCGGCACGTCGAACATGGCCAGTACGTCGCGGCTGGCTTTCAAAGTCGCGGCGGCTTCGGGTAGCGAGGCGTGCGCTACGGGAGAGTCGAAGCCGGATACGCCCTTGGCCGCCAGCCGGTAGAGGTTGAGCCGCACGGCATCAAACACCTCCGCATCGGTAAAGGCCAGGTAGGAAGCCTGCTGCTCTAAGTGGCGCACCTGGTAGAGCAGATTATCGATTTCCTGGTATACCAACTCGCGGTTGGCGCGGGTGTCGGGGGCTGCGTATATGTACTCTTCCAACACCTGAAACCCCGAGGGGGGAACGACCTCTCCCGGTTCGCCGGGTTCGGTTTCGGGTAGGGGCGCACCATTGATGCGCGAGGCGGCATGGGGGTAATAGTATTCGATGGCAAACTCCAGCTGTTTGTACTCCTGCCGGCAAGCGGCAAACTGGGCGCGCAACGTTACTGCATCTGCCTGTGGGGCCATTTGCTGAAAAGCGGTCAGGGCAGTATGTAGCTGACGCAGATGGGTGGTGTAGTGTTCCTTCACCTGCTCAGTCGGACTTTTGTGCAAGACGGCAAACGAGAACAACCCTGCCGCTACCAGCAGCAGCAGCGGACGGGCAACCGCCCGAAACCAAGAAAAACGAATACTCATTGAAAGTAGAGGGTAGCACCCGGAAGCGCGGCTACGGCCTGCCGGCGGGCTTCCGGGGTGAAGGCGTTGTTCTTGACAATGACCGTTTTCAGCTTTTTGAGCTTGCGCACCGAGCGGGGTAGGGCCGTCAGCTGGTTGTCATTGGCAATCAGGATTTCCAGGTTCTGGAGCCGGCCCAAGTGTTTATGAAGAGCGGTGAGCTGGTTACCGGAAACAATCAGCACTTTCAAGGCTTGGCAGCCTCCTAGGCTCGCTGGGAGCTGTTCCAGCTGGTTGTTCGACACGTTCAACTCCTCTAGCTTCCCCAGCGCCCCCAACTGGCTGGGCAGGCGCTGGAGCTTGTTGTCGTTCAGATACACGTAGCGAAGACTGCCCAGCTTGCGCATCGATTCCGGCAAGAAAAGCAGCTGGTTGTTGGACACGTCCACGTATTCCAACGCCGCCAGCTCGCCCAACTGGTCGGGTAGGGAGGTGAAGTTGTTGTAGCCACCCACGAGAAAACGCAGGCTGTCCAAGCCGCCAATGCTGGGTGGCAGCTCCGTGAGGTTGTTCTGGTCTATCTGCAGCTGTTGCAGCCGGTGCAGCTGACCAATGGTCATCGGCAGCGTCAGAAGACTGTTTTTATTCAAGAACAATACCCGCAGACTGTCGAGTTGGGTGAGGGCTTCGGGCAGCTGACGCAAGTGGTTTTCGTGCGCGTACAAGCGTTGCAAATGAGGAAGTTGGCCTACACTGGCCGGCAGGAGCTCCAGGCTCTGGCCACGCACATTCAGTTCCCGAACGCAGCCCGGACGGCTCAGCGCATCCGGAAGTGTAAAAGCGGTAGGGGTAACGCACTGCGCCAAACACGTGTTGCCCTGCAAGACTTGCAGGGCAACACCGAGTAAAAGCGAAACGAAAATATGGGCTACCCTCACTGCTTGATGAAGGGACGGGTAATGGTGGTAGTAGCCGTCTTGATAACTAGATAGTACTGTTCGCTGTCCAGCATACTAACCGGTAGCTTGAGGGTATTTACACCCTTCGTAAGCTCCACAGACTGCTCCAACACGGGCTTCCCTACCCGATTCATCACCTGGAGCGTGGCTGTCTCTTTCCGGGAGTTGGTTATTTGCACGTTTATTTCTGTGCCGCTAACCGGGTTCGGATACACATCCATCACTACCTCCTGCTCGAAAGCCTTCTGTTTCTTGGCTTTTCCAAGCACCTCTTTGCGCGCAATGACCAGGGCCGTGGACTTGTTGAATACTACCTCTTGACCAGCAGCGTCAACCATCACCTCCGTGTTGTTAGCGCTAGGGCGCTGCATAGAGATAAACATAAACTGCTCATCGGGTGACAAGGTCATGCCTGTGGGCTCGCAGCCGGCGGGCGTCACAGCAAACAGTTCAACGGCGGGAGTAGCCGGGGTGTGCGACGCCCGAATCAGCCACACGTGGTTGCGGCCACCATCCTGCAGCACATACAGGTTGCCCTTCGAGTCGAACGTCAGGTTGTCGTTGCCGGTACGCCACAATTCCGACACCTCGCCGGAACCGTAGTTGATGGTGTAGGCTTGGTTGGGATTTGTAGGCGTGTTGCCCGCGAAAATCTCGAAATCACTAACGGTAGTACCTTCTCTACCCGAGTCGGTGAAGCGGTAGATCGTACCGGGACCTTTCGCCGTGAAGTAAATTTGGTGAGTTACTGGGTTGATTTCGAGGTCTTCCACGCCGTTGAAGCTGGTGGCTCCCAATGCCCGCGCTAAGTCCGTAGTATTGCTGCACTCGGCAGGTGTGCTGTTCGGCACTTGCAACCACGTGCCGGTAGTAGCCGTCCCAATTTTACCACTGAGTTTCAGTACGTAAAGCGTACCATTAGCTAATTGGCCGGCTTGGTCGCTCACATACTTATACACGAAACTATTTGTCGAGCCGTGGTCGGCGCCTTCGTATACCGTGCGCTGGTCGGGGGCTACCACGATGTTTTCGTGCTTAATCCGGCCCATGCGCCAGAGCTTATCGGGCGTACCGTCGCCGTCGTGGTCCTTTACCGAGTGGGTAGCCGGGTCTATTTCCACGTTCCAGCCAAAGTCGAGGTAGCCGTCGCCGTTGCTATCGGTGGGGGCAGTCGGCGTATTTTCTTCGCACGTAACCACGGTGCGCCACGGGGTAACACCCCCCGAACAGTTGTTGTAGGTGCCCACCACTGGGCCAAAGTCAACGGCATTTTTCGCCGTTACATCCCAAAGTTGCTTCCCTTGATTGAAGTCCAGGTTCAGCATGCTCACGCCCGAGGTAGCCGTCGAGGAACCTTCGTGATTGATGGACAAGTAGCCTTGGGCGTTATGATCCTGGCCAAAAGCGCTGTTTCCTTTGTTGTCGGATTTACCGCTGTAGATAGGCACGTACCCCGTGAAGTCAAAGGCTTCCTTGATCACGCCATCGGCGGCTTGCGAGTAGGGAGAGCCCGCTTGCACCAGCATTTGGAAGGTATGCGTGGCCGGGATGCGCAATATCTGCTGCTGCGTTGAGGGCTCAACGGATGTAAACTGACTGATATCGGTGCTGCCTTTTTTGGCAGCGTTGCCCTGGGCTACGGCTTGTCCGCTGCCAAGTAAGGCGGCCAAAAGAAAAGTAGATGTGTGTTTCATAGGTGCGTTCTAGGTCGTTGAATTGAGGCCGCAAATACAAAACGTACTGTTTCTTCTGGTTTATAGCTAGATTACCGTTGTGTGAATTAATGGAGTTGCCCGAGCTTGAGGTGGTTGGGTAAATCTGGACAGAATAGGGCCTTATCTTTCGAATGTCATGAAAGACAGCCCTCAACCAGACAAACGCCGCTGCTACGATGCGGCCTTGAACCTTCACAACCTATAAATTGTCGTATGACGTCCTATGTTTGAGCGGAAACTTAAACATAGGATAGGACGAACGCACGATTGTGTTGTGATACTACCAGTGTTCGTGGTAGGGCGTCCCACGCAAGGAGCTGGTGAAAAATACACGAACGATGGTGGCATGATGGCCACCATCGTTCGATTGCCTTAGCAGGCGGGCGGAAGAAAAGCACGTGGGCTTTCTGCGAGGAACCAACTACTGATCAACTGATGTGTCCAGCGGGTGCTGCGGCGTTCCGCTAGGGGGGAGCAGTGTGGTACTACGGGCCTATTATCGGGCTCTACCCGTACATAAACGTTGAGGCAAGTACTACTAAAAACTTATACATGATGTATGTATGCGTTATGTACGTGCGGTAGCACTCTCGCTCCTAATCCGTTTCTGTGCGAAGGGGAGGGTGCTACCGCTCTAGCTCTCTCGCGCTACTTTTCTCATGCCGCTTCTCTGTTTAATGTTACTTCGTGCCCCCTAGGGGAGTAGGCGTTCTGCTCTGGCTCCGGAACGCGGCCAGCAGAAAAGCTTGGGTTCGGGCAACCCCTCTTCCCTTGGCTGCATCTGTTCTGTTGCCTGTACCCATCTGCTAACCTATTCGCTAACACTTCCCTACTATGTCCTTTCGTATCAAGCCCTCGTTAAGACTCGTGCTTTTCCCGCTCTTGTTGGCGGCCAGCAGCCTGTTTGCCCAAACCAGCAAGCCCGACGCGAAGCCCTCCAAGGAGGTGGTGCAGTATTTGACCGAAGTGCAACAGATCATTAAGAAGAACGCACTATATGCGGATTCCATCGACTGGGCGCAGCTGCGAAAGCAGGTCAAGGAAAAATCACAAGGGGTGGTAACCGTCGCAGAATGTCAGCCCGTCATCGACCATATCATGCACACACTTCGTGACGCGGGCGATAAGCATTCTCATTTCTACCCGAAAGCAGAAGCAGCGACCTTAACTTCTCCGAGCTATACGGGCCAGCCAGCCGAAAGCCGGTACTTGGGCGATGGCGTCGGGTACATAAAAATACCGGAATTCACGTCCATGGAGGCCTCGGTCGGACAGACCTTCGCTCAGAGCATCCAACGCCAGTTGGCGGCGCTGCAAACTCAATACCCACTCACGGGGTGGGTGGTCGATCTGCGCCAGAATACAGGTGGTAATATGAACCCCATGATCGCGGGGCTCCAAACCCTGCTGGGCGAGGGAATCTACGCGTACGATGTTACCCCACGGCGTACGTTGATGAAGGGACTACCCCGCTACCATTGGAGCGAAAAAGAACCGCAACCCAGCGCCGGGGCGGCGGCAACAACGCCGCAGCGGATAGCGATTCTAATTGATTCGCTGACGGCGAGTAGCGGCGAGATGGTCGCCATTTCCTTGATGGGGCGTGACAACGCCCGGGTCTTTGGCCAGCCATCGGCGGGCTATACGACCGCGAACCAGGACTTCAAGCTGTCGGATGGGGCGTACTTGTTACTGGCAGCCGGCTACCGAATGGATAGAACCCGCAAGCCCTATTTGCATAACATCACGCCGGATGTCGTGGTGGAGTATTCGCCGAAGGATACCCCAGATAAGACGATCGAAGCCGCCCAAAGATGGTTGCAGGGGGCCAAGTAGGGGTGCTTTTTAAAGGAAGTCCGTTAGCAAGAGCGAAGATTCGCTTTGTATCATTACATGAACGTCGGATCGTGTTATGCTATAAGCATGCTCGTCGGTTGCGCCTAGCACATCAGCTACCCCACGCTCGGAAAACGTGCCTGTGCGGCGCGTACCGGCTCAGCTACAATGAGACATCCTGCGCAAGAAGAACGCCGTTGCGCACCGGTCAATAGCTTCTTTCGCTCACTCCTTCACCTGGTCCCGCACAAGCAAACTATCTCAAAGAGGGATGGCAAAGAAGTTGCGTTGGGCGCCTCTGTTCCTGCTTGCTGGCCTACGGCGTGTTTATCCAACGTATTTGTCCCCTTTTTACTGCATGCTTTTTTCTTCTACGCTGGTTGTGCCCCGCTTGCGAAGAGGCGCGGCGATGGCCTGCCTGTGCAGCGCGGTAGTCGCCTGTACGAAAAACGAAAACACCCCATCCACCCCCCAATCGGTCACCGTCTTTACTAAAAAGATGGCGGATATTCGGCTCTCCGATGCCGTCACGACGCGTGATGGCAACTTGTTGGTAACGGGTTTTCAGTCGTCGTTCAGCTCCTTTCCTTTGGGCACGCGCCTGTTGCTGCTCAAGCTGACGCCGGCTGGGGATACGCTCTGGACGAAAACGTATACCTGCGCTTGGACGAACCAGGGCGCCACGTATCAAAGCCGCGGTAGTTGGGGAAATAGTGTGGTAGCCGCCGCCGATGGCACGATCTTGGTCGCGTGGGTGGTAGCAGTTCCTCCTATTTAACAATACCAACGCGCAAAAGGCCATTCTGTGGAAGTTTTCGGCTACCGGCGACTTGCTCTGAGCCAAGCCAGTAGGCGCCCCCACGAAGGACTATACGGTGGGGGCTCGCTTGTGGCGACCGCGGATGGGGGCTATCTCGTGCTGCTCAATCCAACGGAGGGAATCCAACTGGAATTCGAAGTGATCAAAGTTGATCAGGCGGGAAACGTGGTGCGCACGCACCACTACCCAGGCAAGTACGGGGGCGATATACAACCGACCGCGGATGGGAACTTTGTGTTGACCGGTACGCGGGGCGACAAAGTTTTTCTCACGAAAATTACCCCATCGGGGGCTGTCTTGTGGACCTCTCAGCTAGGCGAGGGCATCTTCAACCATGCCCATGCCGTGGTCCAAACACCCGATGGCGGGTATGCCCTGACGGGCCATACCACCATCGCCGGGTTGGGGCGTCAGATACTGCTGCTCAAGACAAACGCCCTAGGCCAGCCGCAAGCCGCGTATCACTTTGGGGCAGCGGATGACGACGTCGGCTTAACGATCCAGGTGAACGGGCAAGGGGAATATATAGTGGGCGGTTATAGCAACAGTCAAGGGAATCTAGCTGGGGCTTTGTGTGCCCTTCGCATCGCCCCCACCGGTGCGGAACTGAGCCGCAAAGTGGTAGCGGGCAGTGAGGGAAGGCTGTTAGCGGTGCGGAAGACAGCAGACGGCGGACTCCTTTTTTGTGGACACGACGACGGTAGCGGCTATCTACTGAAAACAACGGCGGCGTTGCAGCCCTAGGCAGGCCTAGTTAGTAGCAGGCCAACGCCTTTCTAGGAGCGGCTTGGTTGTGCGTAAGGAAACGTGTTGCAGGCAAGCTTATTCGTACGATAAGCCAGCAGTTTGTAGAGATCAGCTCAACTAGAAGTGCTGTAACGCAAAAGTTACATACTAAGGACGGTCGACCCTAGCTTGTTACAAGCCGAGCTTTTGGGCGGCATTGTGCTGGCGCACGTTATCCAGGCGGGTATAGCGGCGTATCATCTCACTCGTTTTGTGCTTAGTTTGGTTCATCACCTCCGAGTCATCGGCGCCGGCCAACTTGGCCACCGTGACAAAGGAGGCGCGCAACGAGTGCGCCGAGAACTTCACGCCTAGGTACCGCTGCACGATCAGGTTCAAATGATGGTCCGTCAGGCGGCGCTCGGTGAGCCTTCCGCCTTTGCGGAAGGACACAAACACGGGTCCCTCCGTGCGATCCAGCCGCTGCAACCACGCCTGCAACGTGCGGATGGGGCAGAGCTTGAACTCGGGGGAATAGAAAATAGCCTTCTCTTCGGCAGCACCCAATTGGTTGGTCTTGCTCTTGGCTAGGTTGACAATGAGTCCTTCCTCCGAGAAGGAAAGGTCTTCGATATTCAGCGCCGCGAGTTCTGAGCGGCGAAAGGCACCAGTAAAGCCCAGCAGCAGAATCACCCGGTCACGCAGCCCAAACACGCTCGTCGTATCGATACTTTTCACCGTGCGTTTGAAGATGGCCAGCGTAAAAGCCGGTGCTTGTTTCTGGCGCACGCCCTTCAGGCGACTGATGCCTTCGAGCAGCACCTTGAACTTCTTGTCATCCGTGGGCGAGTCCAGTCCCTTCAAGGCATGGGCCTTGCTGATGGCGGCGCAGTGGCGCTGGATGGTGGCCACCTTCTTGCCCGATTCGGCCAGGTGCGTGACGAAGCCGGCGAGCGTATCGACCGAGGCGGGAAGCGGTTCCAACCCGTGCTCCTGGCACCACAGGCTGAAACGCTTCAAATCGCCGGCGTAGGCCTTGGCTGTATTGGGTGCGCCCGACAAGCCAGCGGCCACGTACTTAGCCGTGTGCTCCGTGAGGTCGACCAGCGACAGGCCTGACGTCATCTTCAGAGCGGGTAGTGCGGAGAGCTTTTTCACGTGACCTATATATATAGGAGTAAGGCGTCGATTTTCGGGATAAAAGTACGAAAAACGATAAGGTCCGATAAGTAAAAGTTATCGAACCTTATTGTTTTTACTACTTTGCAGTCAAAATCGTTCGGCTACTCCTAATTATATATAGGCACTATCAAGCGCGCTAGTCTTTCTACCATGAGTGAGTTGATTCCGGTCCCAGCAATGTTGCCCGCACGCTTGTCTTCTGTCTGCAATACGGTGGCCCGCTACGTGGCCGTCGGCCTAGCCGGCGCGGCCAATACGCGCCGGGCGTACGCGGCCGACCTACGCACCTTCGAGCAGTACTGCTGAGATCAAGAACTTGAGGACTTGCCCGCCGCTGTGACCACCGTGGCCCAGTACGTAACGCACCTAACCGCAAGCTGGCCACCATCCGCCGCTACCTCTCGGCCATTGCCAAAGCCCACACGCTGGCCGGCTACCAAACCCCGACGGACTCCAAGCAGCTGGCCGTCGTGCTCGAAGGTATCACTCGCGTACTAGGCAAGCGCTAGCGGCAAGCCCAGGCCTTTTCGGACGACGAACTCAAGCGCGCCATCAACCAGCTGGACTTGGCCACACCAGCTGGGCTGCGCGACCGGGCGCTGCTACTGCTGGGCTTTGCCGGCGCCTTCCACCGCTCTGAACTGGTGGCCCTGAACGTGGAACACCTCGAGCTCACCCCACAAGCGCTGCTGATCCATCTGGACAAGAACAAGACCAACCAGTACGGCGAGGTGGAGGACAAAGCTGTCTTCTATGCCCCCGACGACCGCTACTGCCCCGTGCGCTCGATGCAGGCTTGGGTCGCGGTGCTCGGCCGCGACACGGGGCCGCTGCTCGTGTCCCTGAAACGGGTGCCCAAGCAAGTAGCCCAACCCTCCACCTTTCGCCTCTCCGACATCAGCGCCAACAAACTCGTGCAGCAGCACTTGGGCGGGCAGTACACGGCCCACTCGCTCCGCGCGTCCTTTGTCACCATTGCCGTGGAGGCGGGGCAGTCGAACAAGGCCATTAAGAACTAGACCAAGCAGAAGACCAATGCCATGATCGAGTGCTACGCCCACTTAGAGGATGTCAAGCGCTTCAACGCCGCCAAATTCCTCGGCTTGTGAGCGTATCCCCAGTAGGAATTGCTTCGGAGTGTTTTTCGACAGGTTTGTATTTCCTGTACGTAGCAGTCTAACGAAGGCCTATGCATGTGGGGCTGCTCTGTTAGATGAGTAACCCCACCAAACCAAGAGACGAGCTTGTACTCAAATTACTAAGCTGTTACCCAGCGCTTTCCCAGTCCCATAACGCCCCTTTTCGAACATGTTTGGTTGTACAAGAAAAGGAGCGACTCATCGCTGTTCCAAGGTTGGAACCTTACTAGCTGGTTTTGCCACCAGCGGCGTGTTGCTGAGTTGCTGCCACGTGCTACCCTGCGCCGAGCGTAATTCTATAGAAGTCAAGGGCTTGCTAGTGAAGAAGATACTGGTCATCACCGTCAGACCCTGGTCGGCGAACAGCTCTATGGAGGCCGCATCGAGGTAGAGCATCAGCTCGGTACCAGCAGCTGTGGTCAGGCGCGGCGCTACGGCACGCCCCGTAAACTTGGGGCTGAAGCTGTTTTTACCCACCTTGCTGCGGTCAATGAAATACTGTTTGCCAGCTTTATCGTACCCTACCACCAGCTCCTCCCCAGCCGCATTACCCAGCACTAGCTCAAAATCATTCAACTGCTTGGTGCTGAGTGTCAGGCGGTGCTTGTCGGTGGTGCTGTTGAGGCGGGCGGTAAGGTCGGTGGGCGCTTTTACCGTTATATTCTGGAGGGTGGTGGCCTTGCCGGCCAGGGTGCGCAGCTCGGAGACAGGCTGCGAGGTGAGGTAGATTTCACTACCCACTTGGCGCAAACCCAGCTCGCGCGGGATGGTTGTGGCGCTACGCCAAGGCGAAGTAGGCACCTCATTGGCGTACTCCCAGTTGCTCATCCACCCCAGAAACAGGCGGCGGTTGCCGGTGTTATTCCACGTTACGCCGGCGTACTCGTCGGGGCCGTAGTCGGCCCACTTGGTTTTGGCGTTGAGAGGCATGAAGGTTTTGCCATCAAACTGACCCACAAAATATTGCGTGGCCGAGCCACCGTTGGGACCACCCGGGTTTAGGTTCACGATGAGCACCCAATACGTTTTGCCGTTGAGCATGAGCGGAAACAGATCGGGGCACTCCCATACGCCGCCATGGGCGCCCAGCTTCTCGCCAAACTCGCTCAGCTTGGTCCACTCTTTCAGGTTAGGCGAGGAGTAGAACGTGATGCGGTCCTTGGTCGCCAAGGTCATCACCCACTGCTTAGCGGGCTCATTCCAGCTTACTTTCGGGTCACGGAAGTCCACAATGCCAGGATTGGGCAGAACGGGGTTGCCGGCATATTTAGTCCACGTCTTGCCCGCGTCGAGGCTGTAGGCCAGGCTTTGGTATTGGTGCTTGTTCTGCCCTTTTTTCTCCTCTTCCGGGCTGTGGTGGGTGAAGATGGCTACCAACGCATTCTTGCCAAAACCGGCCGTATTGTTCTCGTCTACAACGGCACTACCGGAGAAAATCATACCCAGCTTATCAGGATACAGGGCAATGGGCTGCTCCTGCCAGCGCACCATATCGGGGCTGGTGGCGTGCCCCCAGTGCATAGGTCCCCAGACCATACCCTGGGGGTAGTACTGGAAGAACAAGTGGTAGGTGCCCTGATAATAGACCATGCCATTGGGGTCGTTCATCCAGTGCGCAGTCGGCGTGAAGTGGTAGGCTGGGCGATACTGCGGGGTAGCCGGTGGTACAGCGGCTTGCTGGGCGAAGGAGGTAGTCGTCAGGAGCGCGCCGGTAAGCAGGGCCAGTAACTTTTTCATGATCGAACGAAGGGCGAAAGGAATAGGAAATAGCTTACGCCGTTTGCGGCGCGAGCAGTTTGGCCACGTCGGCGGCGGTGATGGCGGGCGTGGCGCCTTGGTGGGTAGCCACTAGTGCCCCAGCAGCACAGGCAAAGCGTAGCATAGTCTCTGGCTTGTCGCCGGCCAGCCATCCTTTCAGCAACGCGGCCAAAAAGGCGTCGCCACTGCCAATGGTGTCACGCACCTGTACGGGTAGGCCGGGAGCCCGGTAGAGCTGCCCGCCGGTGTAGAGTAGCGCGCCGTCGGCGCCGCAAGTGACGCACACCCCTTGCAATTGGTAGCGCTGGGCCAGCCATTGCATGGCGGCTTCCTTGTCCTGAACCGGCCCCTGGCCCAACCACTCCATCACTTCAGTCAACTCGTGATGATTCATCTTGACCAGATTGGCTTTGCTGAGCAGGTACTTCGTTACTTCCCTGGTGTAGTGCGGGGGACGCAGGTTCACGTCGAACACCCGGAAACGGGCGCTTTCGAGCAAGCGGTAGAGAGTTTCGCGGCTATTGGTCTGGCGAGCAACTAGACTGCCGTAGACCAGCATATCGGCCTCCGCTACTACATCGGCCAGTGTCGCCTCATACTGGATGTAGTCCCAGGCCACAGGCTGCACAATTTTGTAGACTACTTCATTCGCGTCGTCCACGTTGGCTTTCACTACCCCCGTGAGGTGGGTATGGCCTTGTTGAACATAGGTGGTATTTAAATGCTTCGACTCGATGAAAGCCAGCAGTTCCCGGCCCAGCTCATCGTCGCCCACGCGACTGATCAACTCAACGGGCTGGCCTAGCTGGCTTAGGTGCACGGCTACGTTAAACGGAGCCCCGCCCGGCTGCTGGCCGGTAGGCAGGATGTCCCAAAGTACTTCGCCGAAACAAACAACGGAGGTAGGCATATGCAGCGTAAAAAGGTCTTGGTTAAGTAAGTAGATTAGCGGGCACGCTGTGCGTCAGAAACAGCGCGCCCAATAGCAACGGCTGCTGCTCAGTGCAGCACCAGCACTTTGTCGGCATCTTCCAGCGTTTTACCCTTGGTTTCGGGCATCAGCTTCCACACGTAGAGCAGCTGAAGCACCATCATGGCGCAGAAAAACGCGAAGGTGTTGCCGCCACCCAGCTTCTCGGTGAGGGCCGGAAAAGCAAAGGTGATGATGGCCGCCAGCACCCAGTGGGTGGAACTGCCCAGCGCCTGCCCCTTGGCACGCACGGCGCTCGGAAAAATCTCGGAAATAAACACCCAGATAACGGCCCCTTGCGAGAAGGCAAAAAAGGCAATGTAGCCAAATAGCAGCAGGGGCACGAGCAGGCCACTGCGCTGACTGTAAAAGGCTTCCGCCACGAGGCCCAGCGTCACAATCAGTCCTACGGAACCGATGAGCATCAGCTTGCGCCGGCCAAATTTGTCGATGATGTTGACGGCTAGCAGGGTAAAACAGAAGTTCACCAGCCCAATACCGGCCGACGACAGCAGCGCAGCGCTTTGGCCCAGGCCCGTCAGCTCGAAAATACGGGGGGCATAGTAGATGATGGCATTAATGCCCGCCAGTTGGTTGAACATAGCGAACAGCACCGCCAGCAGCACCGGCCGCCGGTACTGCGGAGCCCACAACGACTCGCCGGCACCTTCCTCGGCCGCGTTGGCCACCAAGATGGTCGATACGTTGTTCTCGGCCGTAGCCGGGTCAATGCGCTCAAACACGGCCCGCGCCTCGGCCGTACGGTTTTGGCGTAGCAGCCAGCGGGGGCTTTCGGGAATTCGGAACAACAGCAGGAAGAACGCCAGCGACGGCACGGCCTGCACGCCCAGCATCCAGCGCCAATCCTGCTCCCCCCCCAGCCCGGCCAGCAGGTAGTTGGAGAGGTAGGCCAGCAGAATGCCAAACACCACATTAAACTGGAACATGCCCACCATGCGTCCCCGTGAGGCAGGCGGCGACACTTCGGAAATATACAGCGGCGCCGTAACCGACGAAGCTCCTACCCCGAGCCCGCCCAGGAAGCGGAACACCATGAACGGCACCCACGTGGGGGCCAGCGCCGCCCCTACCGCCGACACCAAGTAGAGCATCGCAATCCAGCTCAGGGTGGTGCGCCGCCCCAGCCGGTCGCTGGGCACGCTGCCAAAGATGGCCCCGATAACGGTGCCAATCAGGGCAATGGACATGGTCAGGCCGTGCTGGTAGGAGTTGAGCTGCCACAGCTGCTGCACCGATTTCTCGGCTCCGGAAATCACCGCCGTATCAAATCCGAAAAGTAAGCCGCCCAGCGCGACCACCACTGACCAGAAGAAAACGTTCTTTTTCATTCGTATAGAAGTAGCTGACGGGTACGTCGTGGCTATTTGCGTTAGGTAATGCACCAAATCCGGCGGGGCGGCGGCAGGTCACCTACCACCCTACATTCTGCTTGTATAGTCCTTTGCTGAAGTTGATCTGGTTGATTGGAATCGGCATGTATTCGTCGCGGGCGGGCGTGAAACGGGCGGTAGACAGATACTGACGCAGGTTCTTTTCCTTAGCGAAGTAGGTGTTCAGGTAGGGCGCCGCGATGCCCCAGCGCACCAAATCGAAAAAGCGGTATCCTTCCATGGCAAACTCCAGGCGGCGCTCGAAACGCAGGGCTTCACGGGCGTAGGCTTGCGTGAAACCGGCGGTTGGGTAGAGGCCAATGTTGTACTTGGAGGTAGCCGCGCCGTTGGTTTGCTTCAGGCGCGCGGTGCTGTTCTGCGCCCGCTGCCGTATCTGGTTGATAAGGGGTAGGGCCTCCGACGGCCGGTTCAGCTCAATGAGCGCTTCGGCCTTCCACAGCAGCACGTCGGCGTAGCGAATAATTGTCCAGTTCTTCGATGAGGTCATAAAGGGCGGCGTCTTCTGAAAGCTGGGGTCAGTGGGCAGCACGCTTTCCTTCATCGACAGGTTGTAGCCGTATACCTGCGGCACGCGCACCCACGACTCCTGAAACACAAAGTTGGGGTCGTACTTGAACGGGTGCCCGACAATGGCTACCGTGTGGTCGAGGCGTGGGTCGACGGTAGTGCTGAGGAAGTCGGCTGGGGTTGTCAGGTCGCCGGAGGTATTGAAATCGGCGAAGCGGGGCAGCCCGCCGGCATCGGTCTTAAACGAGTTGATCAGGTTTTGGCTGGGCTGATGAAACGAGCAGCAGCCGTACTCCGGGTTCATGGGGTAGTTTAGCTCGTTGCCACGGTCGGTGCGGCCCTTGGGCGTGCCGTCGTTGCGCGAAAACTGAATGGCAAACACCGACTCTACCCCGTTGTCGCCCGCCGTGAGGAAGTTGGTGGCAAAGTCGGGATGTAAGGAGTACTGGCCGGAGCTGATCACGGCGTCGCACAGGGTGTTTACCTCCGTGAGCTTGGCCGCGTCGATGCCCGTCACGGCGTTGCTCTCGTTTTGCGTATAGGCCTGATACAGCAACGTTTTGGCCAGGTAGGCCTGCGCCGCCGACTTGGTAGCCCGCCCTACTTCGGGCTGGGTGGCGGGTAGGTTTTCCACTGCAAAGCGGAAGTCCTCGGCCACTTTGCTCCACAGCGCGTCGTTACTCAGGGCCACGTTCGACACGGTAGGGTATTGATCCACCGGCAATTCCTCGTCGATATAGGGCACGTACTTAAACATCTCCTTGAGCAGGAAGTAGAAGTGCCCACGCAGAAAGCGCATCTCGCCCTGGCGCACAGCCTTGTTGGGCATCGTTGCGGCGTCCACGGCGTTGAGGCGGCGCAGCGCGTCGTTGCAGCGCGAAATGCTCAGGTACATGCGGTACCAAAACTCGTCGGTGTTGCTTAGGTCGACGCGGTTGAAGGTGAAGGTTTCGTAAAAGTGAAACGCGTCCACGTCGGCCGTGCCGCCGCCGCCCTTGTAGGCGTCCCCGCCGCGCACGTTGCCGTAGGGCCACATGGAGGTATAAGGCACATAGTAAATGTCGTTGCCTAGCTGTGCATAGGCCGCAATTACCTGTTTGTCAATATTTTCAACAGTATTCAGTTGACCGTCGCTGAGCGCCCCGGTGGGGTCCACGTCGAGGAAGCTTTTATCGTTGCAGCTCACCGAAAAGGCCAGCAGCGAGCAGGCCAGCAAGCTGGTTTTGAGGAGTTTCATGGGAAGGGTTGGCTAGCGTAGCGGTTAAAAAGAAACGTTCAGGCCGGTGGTGAACACGCGCGGTATGGGGTACTGGTAGTTGGTCACCTCGGGATCGGGGCCGGTGAATTGCTTGCTCTTGGCGATGAGAAAGTTTTGCCCTTGCACGTACACGCGCACGTTTTGTAGGCGCAGCCGGCTGACCAGCGCAGTGGGTAGGTTGTAGCCCACCTGCACGTTGCGCAGCTTCAGATACGACGCGTTTTCGACGAAGTAAGTAGAGGAGCGGCCCTCGTTGTTGGAGTTTACCAGGGTAGGTGCCGGAATCGAGGAGCCCGTGTTGGTCGGCGACCAGGCATCGAGCAGGCGCTGGCCCCAGTTCTCGCCCGAAGCCAAGGAAGAGAAATCAGTGCGGAATTTTGAGTTGTTGTAGGCGTAGAGGCCTTGCACGCCCTGGAAAAACACCTGCACATCGAAGCCCTTCCACGCAGAGCCCAGGTTCAGGCCGTACGCAAAGTCCGGAATGGCCTCCGTAATCCACGTCTGGTCGAAGTTGTTGATTGTACCATCCCCGTTCAGGTCTTTGTAGCGAATGCGGCCGGGGGCAGCACCTACCTGGGTAGGGCCTTCGCCTACTTCCGTCGCATTCTGGTACAGGCCATCAGCCACGTAGCCGTACACGGCGTTGATGGAGTGACCCAGGCGCGTCACGTCCTGACCGTTGCCTCCGTAGGCGTTAATCACCTCGTCGGGCAGGTAGGTGAGTCGGTTGCGGTACGTGGAGAGGTTGCCCGACACGTTGAACGTCAGCCCGTTGTCAAGCGCGTTCTGGTAGGTGAGTAGAAATTCCCAGCCCGAGTTTTTGATGGAGGCGCCGTTCACAAACTTGTCGCCGCCCTCGCCTACTACCCCCAGGAAGGGTAGGTTTACCAGGATGTCGGTGCTCTTCTTCACGAAGTAGTCGGCCGAGCCAGTGAGCTTGTTCTGGAAGAAGCCCACGTCGAGGCCCACGTTGGTCTGGGTAGTGGTTTCCCACTTCAGGTTGGGGTTGGCCTGCTGCACGCGCCGGTAGCCGGCCGGCAGGTTGGTGTCGTTGCCGTAGATGTCGTAGGCCGTACCAATGTCATAGGCGAAGTTGGGGTCCAGCGTACCCAGGCTCGACTGGTAAATAGCCCGTGAGGCAAAATTGGCAATGTCCTGGTTGCCAGTCTGGCCCCAGCCAGCGCGCAGTTTCAGGTCCGACACGGCATTCACGTTGTCTTTCACGAAGCTCTCCTCGCTCAGGCGCCACCCGCCCGACACGGCCGGAAACACCCCGAACTGGTTATCGGCCCCGAAGCGCGAGGAACCGTCGCGGCGGATAGTGCCCGAGAGCAGGTACCGGTCCATGAACGAGTAGTTGACCTTAGCGAAATAAGAAGCCAGGCGGTAGGCCGTGGCCGAGCCGCCGTTGTCCTTGTTGGCCGAGCCCGCGTCGAGCACAATGTAGTTAGGGTCTTCGCTGGCAAAGTTGGTGCGCGAGGCGTAGAAACTCTCGCTGGCGTAGCTGATACGCTCATTGCCCAGCAGAAAGCTCAGCGCGTGCTTGCCGGCGCCCAGCGCCAGGTCGTAGTTCAACGTGTTCTGCCACACCCAGTTACCAAACGTGCTTTCGTTGTTGGTCACACGGTTATTGTCGTTGGACAGGTAGCCAGCCCTAAAGGTTTTGTACAGCTCTTTGTACTTATACAGCGAGTAGTCGATGCCGAAACTGGTGCGCAGGTGCAGGCCCTTGATGATTTCGGCGTCGGCGAAAGCATTGCCGAACACGCGGTAGAGATTCGAGCGGTTCTGCTGGTTGTCGGTGAGCAGGCGCACGGGGTTGTCCCGGTCGCCAATGCCGTTTACGGGGCCGCCCCACCCTACCCCGTCCACCGTGCGCACCGGCACGATGTTGAGCAGCTGACTGCTTCGGTCTCGAATCAGATTGAGGTCGAACTGATTTTCCTCCAACTTGCTGACAGTCAGATTTTCTCCTATTTTCAGACGGTCACCCAGCAGCGAATAGTCCGAGTTGAGACGCGTAGTCCAGCGGTCGGCACCCGTATATTTCAGCGTACCGGAGTTCTTGTAGTAGTTCAGCGAAAACAGCACGCCGCCGTGCTCCCCGCCGTTGCTCACGTTCACGTTGTACTGCTGCACCAACGCTGTCTGCTGGGTTTCCCTGAACCAATCGGTGTCGGCGGTACGCTGGGTTTGGGCCGCGTCCAGAAACTCCGGTACCGTCACGTTGTCCAGCACCGGCCGGCCATCGGGGCCCAAGCGCGACTGAAAGTTGTAGAACGGAATAGTAGGCGTGGTGCCGTCGTTGACGGAGGCCTGCCAGTAGATGCGCCCGTAATCCTGGGTGTTCAGCATCCTGATGTGCGGCCCCGGCTTCTGGGCGGAGAAGAACGTGGAGAAATCCACCCGCGTCACGCCTTTTTTCGCCTTTTTGGTGGTGATGATGATGACGCCGTTGCCAGCCCGCGAACCGTAGATACTGGCCGCCGACGCATCTTTCAGCACCTGAATCGACTCAATATCATTCTGGTTGAGCTGGTTGATGCCTTCCTTGGTTGGGATGCCGTCAATCACGTAGAGCGGGTCGTTGTTGCCCAGCGTGCCGAAGCCGCGGATGCGCACGGCCGTGCGGCTGCCACTTGGCGAACCATCCGTAGTAATTTGTACCCCCGGCACCCTGCCCTGCAAGTTATTGACCACGTTGTTGGAGGTCATGCTCTTGATTTCCTCCGGATTCACCACCGCTACGGCGCCCGTCAGGTCGGCCCGCCGCTGGGTTTGGTAACCCGTTACGACCACCTCGTTCAGGTTCTGGGTGGAGGGCACCAGTTGAATGGAGAAGCTGGTTTTGCCGGCCACGGCTATTTCCTGTGGGGTATAGCCCAAGGAAGAAATAACGAGCGTAGCGGTAGCGGGCACTGTGAGGGCAAAGCGGCCCTCCCCGTCAGTGGAGGCGCCGTTGGTAGTACCCTTCACTACTACAGTAACGCCGGGCAGGCCCACGCCTTTCTCATCGTTTACCTGACCCGTAATTGGAATATCCGCTAGCGCCTGAATAGCAGAACTGGGTAGGGCGGCCACGGCTACTCCCGGCAGCACGGCGGCCGTGAGGGGGGCCGTTGCCAGCAGCGTGAGCACACGCAGACGCCGCGTTAGAGGTACACTTTTGTGCATAATGTAGCAAGAGAAAGAGGGTGAGAACAGAAAGAGCATTGAAGCGTCTCTTTGTCCCTGCCACGTTATATCCAACCGGGCCTACCTCGCTGCAAACGTTTTAGAAGCAGCTTTTAACTAGGCTCGGAAGACGAACTGGCCCGGAGGCTGCGACGGCTTCAGGGCTCAAAATTCTCGGATCTTTCTCTTGCAACAGTACACGATTGATTCAAAAGCTTTCACATTTGAATCAATTACATTTCAATAATTAATCTATTTATTATCAGGTATTTGTAAGTCGAAAACGTTTGCAATTAAGCAGAGCACTTTCACTTTTTGCACCTGATTTTCGCTGGTGTATCACGTGCTGGGCGTGGTATGCAGCGCCCGAAACTCGGAGGGCGACATTTGATAGCGGCCCTTAAAGCTGGTGGAGAAATAAGCTGGAGAGGAAAAGCCAAGCTGGTAGGCTACCTCTGCAATTGTGAGCCCTTCTTCCAGCAGCAATTGTCGGCTTTTGGTGAGGCGTAGGCTTTGAATGAATTCGCTTACGCCGGTACCCAGCACAGCCTTCATCTTGCGGTATAGTTGCACCCGCGAGAGGCCCATGCTGTGGGCTACGTCCTCCACGCTTAACTCGGGGCGAGCCAGATTAGCTTCGATAATGGCCGTGAGGTCGGCCAGGAATTTCTGGTCTACGCGCTGTTGGGGAGCTACTGTAGCGGTAGCGGTACTCAGCTCGCGGCGGAAGTGCTCACGCTGCCGCTGCCGGTTGGTCAGCAAGGTGCGCAGGTTTTCGAGCAGAAAGGTAGGATTGAAGGGCTTGGTGAGGTAGAGGTCGGCGCCGGCCTGTACGCCCTCTACCTGCTGCTCAGGAGCCGATTGGGCCGTGAGCA
The DNA here is from genome assembly GCF_019334315.1 of Hymenobacter profundi. Taxonomy (GTDB): domain Bacteria; phylum Bacteroidota; class Bacteroidia; order Cytophagales; family Hymenobacteraceae; genus Hymenobacter; species Hymenobacter profundi. The sequence continues at coordinate 41,753 of NZ_JAHWGL010000027.1, forward strand.
ACACCACCGGAATATGGGACGTGCGCCAGTCGCCCTTCAGCTGCTGCACTACGTCCAGGCCGCTTTGGTCGGGGAGCATTACATCGCACACCACCAGGTCGGGAATGGTGTCGGCAGCCAGACGCAGACCGTGGGCAGCGTCCAACGCCGTTTGCACTTGGAAGTGGGGCCGCAGCTTCCGGGCCAGAAAAGTATTGACCTCGGGGTTGTCCTCAATGACCAGTACCAGGGCAGCGCTGTTGTCTCCGGTGGCGAAGGCGGCTTCGGGTAAGGTTTCGGCTAGCTCCTCGTCTAGCATGAAGGAAGCGGCCACGGGCATCGATACGGGCGCGGCAGAGCGCATCGCGTCGGGTAGGGAGAGCGGCAGGGTTACAACAAAAGTACTTCCTTGGCCTGCCTGGCTCCGAAACGTAAGCTGGCCCTGGTGCAGGCGCGTTAGGCCCAACGCCAAGGCTAGGCCCATGCCCGAGCCCTTGCCGCCGGGCGCCTGCCCTTGATAAAACCATTCGAAAATGTGTGCCTGGTCCTGGGCGCTGATACCGGGGCCCGTATCTTCCACGCTCACCCGCACGTGGCCTTCCGCTGGCAGGGGTTCTATACTGACTGTGACCTGGCCTTTCTCAGGGGTGAATTTTAGTGCATTAGCCAGCAGGTTGAAAAATACTTTGTCCAGAATATTCACGTCGAACCACAGCCATACTGCTGGCTCAGCCGGCAAGAAACGTAGGCTGACTCGCTGCTGCCGGGCCGTCTTCTCGAACATATTTATGATTTCGCGCACGAACGCTACGAGATTACCTTCGGTGGCCCGCACTGGCATCTTGCCCACATCAATTTTGCGGAAGTCCATCAGCTGATTGACCAGTTGCAACAGGCGCTGGGCGTTGCGACGCACCAGGCCCAACTCCTGCCGATGCGAAGGCGCCAGGAGTGGGCCATCCGTCAATACTTCCTCCAAGGGCCCCAGCATAAGCGTGAGCGGAGTACGCAGCTCGTGCGAGAAGTTCGTGAAGAAACGCAGCTTTGCCTCTGTTTCCACCCGGGCCTGCTCGGCTAGCCCCTGAATCTGATTACGCTGCGAGCGGATTTCCTCATTTTGTTGGGCCAGCATCCGAGTGATGCGTCGGTTAGCCCGCAGTGCCCGCCATACGAGCAGCCCCAAACAGGCCGCGCCCAGCAACGCCGCGCCTAGTATGTATAGGCCCCGCTGCTGGCTTACAAAGGTGTGTCGCTGGTTTTCCAACAACTCCTGCTGCCGCTGAATATCACCCTGCTGGCTGGCTAGCTTCTCGGTCTGCATCTTCATAGTCAGCACGTTCGTCGAGTCGATGACCATGGTGCTGAGCATGTTTTCCTTGTCGTACGGCTCGTTGTGCAGGATTTTCATGGCCGTACGAATGGCTTCTTCCCCACCCGGCGAGTACAGCAAGGTGGCAGTGAGAATACTATCCTGCACCAGCTGCAAACCTCCCTGGGGACCCGCCAGTCCATCTACTCCCACTACGTGCACCTTCTTGGCCAGCCCCAGTTGCTTGCATACTTGGTAGGCTCCCAAGGCCATGCGGTCGTTATGGGCGAAGATGAGCTGCACATCCGGGTGCAGCCGCAATACGGCGGGCAACGCTGCCAGCACCGATGGGCGCTGCCAATTGCCCTGTACCTCCCCTACCACCTGTACCTGCGGGAAGCTGTGTAGTGCCTGCAGCAGACCTTTGTGCCGGTCGCGAGCCGGGGAGGCCCCGGCTGCACCCAATACTTCCAGGATCTTGCCTTTGCCTTTCAACAGGCTACCGATATAGCGGCCCGCAGCCCTACCCACTTCCTGATTGTTGCCGCCCACGTAGGCAGTATAGAGCTGGGAGGTGGTGCGCCGGTCGAGGATAACGACGGGTATTCCCCGATTAAAAGCTTCCTCCACCAGGGGAGTAATCGGTTCGGCTTCGTTGGCCGACACAATCAACAGATCCACTTTCTCCTTCAGAAATTCGCGTATCTGCCGCTGTTGCAGGGCCGTATTGTCGTGGGCATCCTTCAGCCGAAACGTTACGTTGGGATAAAAGCTTAACTCTTTTTTCATGCCCACTAGCATGGCTTGTCGCCAAGCATCGTTCATCGTGCACTGCGAAAAGCCAATAACATAACGCGGTGCCGCTGAAGCGCTTACTACATGCACGTTCAAGCAGCCCAACAACAGAAATAACCCAAGTAGCCAGCTTATTAAGTGAGGCAGTTGCTTCATCCTGCTAAGATACAGTAAGTGCTAAAGATGCTCTCAGTGCTGGGTTGAGGTTACGGTAGGGTGATGCCGATGTCGTGCAGCCCGAAAACAGCCATTGATGTTTATCGGGTGTTAATCAGACGCCATGGGCACCTTAAGATAGCCTGCAGCACAACCCAATTCAGCTTACCGATGGGGGGCTTGCCGCCGGGGCGAAGCTGGTTTTCTTCCATTAGGCTGGTAAGTCTATCTGCCCGAAACCGTATAAGTCAACAGGTAGCTCGCGGCTACCTGTTCACAGGGTGTGTACTAGACTGGGGTGGTTCAGTAAGAACGGGCAGTGCGATAAGGTAGGCTTGTACGCTTCCCTAAATATGTGCGCTTCCCCATTTAGTAAGCCAGTGGCAGGCAGAGGTTAAGCTGCTTGTTTAAATTCGAGTGGGGCAATAAAATTCAAGGCCTGGTGGGGCCGTTGGGTATTGTGAAGTGGTCCCGTCGAGCTGGACAGTTTTCTTATTGAACCAGAAAGAGGCTTGTATTTAGATTGCTGTACCGCATTATTGGACCGTTCTCTGTCCCTTTTTTCCTCCCCTACCGTCCCTTTTCGGGCGCGGTGCGTTGTATAGGAAAAGGAGGGGGACGCGTCTGTTATGGTCGTCAATGCCACGTTTAATGTGGGCCTCCTGCATGGCCAGTGAGCAGCTGAACGAGCAGGACCTGCGCACTAGTACGCCGGTCGCCCCGGGGGTACTGCGCGCCGTTACAGCGTGGCCGGAGTCGCGGCCAACGGCTGCAGCTCACCGAACACGGTCGGAATCAACTCAGCCACGGTGGGATGGATGAACACGGTGCGGCGCATGAAAGCGGCCGTCTGCCGGGCGTACATAGCCGTGATAATGGTGTGAATGGCTTCGTCGCCGCCCGTGCCCACCAAGCAGGCGCCCAGAATCTGGTCGGTGGCAGAGTGCACCAGCACCTTCAGGAAGCCCTGGGTTTCGCCTTTCTCCACGGCCCGGCCCACTTTGGTCATGGGCCGCAAGCCCACCAGGGCTGGGATGCCGGCGGCGCACACCTCGGCCTCCGACAGGCCCACCCGGGCCACGGGCGGGTCGAGGTAGATGGCCGATACGGGCAGCCGCTCGCTCACGCGGCGCGAATCGTGGTCGAGCACGTTGGCGGCCACGATTTCGTAGTCGTTGTAGGCCGTGTGGGTGAAGGTACCCCGGCCGTTGCAGTCGCCCAGCGCCCAAATGCCCGGCACGGCCGTTTGCAACTGCTCATCCACCGGAATTTAGCCGTACTTATCTGTTTGCAAGCCGGCCTGGTCCAGGGCCAGATCGTCGGTGTTGGGCTGGCGGCCCAGGGCCAGCAGCAGGTGCGAGCCGCGGCTAGGAGAATCGTCGGTGGCGCAGCGCACGCGCACTTCAGGCTGGCCGTCCACCCGCCCCAGGCCGATGCATTCGGCCCCGAGGCGCAAGGTAACGCCCTCGCCGCGCAGCACGTCCGCCACGGCGGCCGACACGTCCGCATCTTCGCGCGGGAGCAGGCGGGGGCTGCGCTCAATCAGCGTCACTTCTGAGCCGAGTCGCCGAAACAGCTGGGCGAATTCGAGCCCTACCACCCCGCCGCCTACGATGAGCAGGTGCTCCGGCAACTCGGTCAGGGCCAGCAAGGAACTGCTGGTGAGGGTGGGCACCTGTTCGATGCCCGGCAACGCCGGCCGGTGGGCGCGGGCGCCCACGTTCAGGAAGATGCGCGGGGCTTCCAGCACGTCGTCGCCGACCTGCATAGCCGTGGGCGATACGAAGCGGGCCGTGCCGTGGAAGAGGGTGCAGCCCGCCATGCCGTGCAGCCAGGTTTCCAGGCTGTGGCGCGAGCCCTGCACGATGGCGTCGGCGCGGGCCTTGACGGCAGCCAGGTTGACGCGGAAGTCGCCGACGGCGGGCAGGCCGTAGTCGGTGGCGTGACGCAGGGTGTGCGCAGCTTTGGCGCTGGCCACCAGGGCTTTGGTGGGGGTGCAACCTACGTTGACGCAGGTGCCGCCCAGGTGCTGGCGCTCCACTAAAGCTACGGTCCAGCCCGCGGCCGTGAGGCGGCCCGCCAGGGAAGGTCCGGCTTGGCCGGCCCCTACGATGATGGCATCAAAGGAGTGATTCATAGGGTGAAATTAGCTATAGGTTGAGGTAGGCGGCGGGGCTTCTGAGATGGTTCAACGCCCCGCTGCCCTCAAATTACACGGTGGGCTGTTGCGCCGGTTTGCGCAGACGCAGGGCCGCCAGCAGAAAGTAAACGGCCCCCACGGCCGAGTAGCCCGCCACGTCGGCCAGGCCCTTGGCGGGGTCGTGGGCCTGCACCACAAACAGCACCCCGGCCAGCATCGACTGGGCGCCGCTGAGCATCATGGGCCACTGGCCGTTGAGGTGGCGGCGGCGCAGGCCTAGCAGCAGTTGGATAAGGCCCGTGAGCACGGCCCACACGCCGAAGACGACCAGCACCTGCGGGACGCCCCGGCGCAGGGCCAGGGCCACGGCCAGGGTGGTTAGGGTGCCTACCCCGATGTTGACGTACTGCGGGGCCAGCGAGGTACCGGTGCCGCGGTTGGCCCGGATGTCGCCAATGGTGGCCAGCACGTCCCAGGCTGGGTAGAGCAGCAGCAGCGCCCCGGTGACGAGGGGCGAGGTTTTCACGAACGTGAGCACCAGCGCGACCCACACCGCCGAGAAGGCGGTGCGGACGAAATACAGGGTGCGCAAGGCGCGGGCCGTGTGTACGGCCGGGGCAGGCGCGGTAAGAGCAGGGGAAGTTGCCATGAGCAAGGAGCAATGAATGAAATGGACGTAATGAGACAGACTTAGGCAGCCAGCGTGGCGTCGAGGTGAATGGGCACTGCGCTCAGCGCCCGGGAAAGAGGGCAAGTGACCTTAGCCCCGGCCGCCAGGTCCAGAAACTGGGTCTCCGTGATGCCGGGCACCCGGCCGCTGAGCTGCAGGGTGACGCCCGTGATACCGGCGCCCTCGGCGCCTACTTGCAGGGCCACAGCTGCTTCCACGCGCAGCTCCTCGGCCACGAAGTCGGCCTGCTGCAGGGCGAAGCCCAGAGCCATGGAGAAGCAAGTGGCGTGGGCAGCGGCCAGCAGCTCTTCGGGATTGGTGCCCGGCGTGCCGGCCGCGTCGGTGAAGCGGCTCTTGAAGCTGTAGGGCGCGTCATGAAAAAACTGGGTGGGCGTGTTCAGGCGGCCGGTGCCGTCCTGGCCCGTGCCCTGCCAAAGGGCAGTAGCTGTGCGAAGCGTGTTCATGGGATACAGAAGAAAAGGGGAGAAAGAAAAAGCCGGGCAAACGCCCCGGCCAGCGGCGCCTACTGGGCTATTTCCGTGAGAATGTTCGTTAGCTCCTCGGACGCCGTCAGGTGCGGGGTATGGCCGGTGTTGAGGCGGTACTCCTTTTGCACGGGGGTAGCGCGCAGCATCAACTCCTGCAGCAGGGGCGAGAGGGCGTGGTCCTGGAGCGTGCGCACGTAATACTTGGGCACGCGGCCGTAGTTGGCGGCCGTCAAGGTCACCTGCTCGGCCGGGGCGCCGGCGGGCTCGTCGCGGTAGTTGTCGAGCACCTGCTGCTGCACGGCGGGCGAGCCATCCTGGCAGAAGATGTTGATCAGCTTGGCGCGGTCCACGCTGGCCAGCGTGCCGTCCGGGCTCGTGGAAAGCGCCGCCCCCAGCAGCGACTGGGAGTCTTGCCCGGCCAGGCCGAACACCGACTGCTGATCGGCGGGCAGGAAGCCGGCCACGTAGATGAGCTTGGCAATTTTTGTGGGCGCGGCCTCGGCCACCGTGGAGATGACGGCCCCACCCAGGCTGTGCCCGACCAGCACCACCTGGTCGGCGGCTTGGGCGTTGATGGCCGCGAGCACCTTATCGCGGTACGTGTTCATGGTAATGCTGGCGGCTGGGGTCTTGTCGGCGCCGTGGCCGGGCAGCTCCACGTTCACGACGGGGTAGCCGCGCTGCTGCAGCCGGTCCACGACGGGCTGCCAGGTGTAGGGCCCTTACCAGGCGCCGTGCACCAGCACCACGGTGGCTTTTTGCTGGGCGGGTTCGTGCTCGTCGTCTTTTTGACAGGCCAGCGTGGTGATGGCCGCGAGGGCTAGCAGGGCATACAGGGTTTTTCTCATCAGTGGAAACGCGTGAGGCGTTGGTTGGGGTGAATGATGAGACAAAGGTCTGGCCGCGCCCAGAGCGGAATTTTCACCTAGGTTAAAAAGCGATGCGCCGCCGCCCGGTAGGGGGCTGCGCGGGTGGCGTACCGAGCCAGCCACCGTCTGGGCCTGTTTCTGAGGACCATGCGTGCCCCGGCTCCCGCAATTCCTGCGTATTTTGCTTACCTATGCAGTCCGCCTCCCCTACCTCCCCGCACCAGCTGCTTACCCAGCAGCTGCGGACCTTCGCCCAGCTCTCCGACGACGACCTGCGCCTGGCCGATGCGTGCTGGTCGCTGCGCACTATTCCGCGCCACGAGTTTTTCAACTTCCGCAATGCCGTGTGCCAGTACGTGGGCTTCATCGTGCGGGGCCTGTTCCGGGTGTACTACCCCGACCCGGTCACCGACGAGGAGCACAACGTGGCCTTCGTGCCCGAGGGCACGTTTCTAACTTCGCTCAAGAGCCTGATCACCCAGCAGGCTTGCCCCTACTACATCGCCGCCCTGGAAGACTCGGAGCTGCTAGTCATCAGCGTGGGGCAGCTGCACGAGCTGTTTGCGCAGTCGCACGGGTGGGAGCGGTTTGGCCGCCTGCTGGCCGAGCAGTACCTGGTGCTGCAGCAGGGCAAGGCCGAGGCCATGCTGTTCCAGTCGGCCGAGCAGCGCTACCTGAACCTGCTCCGGCAGTTTCCGGGCATCACCAACCGGGTTTCGCTGGGCCATATTGCCTCCTACCTGGGTATCAAAGGCCCTTCGCTCAGCCGCATCCGGGCGCAGTTGGGACGACAGTAGCTGAAATAGTCTACAGGAGGCAACTTGAGCTGCGTAGCGAACAGCAGTTAATAGATAGATGCACACGCTGAATGGCGATTCCTCAGTCAACGACACCAACCGTGCGGCCCACGCGTCTAACAGCGCCACTCGTTCCGCTTGTGAAAGCCGAACCGGCCCGTACACCACCTGCGGGGCCAGATCCTCTTGCAACCCGCCCGGCTGGTAGTCCGCTGCGCCGCCCCCGGTGGTGAGCGAAAGCAACGCCCGCTTGCCTTGAAACGGTCATATTCCTGAACCTACAGCCGAGCTAAACACGACCTTATTGAGCGGTAGTTACACTTTTTGACCATTAGTTTAAGTTGTATTAAATACTTGTAAATAAAACGATTACGTGCTATAGCTATAACTTCTGCCACGTAAAGCCCTATAACATCTGACAATTCACCGTGGCTGTTGCAGAACTACCTACTTGATAGGCTAATCGTAGAAAGGATAT
>NZ_JAHWGL010000028.1 GCF_019334315.1 Hymenobacter profundi
TGTGAACGACAGACGTCATAACGACTCGTTCTGTGGGCATAAGGTCCTTCGCAAGCTCAGGATGACAGACGGTTTTTTAATATCCATTTTTTTCACCCGTACCTCGCCGACTCATCCACTGAACTTTCCGCCGCTCAAGCGTGTCGGGAGCTATGCGCACGACCACTCTGCTGACGGCTACCGGCTTGCTCCTGCTCGCCGGCTCGGCCCGCACCCTGGCCCAAAGCCTCCCCTCCGACCCTGTTGCCAACGCAGAAACACCCTTTATCCGCAACCTCCGCCCCGACCGGCCCGGCCAAACCGTTACGACGAGCATGCTGTATCCCGGCCAGGTGCAGGTAGAGTTGGGGACGTTGCGCTACGCGCCGCCGGACGGCTTGGGGCCGCGCCGCACGCTTTCGTCGGCCCTATTGCGGGTAGGGTTTTTCAACCACATAGAGCTGCGGGCTTCGCAAGGTTATTTGGCTGATGTTTCCGCACGTCCTACCCTTGGCGATGCGCCGCAACCTACCCTACCCTCTTATCCCAACGGCTTCGCGCCCCTTACGGTGGGCGCTAAGTTCTTGGCTTCCAGCAACCAAGACGCCCGCTCTCAGGTGGTACTACTCACTGAGCTGACACTGCCTACCGGTGACGCGTCCTACCTTAATCAAACCTACGAGCCGGCAGCTCGCCTGCTAGTGTCGCAACAGTTGGGCCAGCGCTACGGCCTGGAGGCCAACGTAGGATTTCGGCAACGTGGGTTTCGGGCCGAAGGAACCAGCCAAGGGCAATACCTGGGTACATTGGCCCTAAATGGTGCTATTCTGCCCACCGTTGGCTTTTTTGCGGAAACTTATACCTTCTGGCAACGCACCTACGGTTGGCAGCCGGGCCTCACGGGTGGCCTCTATTGGCGCCCCCTACCCGGCCTGCGCCTCGACCTAAACGCCGGCAACACCTGGCGCGAAGGTCGCGCCGCCCCGCAGGTAGGCGCCGGCCTCAGCGTGCGGCTGCCGAAGTAGTGAGGTGGTGAGATAGTGAGTAAAAAAGGTGTGTCATCCTGAGCTTGCGAAGGACCTTATGCCCGCAGAACGAGTCGTTATGACGTCTGTCGTTCTGCGGGCATAAGGTCCTTCGCAAGCTCAGGATGACACACCTTTTCTTAACTCCCTACTCCTTCGCCACGCGTGTGGGCGTTTGCTGACCTGATATGATATCGGTAGCGCTGCGGGCAATGGCGTTGATAACGGACGTCATATTTTGTAGATCCAGACTCTCGATTTCGTCGTCGACGGAGTGGTAGAGCTTGTCCGTGGGAATCTGGTCGGTGCTGATGGTGTGGGCTGGCACGCCTAATTTTGCCAGCGTGGCGTTGTCGGAGCGGTAGAACAGGTTTTGCTCGGGATACGGGTCGGGCTCGAAGCGGAACGGCGAGCCTTGCAAGTTTTGCTGCAACAGCGGGCCGAAGTCGCTCCGCTCGTAGCCGGTGATGAAAGCCGTGTTGGGGCCGAACTTCGCTACCTTGCCAATCATCTCAATGTTGAACATCGCTACCACCTTGTCTGGGTCGAGCTGACGAGAGAAATACTGCGAGCCAAACCCACCGATTTCTTCTGCCGTGAAAGCTGCGAAAACTAGCGTGCGGGCGTTCTTTTTCTGCTTTTTGTAGTACTCAGCCAGGGCCACTACGGCCGTGGTACCACTGGCGTCGTCGTCGGCACCATTGGCAATGGAGTCGCCGGCTACGGCCTGGGTGATGCCCAGGTGGTCGTAGTGCGCGGAGAAAACCACCATTTCCGGGGCCAGCTTTTTGTCGCGGCCGGGTAGTATCCCTACCACGTTGCGCATAGCAACGGGTTTGATGGTAGTGGTAGCCGTTACGGCGTAGGTAGGCGCAGCACCTTCTAGCGGTGCAGTCGCCAGCAACATTGCAACGGCGTGTGCTGCTGGCTGTTGGGCCTTCACCGACCCCTTATTCAATCCTAGCAACCGCTTAAACTGCGCCTGATGCGCCGGATCGACAATGACCACGGTGTTTTCGTGCAGATCCAGCAACGGCCGCACCACCTGAAACAGATTGTCCTGCGCCCCTACCATCACTGTGCGTATCGTCGCGTCGGTATTTGTCCAGTCCACCTGGGGCAGACCCGAAGAAAGCACGATGTTATCGGGGGGTAGGGCCGTACCATTCAGAGTGGCGGTCCGGGCGCTCGTCTGCGCTTCATAGGCCTCAAACTCCTGTAAAAAATTGTCCTTGCCCGGCAGCGGCTTCAAGCCAATACGCTTGAACTCAGCGGCCAGAAACTGACCAGCTTTCAGGTTGCCGGGGCCGGCGCTAGGGCGGCCGGCCATGTCGTCGGCGGTGAGGGTACGGGCCACGCGCTCCACAGTAGCCGCCGATACGGCCGGTTGCTTTTGGGCGGTGGCCTGAGAGCCAACCAATAGGCCAGCAGCAAGTAAAAAGAAGTGTTTCATAGGACAAGCTTACTGCTTTGCGGTAGGTTCTACAATTGCATCACGTTGTTGGGTCTACTACCCGCAGCAGCGCTATCAAGTCAGCCTCCGATTTGCCCATGCTCTTGTTGCGGTCGGCCTCACTTTTCAGCTTAGCTGCTAGCTCCGGCGCCGCGCTCTGCAAGGCTTTCAGCGTGAGCTTATTGATGGGCACTACCTTGCCATCGGGCCGGCGTAGGTAGTACGTTTCTTTGGTTACCAGCTCGTCATAGCGCTTGTCCTGGCTGTAGGCGCCTTTGTAGCTGGCTTGCTCCAGCTTCTTCTGGTACTGCTTGAGCACCGTGTACTTGCCTTCGTGCAACACCTCCACAAACTCACGGCCCTGCGCCGGTTCCGGAGCCTCCACGAAGCGTCGGAACCGGCGCTCAGGCACCGTGCCGGTAGCATCTGTCAGCACGAAGCTTTTCACGCGGTTCTCGTTCAGCAGCATCGAGTCAGTGCGAGTAGGCTGACGGGCGTAAAGGAGTTGCTGCACCACATCGTATTTCAGCAGCACGGGTTGCAGCTTCACGTCGTGGTCGGTGGTGACGACGGCTGGCAGCCAGCGCGCAATAGCGTAAGGCGAGCCTACCAAGCCCTGATATCGCGTATCAATGGTGTAGCCCTGTCCACCACGCGCAATGGAGTTGATGTTTTCCTGAGCCATCACGCCGCTGCCGCTGGTAGGCACCTGGCTTACTTGGGCCCTACTTTGTTGGACGGATAATCCTACCAACAACCCGGCGATAATCCCACCCCAACCAACTGCCCGACGTGTAGTTGCGTACTGCATCATGGTATTGCTTTTTAGTAGATACTATACTGTTGGTTCTAACGGTTCTGCTTGCGTAGCAGTATCTGCCAGCGTTTCCGACTGCGACCAATAGCAATTGGCAAGCTAAAAGATTTCATCTTTGTTGCCTACTCCCTTGTTTTTCCCTCATCTATCTCATGCGTATTTCTTCGTTTTTCGCTTCCGTAATCACCGCGGCACTGCTCGGCAGTTGCGCCGGCCGCGAGCCTGCCGAAACCACTCAAACGCCCACCGCAACCACCACGCCCCTACGCGGTACGTATTGGGTACTCGAGCAACTAGGCGATTCTGCCGTAACTACCCCCGAAAACAGCCAGGAAATATACCTGACATTGGCTGCTGACAGCAGCAACCGCGCCGAAGGACAAGCTGGTTGCAACCGCTTCCGGGGCCGCTTCACTCTGGCTGCCAACGATCAGTTGAGCTTTTCGCCGCTTATGTCGACTAAGATGGCCTGCCCGCGTGTGTCCCTGGAAACCCGCTACCTCAACGCCCTCGAAACAACCACGCGCTATCAGCTAGAAGGTGACACCCTCCGCCTATTGGGTGCCCCTGCAGGTACGCAAGTGGTAGCACAGTTTCACGCCGGCGAAGCGCCGGAGTAGAGTTTATAAAGGCAGTTAGCCGTTGGCTGCTAGCGCTTAGCCTTTCAGTAAACGAAAGCTAAGCGCTAGCAGCCAACGGCTAACTGCTTTTATAAACTCCTACCCCAATGTCAGTACCAAATCGTCGGCATTCACGAGGGTGCCCTCTTCCAGGGTTACGGCTTCCACGGTGGTATCGTCGGGGGCGGTGATGGTGGTTTCCATCTTCATGGCCTCAATGATGAACAGCGGGGCGTTGCGCTTCACTTCCTGCCCAGGTTCCACCAATACGCGCGACAGCAGCCCCTGCAATGGTGCTCCTACCTGGCGCGGATTGGCTTTATCGGCCTTGGCGTGCTGTACTTTCACTACTTCTACCGAGCGGTCGCGCACTTCCAAGTTGCGGGTTTCGCCATTGATGGAGAAGAACACCGTGCGCTTGCCCTCGTCGTTGGCAATGCCTAGGGAGCGGAATTTTACGATGATGCTCTTGCCGCGGGCAATGTCGATGATGCTTTCTTCGCCCGGTTGCAGGCCGTAGAAAAACAACCGCGTGGGCACCACCGACACGTCGCCGTACTCCTGCACAAAGGCCCAGTATTGCTCAAACACTTTAGGATAGAGCAGGTAGGAAAGCAAGTCCGTGAACTCCACACTCGGCCCAAACTTCTGTTGAAACACCTTCCACTCCGCATCAAAGTCGATGGCTTCGAGGTGCTCGTTAGGCCGTTCGGTGTAGGCCGGTTGGCCTTTCAGGATAATCTCCTGCAAGCCCTCGGGCCAACCGCCTTCGGGCTGCCCAATATCGCCGCGAAACAGGCTCTGCACCGATTCGGGGAAGTTTAGCGTCTGGCCTTTGTCCCACACATCCTGGGTCGTGAGGTTGTTGGACACCAGGAATAGCGCCATATCGCCTACTACTTTCGAAGAAGGCGTGACCTTGGTGATGTCGCCAAAGAGCTGATTGACATCGGCAAACGTCTTCTTAATCAGCTCAAACTTGTCGCCCAGGCCCAGCGCTACAGCTTGCGGGCGCAGGTTGGAGTACTGCCCGCCTGGAATTTCGTGCTGGAACACGTCGGCCGACCCAGCTTTCAGGCCCGACTCAAACGGCTGGTAGTAGGTGCGCACGCCTTCCCAGTAGTTGCTGAACTCGTTGAGGCTCTGCTGGTCGAACTCGCGATGGCGGGGCGTGTGGCGCAACATCTCCACGGTGGCGTTGAAGTTGGGCTGCGAGGTGAGCCCTGACAGGCTTCCCAGAGCGACGTCAATCACATCCACCCCAGCCTCCACGGCCTTGAGGTAGGTAGCGGCTTGCAGGCTGCTGGTGTCGTGGGTGTGCAGGTGGATGGGTAGGCTGATGGTATCGCGCAGGCCGGCAATTAGCTCCTGCGCGGCATAGGGCTTCAGGAGGCCCGCCATGTCCTTGATGCACAGAATGTTTGCACCGGCGTCCTCAATTTGTCGGGCCAGGCGCAGGTAGTAATCGAGGTTGTATTTCTTGTTCTGCGGGTCCAGCAAATCGTTGGTGTAGCAGATGCTAGCCTCGGCTAGCCCCCCCGTTTTCTCGCGCACAAACCGGATGCAGCTTTCCATACCCGGCATCCAGTTCAACGAATCAAAAATGCGGAACACGTCGATGCCGGTTTCCCAGCTTTGCTGCACAAAGCGCTCTACCAGGTTGTCGGGGTAGGCCTTGTAGCCCACGCCGTTGGCCCCACGGATCAGCATTTGCAGCAGGATGTTGGGCACGGCCTCGCGCAGCTTGGCCAGGCGCTCCCAGGGGTCTTCGTGCAGGAAGCGCAGGGCCACATCGAAGGTAGCACCGCCCCAGCACTCCAGCGAAAACGTCTGGGGGTGCTGCTTGGCGAAGCGCTCCGCCACCTTCAGCATATCAAAGGTGCGCATGCGCGTGGCCAACAGGCTCTGGTGGGCGTCGCGCAGGGTAGTATCGGTGTAGTGGATGAGGGTATCCTCGCGCAGCCACTTGGCAAAGCCCTCAGGACCTAGTTCGGTAAGGCGGTTTTTGGTGCCGGGGGGGTAGGGCGCGGTGGCATCGTAGTGGGGTAGCTTGGGCTTGGGCAGGTCGCGGGCCGGGTCCTGGGCGCCGTGCACGTCGGGGTTGCCGTTCACGATGATGTCGCCCAAGAAGGTCAGCAGCTTGGTGCCACGGTCTTGGCGCACCTCAAACTTGAATAGCTCGGGATGGTCTTTGATGAAGTCGACGGTGGCGCTACCATTCTGAAAATCAGGGTGCGCCACAATGTTTTGCAGGAACTGAATATTGGTGCGCACGCCCCGAATCCGGAACTCCGATAGGGTGCGCAGCATCCGCTCGGCCGCCTCCTTGAGGGTAGGCGCCTGGGCCGACACCTTCACCAGCAAGGAGTCGAAAAACGGCAGAATCTTGGCGCCCTGGTACACCGAGCCCTGGTCCAGCCGGATACCGAAACCGCCCGCCGAGCGGTAGGCCACAATGGTGCCGTAGTCGGGCTTGAAGTCGTTTTCGGGCGCTTCGGTGGTGAGGCGGCACTGCAACGCAAAGCCCGTAATGCGGGGCCGCACCTGCGGGTCGAGGTTGATTTCGGGGTCCTGCAAGTGGTAACCCGACGCGATGTAAAGCTGGGTTTTGATGAGGTCGACACCCGTGACCATTTCCGTGACAGTGTGCTCTACCTGAATGCGCGGGTTCACCTCAATGAAGTAAATCTCACCTTCCTCCGGCTTCACCAGAAATTCCACCGTGCCCACGTTGTTGTAGTTCACGGCGCGGGCCAGGCGCAGGGCGTAGTCGTATAATTGCTCGCGTAGTTCCTCGGCTAGGCCCAGAGCGGGCGCTACCTCCACTACCTTCTGGAAGCGGCGCTGCACCGAGCAGTCGCGCTCGTAGAGGTGCGTTACGCTGCCGTAGGCGTCAGCCACCACCTGCACCTCAATGTGCTTGGGTTGCTCCACAAACTTCTCGAGGAATACGGTGTCGTCGCCGAAGGCTTTCAGGGCTTCGTTGCGGGCCTCGAAGAAGCCCTTCTCCAACTGGTCGTCGTCGCGGATGACGCGCATGCCCCTTCCCCCACCGCCGCTGGCAGCTTTCAGCATCACGGGGTAGCCGATGCGGTTGGCCTCGGCGCGAGCTGTTTCGAAGTCATTCAACTCTTCTTCACTGCTCTGAATAATAGGCACTTGCTCGCGCAAGGCAACTTCCTTGGCGCGCACCTTGTCGCCGAGCGCCTCCATCACTTCGGGCCGCGGCCCCACGAAGATGATGCCTTCCTCGCCGCAGCGCCGGGCTAGGGTCGCGTTTTCGCTCAAAAACCCGTAGCCGGGGTGGATGGCGTCTACACCGTTGGCTTTGGCTATGCGCAGCAGGCCTTCAATGTCGAGGTAGGGTTTCAGCGGCTCGTCGTCTTCGCCAATCTGATAGGCCTCATCAGCCTTGTAGCGGTGCAGGGAGTAGCGGTCCTCGAAGGTGTATACGGCTACCGTGGTGATGCCCAATTCGGTAGCGGCACGCATTACGCGAATGGCAATTTCGCCCCGATTGGCAACGAGGAGTTTGCGAATATTCATGAGTAGGTAGAGGTGTTTTAGTCAGCGCGGCCTCAAACTAGGCAATAATTTAACAGAAAGGACAAAAAAGGCTGCTTTTTACGATCAAAATGACAATTATTAGGCACTTCCATTCAATTTTGTACTCATGCACTCACCTTCGCACTCGCTCGGCATAGTACAGCGAGTGCGGAGGCGAGTGTGAGTAGTGCTACGAGCAAGTACGAAAGCAAATACTTGCCGCCAACCGCGGGCCTCGTATATTTGCCCTACCGCTCCCACAACGGAGCACTTATCAAGAAAGGCGGAGGGACAGGCCCTGCGATGCCTTAGCAACCGGTAGTCATAGCTACAAGGTGCTACATCCTGAATCTGCGACAGCAGATGAAGATAAGTTACGAAAGGCTCGGCGCCCCGTTTTGGGGTTTGGCTCTTCTGACTTGTCGGAAGGGCTTTTTTTTAGGCCTTTTCGGGAAGAAATCTTGGTGAGATGCTTTGGGATGGAGGCGGAATTTTCCCTCACCTACGGCAGTAGCCGCTGCCTTGATTCCGTTTTCCGCATGACTCGCTCCGACATCCGTATTGGTTTATTTGGTTTTGGCGTGGTAGGCCAGGGCCTGCACACTGTTTTGGAACGCACGCCCGGCCTGCGCGCCCGCATTGGCCGCATTGGCGTGAAAGACCGCGCCAAGCAGCGCAGCCTACCCACCGAGCTATTCACGTTCGACCGCGCCGATCTGCTGAATGATGAGTCCTTGAACGTGATTGTGGAGCTGATTGACGACGCTGACGAAGCCTACCACATCGTGACCGAGGCCCTGCGCCGGGGCAAAGCCGTGGTGACGGCCAACAAAAAGATGTTGGCCGAGCACTTGCCCGAGCTGATAGAATTGCAGCGTCAAACCGGTACTCCGTTGCTCTATGAGGCTGCCGCCTGCGCCAGCTTGCCCGTCATTCGGAACCTGGAGGAATACTACGACACCGACTTACTGGAAGCGGTGGAGGGCATCATCAACGGCTCCACCAACTACATTCTCACGGCCATGCACCGCGATGCCATTTCCTTTGCCGAGGCCCTAAGCAAGGCGCAGGCGTTGGGCTTCGCCGAGAGCAATCCTGCTTTAGATGTGGAAGGTCTGGACGCCCGCAACAAGCTGGTGCTGCTGCTCACGCACGCGTTCGGACTGGTGACCTCGCCCCAGCAAATCCTAGCCGTAGGCATCGACCGCCTCAGCGACCTGGCCTCGGACTACGCCCGCGAGAAAGGGCTGGCCCTCAAGCTCATTGCCGAAGCCCGCCGCCTCCCCGACGGCAACGTGGCGGCTGCCGTACTGCCTACCCTGGTGCGGCCCGAGCACGAGCTGGCACGAGTGCAGGACGAGTACAACGGCCTTATCACCCAGAGCGGCTTTGCCGACCGGCAGTTTTTCCTAGGCCGCGGGGCAGGCGCGGTGCCTACCGCCTCGGCCGTGCTCAGCGACTTGTCGGCCCTTACCTACGGCTACCGCTACGAGTACAAGAAAATCAGCCAGAACGTTGACTCAGCCTTGACGCCCGACGCTGCTGAAGTAGACGTGCTGGTGACGTTCACGGACGAGCATGCCCCCCAAGAAGCCGACTTCACGCGGGTGCACGAAACCTTCCGCTCGGCCGTGCGCGGACATTATCTCACGGGCACCATTGGGCTGGCGCAACTGGCGCAAGCCGAGTGGCTGCGGCTGCCCGGCATTTGCGTAGTGCGCCTCCCTACCCCGTTGCGGGCAGCCGCTACCGCCCAGCCCGCCGATACCCAGCTCGCCGGAGCCGCCGCGTATTTTGCCGAGTAATTGATTGTCTATCAACTTATAGCTCGACGGCTATCGGGAAAGAATCCTGCTAGCTGTCGAGCTTTTTTGAGCTGGTAATAACCACCTACAGCCATTCCTGCGTAGCAGAAACTCAACCGTTCACTTGCTTCGCTTTTCATGGAATTTGCTGATAAGAATATTCTCCTGGTAGGTGCATCCTCCGGTATTGGCTTGGCTACAGCTCACCTGCTGCATGGCCTGAAAGCCAATCTGTTCACGGCCTCGCGGCACGAGTCGCCGGAGCTGGCCGAGTTGGGCACCACCTTCCTACCCCTCGACGTTACGCAGCCCCTTGCCGCTACCGCTTTCGACTCCCTACCCGACACCTTGCACGGTGTGGTATACTGCCCCGGCAGCATTCGGCTACGGCCCTTCGAGCGCATTGCGCCGGCTGATTTTCGGCAGGATTTTGAGCTGAACGTGCTGGGCGCTGTGCAAGTGATGCAGGCTGTGGTGAAGCGGCTGAAAAAAGCCAATGGCGCTTCCATTGTGCTTTTCAGCACCGTAGCCGCCGAAACGGGCATGAGTTTTCATACCAGCGTAGCCACCGTGAAAGCCGCCGTGGAAGGCCTCACCCGCGCCCTG
The DNA here is from genome assembly GCF_019334315.1 of Hymenobacter profundi. GTDB lineage: Bacteria > Bacteroidota > Bacteroidia > Cytophagales > Hymenobacteraceae > Hymenobacter > Hymenobacter profundi. The sequence goes on from NZ_JAHWGL010000028.1 coordinate 9,852, forward strand.
GCCGCCGAGTACGCCGGCGCCAACATCCGCGTGAACTGCATCGCGCCTTCCCTCACCGATACGCCCCTGGCCGCTACCCTCCTCAACACCCCCGAGAAGGCCGAGGCCAGCGCCAAGCGCCACCCCTTGCAGCGCGTGGGGCAGCCCCAGGATATGGCCTACATGACGTCGTTCCTACTATCCGACCACAGCAGCTTCATCACGGGCCAAGTCTTGCCCGTGGATGGTGGCATGGGCCGGTTGAAGTAAGGCAGTGATGTTTTGTAATCTGTCATCCTGAGCTTGCGAAGGACCTTCTCACGCTAGAACGAGTCGTTGGTAAACTTGTCGTTCTAGCGTGAGAAGGTCCTTCGCAAGCTCAGGATGACAGATTTTTCAGTTGCATAAGAAACAACCCTTATGAAAATCACGATTTTCTGGCACCGGCGCGACTTGCGCATCACCGATAATACCGGCCTAGCAGCCGCTTTGCAAGACAATGCGCCGGTAATACCGCTGTTCATTTTCGACCGCGACATTCTGGATAAGCTGCCCAGCAAGCAGGACGCCCGCGTGACGTTCATCTACGACGCCGTGGAGCAGCTGGCGCAGGAAACCCAGGACAACGGCGGTACTATGCTGGTGTTCTACGGCAAGCCGGAGGAGGTCTTCGAGCAGTTGTTGAAGGACTATGACTTGGCCGCTGTGCACACCAACGAGGACTACGAGCCCTACGCCCGCCAACGAGATGAGGCTATTGGCAAACTGTTGGGCAAGCACGATGTGCCCTTTACAACGCACAAAGACCAGGTGATTTTTGCTAAGGACGAGGTGCTGACCAAATCGGGCACACCGCCTAAAGTATACGGTCCCTACAATAAGGCTTGGCGGGCCGCTTTGCAGGACGACAGCTTCCAGGAACGGCCGTCGCGGCGGTTATTCACCAAGGAAAACCTGCACCATATTGCGCATGCTCCGGCTCGCCCTACCCTCTCCGACATGGGGTTTGAACGCTACGAGCAGCCCGTACCGCCCGCTCGCCTACCCAATAAAAATTACGTAGAGGATTACGACAAAACCCGCAACCGCCTCGCCGACGACCACGGCACCACGCACCGCTCGGTGCACCTGCGCCACGGCACGCTCAGCGTGCGGCAGATGATGGGCAAGGCACAGGAGCTAAACGATAAGCTACTGGACGAGCTCATCTGGCGCGACTACTTTATGATGCTGCTCTGGCACTTCCCTGAAACCGTGGAGGAAAGCTACGATAAGCCCTTCCGGCACATCAAGTGGCGCAACAACCAGGAGGAGTTTGCGGCGTGGTGCGAGGGCCGCACGGGTTACCCTCTGGTGGATGCCGGCATGCGTCAGCTCAATGAAACCGGCTGGATGCACAACCGCGCCCGCATCACCACGGCCAGCTTTCTGATTAAGGATTTGCTGATCGACTGGAAATGGGGTGAGCAGTATTTCGCCGACAAGCTCATCGACTACGACATGAGCAACAACATTGGCAACTGGCAATGGACGGCTGGCACGGGCGTGGTGTCGGCACCGTGGTTTCGCATTTTCAGCCCCGAAAGTCAGCTTCAGAAATACGACCCGAAGCTGGAGTACGTGAAGGATTGGATACCCGAGTTCGGCACCGACGCCTACCCCCAGCCGATAGTGGACCACAAGAAGGCCCGCCAACGTGCGCTGGATGCCTACCGCGCCGCTCGTAAATAGGTTTTTATCGGCAACTTAAACCCCTACTCAACGGTTATACCATCATGGAAAAGGAAGCTATCAAACTCGCTTATCTCGACTACGTGCTGCGCAAAGGCCAGCCGCCGGTTTCGGTCTACAAGCTCATGCATAAGCTAGGCGCTACCGAGGCCGAATTCTACCAGCACTACTCTACCTTCGCGGCCATCGACCGCGAGATTTGGGCTGATTTTGGGCGCCAGGCCCGCGCCCGCGCCGCCGAGGAGCCCGTATGGGAGCAGTACGGCGCCCGCGAAAAGCTGCTGGGTTTCTACTACACGCTGCTGGAAATTCTGAAGCAAAACCGCAGCTACGCGTTGTGGTCGTTGCGCTACTCGCTCTCCAAGATGCCCGGTATGACACCGCGTATTCTGGACGATTTCCGCCAGGGCTTCGAGCAGTTCGTGGCCGATATTCTGCGCGACGGTCGGCGTACCGAGGAAGTGGCTTCCCGCCCCATGATTCAGGAGAAATATCCGCGCGCTTTCTGGCAGCAGATGCTGTTTGTGCTGGGCTTCTTCGCCAAAGACGATTCCCTGGGCTTCGAGCGCACCGACGCGGCCATCGAGAAAGCCGTGACACTGAGCTTCGACCTGGTAGGCCGCAACACCCTGGATTCCGCCGTGGACTTCGTGCGGTTTCTGGTGCAGAGCCGGTAGGGTCGACGATTACCCCACCCCCCGGCCCCCTTCCCTCCGGGAGAGGGGGAGCCTTTACCGGAGCTGTTAGCTGATGGCTACTAGCCGATAGCTCGGTTCTAGGAAAAGCTAACAGCCAACAGCTATCAGCTAACAGCTAAATCATCTGGCTCCCCCTCTCCCGGAGGGGAGGGAGCCGGGGGGTGGGGTCCACGTTAGTACAGTATTCAACAGCCACAATGTCCGAACCTACTAAGCCACTCGTTTCCCTACCCACTACTAAGGTGGCCCGCGCCGCCCGTTTCGCCAAAACGGGCTTAAACGTTGGCGCCAACTACGTGAAGCACTACGCCAAGCGAGCTGTGGGTGCGGAAAGCGCTACGGCCGATTTGCACCAAGCCAACGCCGAGGAACTGTACGGCGCGCTGAGCGAGATGAAAGGCTCGGTGCTGAAAGTGGCGCAGATGCTGGCGATGGAGAAGAACATCCTACCCACAGCTTATGCCGAGCAGTTTGCCCAAGCCCAGTACCAAACGCCGCCGTTGTCGGGGCCGCTGATTGTGAAGGCGTTCCGGGATGCGTTTGGCAAGTCGCCTTTTGAGCTATTTGACACGTTTGAGTTGAACGCCCGCCAGGCCGCCAGCATTGGGCAGGTTCATTTTGCCGAGAAGGATGGTAAAGCGCTGGCTGTGAAGGTGCAATACCCCGGCGTGGCCGACAGCATCCGTTCGGACTTGCGGATGGTGAAGCCCGTGGCCTTGCGTGTGCTGGGACTGGATGAAGCCACGATGCGGCCCTACCTGGAAGAGGTGGAAACCCGCTTGCTGGAGGAAACGGACTATCAACTAGAACTACGTCGCGGGCAGGAAATTGCGGCTCAGTGCGGCCACATTCCGCACTTGTGCTTTGCGACGTACTACCCTACCCTGTCTGCCGCCCGCATCCTTACAATGGACTGGTTACCGGGTCAGCACCTCAAGGAGTTCCTGGCGACTAATCCCACTCAGACCGTGCGCAATCAACTTGGGCAGGCGCTCTGGGACTTCTACGCCTACCAGATGCACACGCTACGCCAAGTGCACGCCGACCCTCACCCCGGCAACTTCTTGCTTGATGCTACGGACGGCGGGACCCTGGGCGTGTTGGATTTTGGCTGCGTGAAGAATATTCCAGCCGATTTTTACCAGCTCTTTTTCGCCCTACTCGACCCAGCAGTACTAGCCGACGACGCCCGCCTCACCGACTTGCTCACCCAGCTCGAAGTCCTTCGTCCCGACGATGCCCCTACTCTGCGCGACTTGTATCTGCGCACGCTGCGTATTTCGTTGGAGCTGGTGGCACGGCCTTTCCATCAGCCCGTATTCAACTTCGGCGACCCAGCGTATATGCAGGCGGTGTATGCCCTCGGCGACGACCTGATGCAGGAACCCGAGCTACGCAAGCAGCGTGAACCACGCGGTTCGCGACACTTCATCTACGTCAATCGTACCTACGTGGGACTTTACGCGCTGTTAGCTGAGCTAGGCGCCGAAGTGCGAACGGCGTAGGGGCGCGTTGCACACGCCCATCGTTGACAGATACAGGGTAGGCACACTGTCTACCCTTAATTTTCTCTCCATCGGGCGCCCGTTAAGCGTCCACACTCTTCCCACACGTATGCAAAAAATTCTCTCCCTGCTGGTGTTTTTCTTCAGTACCGTCACCTTCGCTTCGGCTCAGAGTGCTATGATGAGTTGCTGCACCAAACCCACTGCTGCCACCGAAGCCTTTGCGATGTTAGCTAACGATGACGCCTTTGTAGGTGGCCACGACGCTCCCTTACCCTATACCTACCAGGGCGCCGGCGATATGGTTTCCTACCCTACCCCAGATGGCAAAACGGCCAAGGCGTTTATGCTCAAAAGCGCCACGCCTTCCACCAAATACCTGTTCGTGATTCACGAATGGTGGGGCCTAAACGATTACATCAAGCGCGAAGCTGCTGGCTTTGCGCGGGAAATGCCCGGCGTCAACATCATCGCCCTCGACCTCTACGACGGCCAGGTAGCCACCGCGCCCGCCGAGGCCGGCAAGCTGATGCAGAGTGTGCAAACCAGTCGGGCCGAGGCTATCATCAAAGGTGCTATGCAGTATGCTGGACCGAAAGCGCAGATTGCCAGCATTGGTTGGTGCTTCGGGGGCGGCTGGTCGTTGCAAACGGCGCTGCTCGCTAGCAAGCAGGCAGTAGGCTGCGTGATGTACTACGGGATGCCCGAGAAAGACGTAACGCGTTTGAAAATGCTGAACACCGATGTACTCGGCATTTTTGCACTGCAGGATAAGAGTATTTCGCCCGAAGTAGTGGCGCAGTTCCAGAAAAACATGGCCGCCGCAGGCAAAAAGTTAACCGTGAAAAATTACGATGCTGTGCACGCCTTTGCCAACCCCAGCAATCCCAACTACAACAAAGCCTACGCCGACGAAGCCCACGATTTGGCAGTAGCGTATTTGAAGAAAAGCTTCAAGTTGAAGTAAGGATAGGTAGATAGTTATCAGAGAAAAGGCCCTGTCATCCTGAGCTTGCGAAGGACCTTATCACGCCTGAACGACTGACGTAGCAACGTCTTGTTCTATCGTGATAAGGTCCTTCGCAAGCTCAGGATGACAGGGCCTTTTCTCTAATAACAATTGCCCACCTCTCCCCTACCGCACCGCCAATTGCCAGTTACTAGCCAGCAAGGCCGCCAGTTCGGCTACACTTTCGGTTAGCTGCTCCCAGGAGTTGAGCACAAAATATTGGTCCTGATAGTGCGCCTCAGAATACGGCGTGTGCAGTACAGTAGCCAGATCAAACGGATGGCGCACGTCGGTGCTATTCAGCCAGTGATGAATCTCGCCTGCCGATGACAGTAAACCCGCGCCGTAGATGCGCGTGCTGCCGCCTTCGGTCACGAGGCCGAACTGCACCGTGAAGCCGTAAAGCCGCGCCAACTTTTGCAGTGCCACCGTGTCGTGCAGGTGCTGGCCGGCCACCCTACCCAAGAAGTGCAGGAAATCGGCAAACGCATGGTCTAGCAGCAAGGGCAAGTGGCCGAAGGCGCAGTGAAACAGATCGGGCTGCTCAATGAAATCGAACTGCTGCATAGACCGAATCCAGGTGGTAACCGGGAACTTGCGGTCGGCTAGCAGGCCAAAAAAGGTAGAAGCATCCAACTCACCACCCACGGGCGCAATCTCCCACCCCGTACGCCGCCGCAGCCGCTCGCTCACTTCCTCGAAGCGAGGAATAGCTGTACGCTGAAAACCAATCTGTTGCAGACCCTGCTCAAATGCTACGGCCGCTCGTTTGTGCAGCAGGGCAGTTTGGCGGTCGAACAAAACTTTCCAGACCAATTGGTCTTGGGTGGTGTAGTGATGGTAGTGTTGCGTATCCATAGCTTTTGGCATAAAAAAAGCCCGGCCTCCGGGAGGAGTCGGGCTTTTGTGGTTTACAGCTTCGTACGTCATGAATTAGCTTCCGTACTGGCAATACCGCCCGACTCCGTCCTCCGCGGGACGAATATTCATCAGGGTAAAGTGTTTGACAGATTGTTGCTGCATGACAAAACAAATATAGAGAATATTTTTAATTTGATACTTCTTCCCGAAAGATTTTATCAAAAAAAGTTGATTAAATCTATAAATTCTTCACATAATATAAACTCACAATAAAATTATTATTTTAAACAAGCCTTTATATTGCCAATTACGCAATAGATCATCCAGGTTTATGGTTTCTTTATCCCTTGGTTAAGTCCAAGCTCGACGGCAGCTATTCCAGCTCCTGCCGCAGGGCATAGACGCGGCGTAGGTTGCGGATCAGGCGCGCCGATTCGGCAAAATTCAGGGTTTGGGCGCCGTCGGAGGCAGCTTGCTCCGGCTTTTCGTGGGCTTCGTAGATGATGCCATCGGCACCGGCCATCACGCCAGCTAAGGCCATATCGGCCACATAATCTCGAATACCAATGCCGTGCGAAGGGTCTACGATGACGGGTAGATGGGTTTTCTCTTTCAGAATGGGCACTGCATTCAGATCCAGCGTGTTGCGTGAGGCCGTTTCGAACGTACGAATACCCCGCTCGCAGAGAATCAGCTTTTCGTTGCCGCCGGAGAAAACATACTCGGCCGATGACAGCAGCTCTTCAATAGAACCCGAAATCCCCCGCTTAATCATTACGGGCTTGTCCACGCCGCCCAGTGCATCCAGCAGGTTGAAGTTCTGCGTGTTGCGGGCGCCTACCTGAAACACGTCTACGTAGTCGTGCATCTCCTCTACCTGCGACACCTGCATCACCTCCGTCACGATTTTGATGCCGTGCTGCCGGGCTAACTGGTGAAATAGTTTCAGCCCATCCATGCCCAGGCCCCGAAATGAGTAGGGCGAGGAACGTGGCTTGAACACGCCGCCGCGCATGATGCGCACGTCATTCTCCACCAAGTGCTGCATGATGCTTTCCATTTGGGCTTCGCTCTCGATGCTGCACGGGCCGGCCGCCAGCGTGAGCGTGCCTTCACCAATGCGCACGCCGTCGCCAAGGTCGAGGACGGTAGGGCGCACGCGCCACTTGCGCGACACCAGCTTGTAGTCGTCCGACACACGGTGGATGTCCACAATGCCCGGCAACTGGCCCACCGTGCGAATGTCGAAATCGGCCTTACCAATGCCGATGAGGTAGTGCGCGCGCTGCGTGGTCACCTCCGTGACTTTGTAGTTCACCGCTTTAATGCGGTTGATAATCGCCTCCCGATTTTCGGAAGAAATGGCGGGTTCTAGTTGAATGAGCATGGAGAAAGTGGCTTGTCATCCTTCGCAAGCTCAGGATGACAGGAAAACAGTTAGTTCAGGACCGATTGCACAAACCGACGGGCAGCGGCGGGGGCATCGTCTACCCCATCCATTGCTTTAATTAAAGCCGAGCCGATGATGGCACCTTCGGCATATTGGCAGGCGCGGTCGAAGGACGACTTATCGCCAATGCCGAAGCCGATGAGGCGCGGGTTGCGCAAGTTCATGGCTTCGATGCGCTGGAAGTAGGCTTCCTGCACGCCTTCGGCCTGCCCTTGCTGGCTGCCCGTGGTGCCGGGGCCGGAGACGAGGTAGAGGAAAGAATCGGTCAGCTCGTCGATGCGACGGATGCGCTCGGGCGCGGTTTGGGGCGTGATGAGGAACACCGGCCGCAGGTTGTAGCGGCGGAAAATCTCCTGATATTCCTCCACGTAATCGTCGAGCGGCAAGTCGGGTAGGATGACGCCATCTACGCCGGCTTCGGCGGCTTCGCGGCAGAAGTTTTCCACCCCAAATTGCATCACCGGATTCAGGTAGCCCATCAGCAGAATGGGCGCATCGGGCACGCGTTGGCGCACACCTTGCAGCTGGCGGAACAGCACGCGCATGTTCATGCCGTTTTGCAGAGCCACCGTGCCGCTGTGCTGAATCACCGGCCCGTCAGCCAGCGGATCGGAAAAGGGCATCCCGATTTCCACGAGGTCGGCGCCGGCTTCGGTTACGGCTTCAATGAGCGGCACTGTAGCTTCCAGGGTAGGATAACCGGCGGTGAAGTAAACGTTGAGCAACTTCTTACCCTTCTGCTCAAAGGTGGTTTTGATACGGTCTTTCATGGGGTATTTCAGTGTCATCGTTCCGTCTGTCATCCTGAGCTTGCGAAGGACCTTCTCACGTTTGGTTACTCACTGAACGATTGTCGTTATACTGTGAGAAGGTCCTTCGCAAGCTCAAGATGACAGATGGAATAATACCAGCCCTTTTTATTTCTGCTCCGTTAATTTTTCAGCGTATTTCAGATACGTTTCCAAATCCTTATCTCCCCTACCCGACAAATTCACTACCACCACATCATCCGGCCCAGCCCCAATTTGATCGAGGGCGGCCAGGGCGTGGGCGGTTTCGAGGGCTGGAATGATGCCTTCGAGGCGGCTCAGCTCTGCCACGGAGCGCAGGGCATCATCATCGGTGATGGCGATGAAGCGCGCACGGCCCGAGTCGCCGAGGTAGGCATGCAGAGGGCCGATGCCGGGGTAGTCGAGACCAGCGGAGAGGGAGTAGGGCTCGGTAATCTGACCGTCCTCGTCCTGCATCAGCAGCGTACGCGAGCCGTGGATGATGCCGGGTTTACCCAGCACCGAGGTAGCCGCCGAGTGGCCGGAATCGACGCCGTGCCCAGCTGCTTCCACAGCAACCAGCTTCACATCCGGCTCGTCAAGGAAATGGTAGAAGGCGCCGGCCGCGTTGGAGCCGCCGCCCACGCAGGCCACCACATAGTTGGGCAGCTCGGAACCGGTTTTTTCCAGCAGCTGCTTACGCATCTCCTCGCTGATAACGGCTTGCAGGCGCGCCACCAGATCGGGGTACGGGTGTGGGCCCACCACCGAGCCGATGATGTAGTGCGTGTCCACGGGGTTGCTGATCCAGTCGCGGATGGCCTCGTTGGTGGCGTCTTTCAGGGTTTTGCTGCCGCTAGTAGCGGGGCGCACTTCGGCCCCGAGCAGGCGCATGCGGTACACGTTGGGCTTCTGGCGCTCCATGTCGATTTCGCCCATGTACACAATGCACTCCAGGCCCATGAGGGCGCACACCGTGGCTGTAGCCACGCCGTGCTGGCCAGCGCCGGTTTCGGCAATAATGCGCTTTTTGCCTAGGCGTTGCGCCAGCAAAATCTGCCCTACCGTGTTGTTCACCTTGTGGGCACCAGTGTGGCACAGGTCCTCGCGCTTCAGGTAGATGCGCGTGTTGTACTTTGCCGACAGCCGTTTCGCCTCAAACAACGGGGTAGGCCGGCCCACGTAATCGCGCAGCAGCTGCTGGTATTCCTGTTGGAAGCTGGGGTCGGCCAGAATATCCAGGTATTGGTTGCGCAGCTCTTCCACGTTGGGGTAGAGCATTTCGGGAATGAAAGCCCCGCCAAACTGGCCGTAGTAGCCGCGGGCATTGGGAGCAAAAGCAGAAGTAGCCATAGGTAGAGCCAAAGGTCGCGCTGGGCGCGCATGATGGTTGGTAGTTGTAGAAAAAAGCCGCCGTTAGACGCTCGAAATGTTGCTGCCGGGCCGGAGCTTCTGAAACAGCTGACGCAGCTTACCTACGTCCTTCTCGCCGGGCGCCAGTTCGAAGCGGCTATTCAGATCGATACCGAAGAGGCCGGGTAGGCGTAGCGTTTGCAGTTCCTGCGCGTGCGCCAGATCGAGTCCGCCAGCCAGAAAGTAGGGAACCGACAACGGGTACTCAGCCAGCAACTGCCAATCGAAGGTCGTCCCGTTGCCCCCCAGCGCTGGGCCTTTGGTATCGAATAGGAAGTAGTTACAGCAGTCTGCATAGGGCGTTACCTGCGCAAAGTCGAAATCTGCTCCCACCGAAAAAGCCTTGATAATGAGGATGCCCGCCGCACGCAACTCGGCGCACTGCGCAGGCGACTCGTGTCCGTGCAGTTGCACCAAATCGAGGCCGTATTCCTGCACACGCTGTTGGATAACAGGCGTTGTTTCATTCACGAACACACCTACCTTCAGGATAGACGGCGGCAGCTTGGCAAGCATTTTTACGTCGAGTGTCGGCACGACGTAGCGCGGCGACTTCGCGTAAAAGATGAACCCCATAAAGTCCACGCCCAACTTCGCTACCTCCCAGATGTTGTTGTCGGAGCGCATGCCGCACACTTTGATGCGCAGACCGGGGCTGTTGACGGATGACAAAGGATAGGTAGCAAGTGGAGTAGGAAACATACGGTAGTAGTGGAAATTTAAAGAACAATAGCCGGCTCCGTAGCGCGCAGCTCTTGCACCAGCGCCGCGCACGCCTTCTCGGGTCGGCTGTGGCGCATAAAGGCCTCGCCCATCAGGAAGCCCCGGTAGCCCACGCCACGCAGGTAGGAAATGTCAGCAGCCGAGGTGAGGCCGCTTTCGGTTACTTTCACAAACTCCGCCGGAATCTGCTCGGCTAATGCCACGGAAGTTTCCAGGCTTACGGAGAAATCGTGCAAGTTGCGGTTGTTGACGCCTACTAAGCTTACAGCGTCAGAGTGCAGCGTGCGGGTGAGTTCCTCGGCGTTGTGCACTTCCAGCAGCACTTCCAGGCCCAGCGAACGGGCAAATTTGCCCAAACGGGCCACCTCGTCAGCCGATAGCACGGCAGCAATCAGCAGCACCACATCGGCGCCCATGCTCTTGGCTTCGATGATCTGGTATTCGTCAATCACAAAATCCTTGCGCAGAATAGGGCAGAAATTGTAGCGCCGCGCAATGGTCAGGTCCTCGGTTTTACCGCCAAAGAACTCCGTATCCGTCAGCACCGACAAAGCCGAAGCGCCCGCCTGCATGTAGCCCAGGGTAGTGCGCTCCACGGGGGCATACTGGTTGATAAATCCCTTGCTGGGCGACTTGCGCTTGAACTCGGCAATGATGCCGCTGAGGTCGTCGCGAAGCAGGTAGCGGCGCAGGCTCAGCGGCTGCGCGTCCATATAGAGGCTGCGTTCCAGCAATTTAGTGGGCACCAGCTCGCGGCGCTCGGCTACCTCGCGACGCTTGTGGGTGATGATTTTATCGAGAATGGTTTCAGTCGACATCGTGCGGTTGCAGTTTCCCACCGTAGTGCGCCGTAGAAACGCTTCGGCGCGTGGTGGGCGTTCAAACAAAGTGAAATTAAGCGGCCAGTAAGCGGCGCAGCGCCTCGCGGGCCCGCCCCGAATCCAGGGATTCTTGCGCCGCCGCTAGGGCCTGCGCAAAGGTAAACTCTGTTTCGCGACACTGAATGGCCAGGGCCGCATTGGCCGTCACCACGTCGCGCTGGGCGGGCGTGGCCCTACCCTCCAGCACATCCAGAAACAGCCGAGCCGACTCCTCCACCGTGCGTCCACCGGCCAAGCTGGCGGGCGTGGTGGTCGTCAGGCCCAGGTCGGCGGCCGTTACTACCCGCTCACCAGTACTGGTGGCTACCTTGGCCGCGCCGGTTAGCGAGAGTTCATCGTAGCCATCCAGAGCGTGAATCACGGTGTAACGCGTCTGGGTTTGCTGAAAGAGATATTGATAAAGACGCAGCAGTTCCAGGCTGAACGTGCCCGCTACCTGGTAGCGCGGCCGCGCCGGATTCACCAACGGCCCTAGAATGTTGAAGAACGTACGTACGCCCAGCTCCCGCCGGATAGGCCCAGCGTGGCGCATGGCCGGATGAAACGCCGCCGCGTGCAGAAAGCAGATATTCGCCCGCTCTAGCTGCCGCTTCAGCACGTCGTTGCCTACCCCAAACTCGATTCCCAAGCTCCCCAACACGTCGGCCGAACCGCACACTGACGACACCCCAATGTTGCCATGCTTGGCTACCGGGTAGCCTGCGCCCGCCACCACAAAGCACGCCAGTGTGCTGATGTTGAGCGTGTCTTTACCGTCGCCACCCGTGCCCACAATGTCCACCACGTCGTGCGTGCCCAATTCCGGGTCGCGGGAAAGTTCGAGCAGCGCGTCGCGGAAGCCCGCCAGCTCCGGCACCGTGATAGGCCGCATCCGGTAGATGGTCATGAAGGCCGCCATTTCGGAGGCGTTAGCACCGCCTTGGCCAATTTGCGTCATGGCCTCACGGGCCTCGGCGTGGGTCAGGGGTTGTTGGTCGAATAAGGTATTGAGAAGGTGTTTCACGTGGGAGGGAATTTTCGAGGTAGGAGCGGCTTGCTGCCGCCCGTGGGAACGACTGACAAATCTTAAAACAACGAGTAGGTACTTATGCGGAACTGTTAGCTCTAGCGCGTCGCACCGACGGGCGAGGACAACGTGCCCCTACCCTTCCAGCCAGTTTTTCAGCATTTCCTTACCGTACTCCGTCAGGATAGACTCGGGGTGGAACTGTACGCCGCGCACGTCGTACTCGCGGTGACGGAAGGCCAGCACCTGACCCTGCGCATCAATGGCCGTCACTTCCAGCTCGGCGGGTATGGAGTCGGGCTGCACCACCCAGGAGTGGTAGCGCCCTACCTTGAACTGCGTGGGTAGGCCGGCAAACAACCGGTCGTTTCCAGTGACGATATCAGCATCGGTGGCTATGCCGTGCAGCACGGCCGGCAGGTTGTAGAGCGTGCTGCCAAAGCTCTCAGCAATGCCCTGGTGGCCCAGGCACACGCCCAGCATGCGCTTGGTAGGTGCGTAGCGCTGAATGATTTGCGGCATCAGCCCCGCATCGGCTGGCACACCAGGACCGGGCGAGAGCATGATGGCATCGTACTGCTCTACCTCTTCCAGCGTCAGCTTGTCGTTGCGGACGACGGTGGTTTGGTCGCCGTAGCCCAGTTCGCGCAGTAGCTGCACTAAGTTGTAGGTAAAGGAATCGTAGTTGTCGAGGACAAGAATTTTCATCAGACTAAAAAGCTAAAGCTGTTCTGAGGTTCACGTTTTCCTACCCTACACCTGCTCGGCCTCTTTCAGGGCTTTGCGCAGGGCGGCCAGCTTGTGGTGCACTTCGTTGAGTTCGGAGTTAATGTCGGAAGCGGCTACAACCCCGGCACCGGCCTGGAAGTAGAGCTGGTTATCGGTGCTGAGGAAGGAACGAATCATAATAGCGTGGTTGAAGTCGCCATTGAAGCCCAGGTGGCCTAGGCAGCCGCCGTAGTAGCCGCGAGCTGTCGGTTCCAGCTTATCAATAAGCTGCATGGCACTATGCTTGGGCGCCCCCGAAAGCGTACCAGCCGGAAAGGTATCAGCCACTACCTGTAGGGGGTTGGTGCCGGGTAATAGCTGGGCCGTCACCTCACTTACCAAGTGAATAACGTGGGAGTAGAACTGAATTTCGCGGAACACTTTCACCTCTACTTGGTCGCCGTGGCGGGCCAAATCGTTGCGGGCCAGGTCTACCAGCATCACGTGCTCGGCATTTTCCTTAGGGTCAAGCGCCAGCCGTTCGGCGGCGGCGGCATCCTCGGCATCGTGGCCGGTGCGGCGGAAAGTCCCGGCAATGGGGTACAGGCTGGCTTTGCTACCCTTAATAAGGAGTTGCGTTTCGGGCGAGGAGCCGAAGATCTTGAAGTTGCCGTAGTCGAAATAGAACAGGTAGGGCGAAGGGTTAATGGAGCGCAGCGCCCGGTATACATTGAACTCGTCGCCGGTGAAGCCCTGCTGGAAACGCCGGCTCAGCACAATCTGAAACACGTCGCCGCGCAGGCAATGCTGCTGTCCCTGGGCCAGCACCCGCAGAAATTCTTCGTCGGTCTGGTTGGTTTCCACCTCACCCTGGGTCTGAAACCGAAACTCCGGCAAGGAGGGGTTGCGAATGAGATTGACCAGCCGCTTCAGGCCATCCTCGTCCACAGCGTCGTCTTGCAGCGTGTGCTCAAATACGTACAGCTCGTTGCGAAAGTGGTTGAGGGCGATGACGTAGCGGTAGGTGCCGTACAGCATCTCCGGAATATCGCCAGCTGCTTGCTTGGCCGCATTCAAATCGAGATCCTCAAAATGCTGCACCGCCTCGTAGCCCAGGTAGCCAAACAGGCCTCCCGTAATGAAATCAAAGCCGTCCTCTTCCGTTTGGAAGCTCTGGGAAAATTCCTGTAGCCGGGCCAGCGCGGCGCGGGGCTCGGTTAGCGTCTCGGTGGTGACGGTGCCATCGGGAAACGTCTGTTTCACTACCCCGCGCCGCACCTCAAAGCGAGCCAGTGGGTCGCAAGCCAGGTAGCTGAAGGCGTTTTGCTGACCATGGTAGTCGGAGCTTTCCAGCAGCAGGCAGTTGTCGTATCGGTCGCGCAGGCGCAGGTAGAGGCCCACGGGCGTTACGGTGTCGGCTAGTACGCGCAGGTGGCGAGACTTAAGCGTGAAATGCGGCATTCGGCAGGGCGTAGCGAGGTTGGAGGTAGAGAAGGGCTAAAAAACAGAAAGCCCGGCGGTCGGCCGGGCTTTCTGTTGGAGTATGCGGAGTAGTATACTTCACCGCACGCACAGGGTATCCCGTCCGGAGTTTCGGAGAGGCCACCACCAAGCTTGCAGGAAAAGTTGCGTTTTCATGAGTTGAAGAAGCGTCTGTTCGACGCGTCACAAAGGTAAGCAGCCGAGTTTACGGCGCAAGTGTTTTTTTGGTTTCGGCCGAAATTCCACCAAACAGCCACTTATAGGCCGCCGGGAACTCGCGGCGCCAGAACCACTCGCTGTGTTTTCCGTCCGCTTGCACTGTGTAATGCAGCTGCCGGCTTGGCACGCCAGCCTGGTGCAACTGGTCGCGCAGCTCGGCCATGTAGGGCACCATCGTTTCACCTTCCTGTGCGCCGGCCACCATATAAAACCGGGTAGCACGCCCCGGCTGGGCCTGCCGCACAAAGCTGTCCAGCGAATCCTTCGCAAACCACAGCGCCGGCGAAAAAGCCCCTACCCTGCCATACACTTGTGGGTAGCGCAAGGCAGCGTACACACTAATGAGCGCGCCCATGCTGCTACCGCCAATGCCCGTATGGCGCCGTCCAGGCCGGGTGCGGTAGTGCTGGTCGATGTAAGGCTTGAGCATTTCGACCAAGAAGGCCGCGTACTCCCTACCCTCACCCCCACCATACTGCGGGTTGCGCCAGGGCGAGTACTCGTCCAGGCGCTTGTCGCCGCCGTTGTCTACAGCTACCACTATAGCGGCACGTTTTTCCTGGTTCAAGGTTTCGTCTACGCCCCACTCGCCGCTGAAGCTGGTTGCCTCATCAAATACGTTTTGGCCATCCTGCAAGTACAGCACTGGGTAGCGACGGTGGCTGGTTGTGTAGTCGGATGGCAAGTACACCCACACCCGGCGCGTGCGATGCAACTGGGTCACTGTTACTTCCAGCGTCGTGACGGTAGGGGAAACTGTGTGCGGCTTTTGCGCCTGCACCGATACCGACCAGCAGATTGAAGTTAAGCAGATGCTACTTAGTCGCCCCCACCCTAGCATACGCACTACCGCTGACTTACTCTCGCGCATATTTTCTCTATTCTAGTCTGATTCTAGCTTGCCAGCAAATGAGCAAAATTTATAGAAAGGATTTAGCAGAAAACAGTTGCTCACAATCTTTTTTTCAACATACTATCTTCATTTTATACAAATTACTTTGCAAACTGATTTTCGTTAGTTAAGCAAGGTCTCCTATTCATAACCTGTTCGTAATTAACATACTATATTAAGACTACCCAAACGTTTGCGGTAGCAAATACCCAACGGCACTCGGCAAATGTCTGGGCCTCGACTAAGCGTGTCTTCTGAACACCTAGATCACAATTGTTTTTATAGGTTTTATCATAGTATCTTCGTCTTTACATTCAATTTTGGACGAAAAAAAAACCGCTTAAGTAGCCAAAGTGTGTAATTTTTCGTAGGAGCCGAAATCGTTTGCAAATCGGCTCTGCCGAAAGTTAAATTCCCAACCCTAATTGTTTTTCAATGAAACACCCTTACCTGGTGAAACTATTGTTTCTCCTGCTATTTGTGTGCGCTGGTTTCACTGGCGCATTCGCCCAAACCGGCTCCATAAGCGGCCGCGTATTGGACGAACAAAAACAGGGCTTGCCCGGCGTAACCGTTGTGATAGAAGGCACCTCGCTTGGCAACTCCACCAATGCCGATGGTACCTATTCTATTCAGAATGTGCCCACTGGCCCGCAGATACTGATTATTTCCTTCGTAGGCTATAATACGCAACGCCAACCCGTTACGGTAAACAATGGCCAGAACACGGCTGTACCCAACGTGGTAATCGGTGAAAACACCACCCTGTTGAACGAAGCAGTGGTAGTAGGCTACGGCACGCAGCGCAAAGAAGACGTGACGGGTGCCGTGACGCAGATTGATGAGAAGCAATTCGTGAAGGGCCAGGTAACCAACCCCGAGCAGCTGATTCAGGGCAAGGTAGCTGGCGTGCAGATCACGACCGGCGGTGGTGCCCCCGGCTCGGCTACCACCATCCGTATCCGTGGGGGCTCGTCGCTGAATGCCAGCAACGACCCGCTGATTGTAATTGACGGCGTACCAGTAGACAACAGCGGCGTGAGTGGCGCCGCCAACGCGCTGAGCCTCATCAACCCCAACGACATCGAGACCTACACGGTGTTGAAAGACGCATCGGCCACGGCTATCTACGGCTCGCGTGCCTCGAACGGCGTTATCCTTATCACCACCAAGCGGGGTGTGCAGGGCGAGAAAATAACGGTGAACGTTAGCTCGCTGGCTTCTGTCTCGAAGCGCTACAACTCGGTAGACGTTCTATCGGCCAATCAGCTACGCAATACCGTAGCCAGCGTGGCACCCACCAAAAGCAACCTACTGGGTTCCAGCAACACCAACTGGCAGGACGAGATTTTCCGCACGGCTTTCACCTCCGATAACAACGTGAGCGTGGCCGGCGCAGCGGGTAAATTACCCTTCCGGGTTTCGTATGGCAACCTGGAGCAGCAGGGTATTCTGCGCACCAACCGCCTTATTCGTAACACGGGCTCTATCAGCCTCACCCCCGTTCTGTTCGATAACACCCTGAAAGTGAACTTGAATTTGAAGGGTTCGATCATCGACAACAACTTTGCTGACGCTGGTGCCGTTGGTGCAGCCCTGGCTTTCGATCCTACCCAACCCGTGCGCAGCGGCGCCGAAGGCTACGGCGGCTACTTCGAGTACCTGCAAAGCGCCGGCGGTGTGCCCCAACAGAACGTACCCCGCAACCCAGTGGCCCTGCTAGAGCTGCGCCGCGACCGGAGCACCGTGAAGCGGAGCATCGGCAACATTCAGCTAGACTACGCCCTACCCTTCTTCCGCGACCTGCACGCCAACGTGAACCTGGGCTACGACATCACCCGCAGCAACGGCAGCAACCTGGTTGATGCAACGGCCGCAGCTGCGTATTTCAACCGGCCACTGGATCCTGCCATTACCGACCGCCAGGGCGGCTCCTTTAACCGCTACGCCCAGAACCGCGACAACAAGCTGCTAGAAGCCTACCTCAACTACACCAAGCAACTCGGCGAAACCCGCCTGGATCTGCTGGCTGGTTATTCCTACCAGGACTTTGTAACTACCTCGCCCAATCTGCCTACTTACCTGGCCGACGGTACCACCATCTTCCGGGCAGCAGCAGTTAATCCGTTCCGCACACAGTACACCATTCTCTCGTATTACGGCCGCGCTAATCTGAGCATCAACGACCGGTACGTACTTACGGGTACGCTGCGCAACGATGCCTCGTCGCGCTTCCCCTCCTATAACCGCAACGCCCTGTTCCCCGCTGTTTCGGCCGCGTGGAATATCAAGAACGAGTCGATCCTGAAGGACAACAACACGTTCTCGGACCTGAAATTGCGCGCTGGTTACGGTATCACGGGTCAGCAGGACATCGTGGGTGCTGCGGGCAGCGACTACCCATACATTCAGCGCTACGTTGTGAACTCGCTACAGGCGCAGTATGGCTTCTACAATCCTGCTACTAGTCAGTATGAGTACTATATCCCCTACTCTCCGCAGGGCTTCAACCGCAACCTGAAGTGGGAGCAGACCACCACCTACAACGCCGGTATTGATTATGGTTTCCTGGATGGCCGCCTGAGCGGCTCGGTAGACGTGTACTACCGCAAAACCAAAGACCTGTTGGCCGTTATTCCTATTCCAATCCTGACCAACTACACCAACCAGCTGGTGTCGAACGTGGGCTCGTTGGAAAACAAAGGTGTCGAGCTGAATCTGAACGCGACGCCGGTACAGGGCGAGCACTGGAACTGGACGCTGAACGCCAACGGTACTTATAACGTGAATAAGATTCTGTCGCTCGGGCCACAGGTAGAAGGCTTTGCCGGTATTGAAAACAATGGCGTAGCTGGCGGTACCGGCACCAACATTGGTATCTACCGGGTAGGCGAGCCGTCTTCGTCTTTCTACGTGTACAAGCAAGTGTACGGAACGGATGGCAAGCCGCTGCAAGACGTGTACGCCGACCTGAACGGTGACGGTATCATTAACAGCAATGACCGGTACGTGTACAAGCAGGCCGCGCCGCCAGTTATCCTGGGCTTCAGCTCCAACGTAAGCTACGACCGCGTGAATCTGGCCTTCACACTGCGCAGCCAGCTTGGCAGCTACTTGTACAATAACGTGAACTCGCAGAACGGTACCTACAATGGTCTCACCAGCCAGCCCACGGTGATAACCAACGCTACCCAAGACGCCCTCTACACGGGTTTCACCAACCTGAAGCAGGAGCGCTATTCCTCGGATTACTACATCCAGAACGCTTCTTTCCTGCGGATGGAGAACATAACCCTGGGCTACGACGCCGGCAAAATAATGGGCAACCGCGGGAATCTGCGCCTGACGGCTGCTGTTCAAAACGTGTTCCTGATCACGAAGTATTCCGGTCTCGATCCGGAGATTTTCAACGGGGTTGACAACAACGTGTATCCCCGCCCCCGCACCTACACGATTGGCCTGAACCTCAGCCTATAATTGTCTCTCTGATTGTATAATGAAAACATCATATATTTTTCGTCGCACTTTGGGCCTGGGCCTCGTTGCCGGTTCGATGCTGGCGGTTACGTCGTGTAATGACGACCTGGACCGCGTACCAACCTACGACCTGAATACGGAGAGCGTATACAAGGATGCCGAGGGCTACCAGCGCGTAGCGGCCAAGGTATACAGTGGTTTCGCCGTAACGGGTGGCCAAGGTCCTGATGCAGCTACGGGTGACATTCTGGGCATTGACCAGGGCACTTCCGACTACGTTCGCTCTTTGTGGAGCGCGCAGGAACTGACCACCGATGAGGCGGTTATCCAATGGGGTGACCCCGGCGTGCAGGACTGGCACAACATGAACTGGACGTCTAGCGGCGTGCTGATTCGGGGTTTGTACAGCCGTATTCTGTACGAGGTAACGCTCTGTAACGGCTTCCTGGCGCAGGCTACCGATGCCAACCTCAGCAGCCGCGGCATTACGGGTGCTGACCTGACCAACATCCAGCGCCTACGGGCAGAAGTTCGTTTCCTGCGGGCTTTGGCGTATTACCACGCCCTGGATTTGTTCGGCAACCCACCCTTCGCCACGGAAAACGACGAGATTGGGGGAACCACTCCGCCCCGTCAAACGACCCGGACTGAGCTATTCACCTACATCGAATCGGAGCTGAAAGCCATTGACGCCGACCTGGCGGCTCCCGGCCAGAACCTCTATGGCCGCGCCGACAAAGCTGCTGCCTGGACGCTGCTGGCGAAGCTCTACCTCAACGCCAAAGTATACACCGGCACGGAGCGTAACGCTGACTGCGCTACCTACGCCAAACGCGTGATTGACAGCGGTGTGTACTCCCTGACGCCGCAATACAAGAACCTATTCCGGACCGACAACAACACCAGCAAGGAAATCATCTTCCCGATTGTGTATGACGGCAAGCGGACGCAAACCTATGGCGGTACTACCTTCCTGACGCACGCCGCTGTATCGGGCACCGCCAACTCCTTCTGGAATCCTGCCCGCTATGGTATTGATGGTGGCTGGGGCGGTATTCGGACCACGCCGCGCCTGTACCAGCAATTCCCGGATACGGCTGCCGATGCGCGGGCTAAGTTCGTGACGGGCGGCCAGTCGTTGGAAGTGACGTCGCAAACCACTTTCACCGATGGCTATGTACCCATCAAGTTCAAGAACATCTCCTCTACCGGCGCTCCTGGCTCCGATCTGGTGTTTGTAGATACTGACTTCCCGATGTTCCGCTTGGCTGATGTGTACCTGATGTACGCCGAAGCAGCCCTGCGCGGCGGCGGCGACCAGGCCCTGGCTCTCACCTACGTGAACCGTGTGCGGGCGCGGGCATTCAACAATGCCCCTGCTGGCAACATCACCAGCGGGCAGCTCACGCTGGACTTCATCCTGAACGAACGTTCGCGCGAGCTGTACTGGGAGGCTACCCGCCGTACCGACCTGATTCGCTATGAGCGCTTCACCACGGGCGATTACCTGTGGGCCTGGAAAGGCGGTGTGGCCGGTGGCCGGGCCGTATCCGACGACCGTCGCTTGTTCCCACTTCCGGCCGCTGACCTGAGCGTGAACCCCAACCTAACGCAGAACCCAGGTTATTAATAAGCAGGCTGCCAAGCGTCAGTTGGCACTTGGCAGCCTGTCTGGTTCCTTTTTCCGACATTATAATTTCCCACACAATGAAAACTTGGTTTACCAAAATATTGGGAATAGGTGCAGTTGCCCTAGCCCTTACCGCGTGTGAAAAGGACGAAGATAGAGCGGTAATTAGCTCGAATGGCGGGCCGACGCTTACAGCTTCATCTACAGCCCTTGGCGCACTTTCTGCCGACAATGCGGCTAAAGAAGCCGTAGTTTTCAATTGGACCAACGCCGATTACGGCTACCCTGCTGCTGTAACTTACACCTTACAGCTTGACGTGAAGGGTAACAATTTTAAATCACCTAGCGAATTCACTACTACTGCTACCAAGCGGGCATTTACGGTAGCAGAATTAAACAGCACGTTGCTGGCTTTAGGAATTGCGCCGGGCTCAACTGGCCAGCTAGATGCACGTGTGCTCTCAAACGTGAGCAGCAACACTACGTATGCGCAGCAATCGGGCGTTACTTCCGTAACAGCCATGCCCTACTTATCCATCATTGCGTACCCATCATTGTACGTTCCGGGCAAGTACCAAGACTGGGCTCCTGAAAAAGCACCCAAGATAGCCTCGCCGGCCAACAACGGCACGTACGAAGGCTACGTGAATTTCACGGATCCTAACGGCTTCAAGTTTACAAGTGCACCTAACTGGGACAATACCAACTATGGTATTTCGGGCACTATTACGACTGATCCTGCTACGAAGGAGGTTTCGGGGAAACTTTCTACGACTGGTGGTGACATTTCATTGCCCGCTACAGGCTACTATCGCTTGATAGTAAATGTTCCTAACCTGACGTGGACGGCTACGCCTACTACTTGGGCAGCCATCGGTTCTGCTACCCCAGGCGGGTGGGACAATCAAACGCCGCTAACCTACAATACTGCCACCGGCACTTGGTCTGCTACGATGAACCTGAGTGCTGGCGGTGAAGTTAAATTCAGAGCCAATAATGCCTGGGACATCAACTACGGTGACAGCAAGGCAGACGGCGTGCTGGATGCTGGCGGCGACAACATCAAAGGTCCCACGGCAGCTGGTAGCTACCTGGTTACGCTTGATTTAAGCCAGGGTGCTGGTAACTACACTTACTCTATTCGCAAGAACTAACGTTCTTCACTGACCTATTAAAAAAGGCTCCTGATAATAATCAGGAGCCTTTTTTAATGTTACAACTTATCGATAATATTGATTCTACCGGACATCTTCGATTGCGTTAGTATGAATGCTATTGTAGAGTTCAGTTGGCATGCAATAGAAGCCCTTCTACCTTACCGCAGCTGCACCGACCCGATATCTACGTGCCTGGCTGCTGGTGCGGCAGGCAACACCACCTGAAGCACCTCGGCATCGGCCAGACGCAACACCGGGGGCTGCGTGGCGGGCTGAAACGTGAGGGGCAGGAAACTAGGGTAGGGTCGCGGGCTCAGCAGTAAGGGCGCGGGCCGGAAGCTGGTAAGGGGCACGCGTACGGTCTGGTGGTCGGTACCCAAGGTAATGGTAGCAGCATAAGCGGCGGCGTCTTTGGTCACCAATACTACCTGTATAACCGTACCCGGTTGGCTGGCCTGCCCCGTGAGCAGCAACTCTTTGCTGTTGAGCAGGTCCTGATGGCGCCCCTGCACCTTGTCGGTAAAGTATGCTCGCAGGCTCATGGCCGGTCGGTTATCGGCAGCGCCAGCCTCCGTTTGAGGCTTGCCAAACAGGCGCACGGCCAGAGCACCCGTAGCGGGGCTGGTCACGTAGTCAGCGTAGCTGCCCTCGCCAATGCGGCCCAGCTCCACCTGGTCGTAGTCGGTGGCAGCGGTGAACAGGGGAAGCGGCGCGGCAGCTGGCACAATGGCTGTTTCCCAGTGCTCGGGGTGGGCGTAATCCCACTGGCGTGGAGAGCCCGCAACATTGCCCGGAAACGTAGTGGTTTTGCTACCTTGCTTCACCACTACCCAGTACCGCAGCTGACCGGGATATAGCAGCTCAGCGGGTACTCTCGCCTCAAACAAGGGGTAGGCCCCGCGCTGCATAGGAATGGTTTGGGTGCGGCCGTAGTAGTGTTGCGCCACCAGCAATACGCTGTCGGTGGGCGCTAGGCCTACCACGTTGGCGGTGAGGCGCAGCGG
This sequence comes from Hymenobacter profundi, assembly GCF_019334315.1. GTDB lineage: Bacteria > Bacteroidota > Bacteroidia > Cytophagales > Hymenobacteraceae > Hymenobacter > Hymenobacter profundi. Next base: position 32,447 of record NZ_JAHWGL010000028.1, read on the forward strand.
CTGCCCAGCCGCTACTTGAGGGTAGGACTTGTGCACCACTTGTAGTCCGGCAACGGTGGGCGCGGGTGCCACAAACTCACCCAGCCGCAGCGTACCTAACCGCGTTTGGGAAGTCCAGACAGTGGTTTTCTGCTGCGAAGTCGCTAGCAGGTATACGCCGGGGTGCACAGCTACTGCTCCGTTGGCGGCCTGCGCCTGGGCAGCATTGCCCTCGTTGAGGCCACGCACAGTGAACTGCTGCCCTAAATCGGCCAGGGAAATCTGCATGGGCTGCGTGTTCCACTCGATGCGCGTGACAGTGCGCCGCAACGACGCTTGCGCGAAGGGGTCTTCTACCTGCACGGCGTCAGGCATCACCTCCAGGCGCCACACGCCGGCGGCCAGCTGATCGAGGAAGTAGGCGCCCGTGCCTTCGTAGCGCACTACCGGCGACGACCCTACCCCCGCCACGTGCCGGAGGGCGGCGGGTTTCCGGGGCTCCGTGCGCGTGGTACTAGTGTAATAAAATGCTTCCGGCGTGTTCATCTCACTGAGCTGCTCGCGGTAGCTGATGCGGAAGGACCCAAACGTAGAATCGGTGGGGTAGGCCGGCGTAGCCTGCCCGCGCTTCACCTGCCGAAATACCTGCCCAGCAATTAGTAGGCTCAGGGCTTTCGAGGGAGTGTAGGCCAGGTTCAGGTAGTGCGTTTGGTACTCGGTATTAGCGTAGGCAATGGCCAGGGGGTCGTAGGCAAACTGCGTGGCCCACTGGAAGCCCGCGGCCCGGAAGCTGCGCGCCATGGCCGGGTACATAATAGGCTGCAAAATATCGGCCGACTCAAACTCGTACACCATCTTCGCTTTTGAGGTGAAGCGCTTATCCTGACGGTAGGGAATCGGGTATTGATCGACGTAGGGTAGGAAGTTGCCGCGCAGCGTGTGGCCGCTCACCAGGCCTTCGGGATACCACTGGTAGGTGAGGCCGTCCACTTTGGCATTCAGGATGGCTTCGTGCACTTGTGGGTTTTCGGCAATGTTATAGAACACCGGCTTGCGGCAGCCGGTGTTGCGGATGGCAGCGGCCATGCGGTCGGCAAAGGCCGTCACCTGCGCGGCGGGCTCGTGGTAGCGCGGCTCGTTGCACACCTCGCAGGCAATGATGTCGGGGTCTTGGCGGTTGAGTTGCTTGGTGTACGTGTTGCGGTGGTTGAGGAACTGCGTGAGATAACGCTCCTGCGCAGCAATGGCGCGCGGGTTGGTGTAGGCCTGGCCTTTGTCGTAAATAGACGAGAAGCCCGTCATGGCCGTGTCGGGTTCGGGGTAGCCGTTGCCCCAGTAGGCAATGGGCGTCAGGATAATTTTAATACCCCGCTCCTTGAGGCGGGCCACCAGAAAATCAAGGAGGCGCAGGTGCTCGTTCTCCAGCAGATTGCCTACCGTATCGGTGATTTCCACGTCCCACACGTGCACCCGAAATGCATCGACGCCCAGCCGGGCGAGGTGGTATACGTCCTGTTCGATGGCCTGCTCCGGCGACACGCCCAGGCGCCTGTGGGCGCGGTAGGAATAGGCAAACGGCGTGGTATAGTTGACGCCGAACAGCGCTACCTCCTGCTTGCCCTTTTGCCAGCGCAACACGCCCTGTTTGTCAACATATACGTCGCCCTTGGGAACTGCCTGCTGTTGCGACCACGCAGCCGGCGCCACCATCAGAGAGCAAGACAAAAAGAAGAACAACGAGAGAAAAAGCTTCTGCATCAGGAAGATAAAATGGGAGAATGTAAGCGTAAGCCGGCACTCGTGCGAGCGAAGCAGTGCCCGCATCAGGCCGCCGACTTTAAAACAGCAGCAAGTTAACGCAAACGTTTGTCTAACCGGGAAAACCAACGCCCCTACTTGCCAGCCATTGCGTTGCAGTTTGTTACCATTTGCTCTTTCCCCACCCTCTCAGCAACGCCGGGCTGATTGCGTTGTTTTCGCTGATGTTGATCACTCCCTTTCGCCTTCTTTCGAAACCTGTCTGTTCAGCCAATCAGCAGTTTTTTTCTTGCGCCATATCATTGCTTTCCAATAACATCATGGCCAACGGCTTTCAACTACCGAAAACTTTTCCGTGCTTCGCTATTCTGCGCTACGTAGTACAGTATGCATTCTACCCCAGGATGCTGCGCATTTCTTCTTTTACTTTCTTCTACCCTACCCATGATCATCATCGCTGACGGCGGCTCCACCAAAACCAACTGGTGCTTAATCGACAACGCGGGCACGCGCATTTATTTCAATACCGAAGGCTACAATCCCTACTTCATCAGCACCCAGGGAATTATTGAGTCACTCGAAACAAGCCTGCCCGACAACCTGGACCTGCCGGCCATTAGTGAGGTGTATTACTACGGTGCTGGTTGCTCTACCCCAGAGAAGGTGGAAACCGTAGCCGCTGCCATGCGCCATGTGTTCAAGCAGTCGGAAGTATACGTGGGACACGATTTGCTGGCCGCCGCCCGCGCTCTGCTGGGTCTGGAAAAGGGCTTTGCTGCCATCCTGGGCACGGGCACCAACACGGCCCTCTACGACGGTAAGGACGTGACGCTGAACATCGACTCGCTGGGCTATTTCCTGGGCGACGAGGGCTCGGGCTCGTTCATTGGCAAGCGTCTGCTGCGCGACTACATGCGCGGCTACCTCCCCGACGGCCTGCAAGAGGCCTTCCAGAAGCAATACGAGCTGGACAACGAGGAAATCTTCGACCGCCTCTACAATCAGCCCCTACCCAACCGCTTCCTCGCTAGCTTCGCCAAGTTCGCCTACGATCACAATAACGTGAGCTACTGTCGCGAAATCGTGTTGGAAGGTTTCAACACGTTCTTCGACAACCTGGTAGTGCACTACCCCAACTACCAGGACTACAGCTTCAACTGCATCGGATCGGTGGGCTACAACTTCCGCGACGCCCTCACGCAGGCCGCCAAAAACCACAACATGGAAGTCGGCAAAATCATCCGCTCCCCTATTGATGATTTGGTAACTTACCACACCGTCCTCAGCAAGAAATAAGGCTGATTTCTTGCTGAGTTGATATGCTGGTATACTGACCAGTCATACTTCGGCTCGGCTCAGTAGTACAGACTTTCAAACAAAAAAGGCGGCTCCACTTGGAGCCGCCTTTTTTGTTTGAAAACAATCATCACATCAGCCTAGTGCTGCACCACCAGACGCGTGGTTTGCTGCTGCGTTCCGGCTTGCAAGCGCACGAAGTAGATGCCATTGGCCAGGTTAGCCACGGGCAGCGTCAGCTCGTGGGTTCCGCTGGTCTGGCGGCCCGATACGGGTACAGTGCGTACGGTGGCACCCAGCATGTTCTGCACGGTCACCGATACAGTAGGCGCGGCGCTGGTTAGCTCGTAGTAGAGCGTGGCGGTGCTACCCGTGGGGTTAGGCGAGGCTAACAATTTAAGGCCGCTCATAGCCTGCGCTCCTTTTACGGGCAGCACTGAGTTGGCGGGCTTGGTGATGGGCTTGCTGGTATACACGAAATACTCGCCGGGTTGCAGCGTGATGGTCGCGTTGGCATCAGCCACGTTCATGGGCGTGCTGGTGAGGTAGTTATACCAGGTGCCGGTTTGCTGAAATTTGGGGTTGACGGTGGTAGCCGTCACACCGAAGTTGCCAAGCACCGTCACGCTCAGGTCGCCGTTTGATAGGTGAATGGCTTTGGCCTGCCCGGTTAGCTCCTGCGAGAAGGAGGTAAGCGCGGCGAACAAAGGCTGCTTTTTCAGTGCAATCAGGGCGCGGTAGGTGTCATAGAGGTGGCGGCGGTCGGCCTGCTGGTAGTAGTCCCAGCGGATGGGCTTGTTGCTGAGGCGGCAGTCGTTATTGATGGTCGTGCCATCGGCGCACACGTTAATGCTGTAGTCGTAGCCTACCTCTCCAAACTGCCACATCAGGCGCGGACCAGGTATAGTGAAGAAAAAGGCTGCTGCCATCTCGTCGCGCTTCAACCCTGTTGCCAAGTCCTTCACGTTGTAGCTACCACTGCTGTTGCCGAAAGCTGCATTCTTGAATTGCAGACGCTCTTCGTCGTGGCTTTCCATATAGGTAATCAGGTTGGGCTGGTTCCAGTCGCGCTGCCGATAATAGCCCCAGTTGAAATCCCAGCCGTCGCTATACCCCATCGTGGCTTGGTTGTATGCATGGTTTAGATTGCCCCACAGCATCATACCGTAGTCGGCTAGTTCCTTACCTTCTTGGTTGGCGGCAAATGACTCCAGAATAGGATACGACGTATTGTCGACGCTCATTTGGTAGTCGTAGTACTCTTTCCAAATAGCAATGCGCGTAGGGTCATACACAGCGTCATAGGTGGCCTCCGTTTTCTGCACCTGACTGAAACCACCGGCCAAGTCAAAGCGGTAGCCATCAATGTGATATTCTTGCAGCCAGAACTGCATCACGCGCTTCGTGAAATACTTGGTGTAGGCGCTTTCGTGGTTGAAATCGTAGCCAACATTGTAAGGATGCTTGGCATCCTGGTTGAACCACGGGCTATTGGCAGCAGGTTTGTCGCCATCGAAATACAGCTGCACCATCGGCGACTGCCCAAAGGAGTGGTTCAACACCATATCCAGCACCACAGCAATGCCGCGGCGGTGGCACTCATCAACCAGCTTCTTGAGGTCGTTTTTGGTACCGTAGTACTTGTCGGGTGCGAAGTAGAACGAGGGGTTGTAGCCCCAGCTTTCGTTGTCCTCAAACTCGTTGACGGGCATCAGCTCCAACACGTTCACGCCCAGGCGCTGGAGGTAGGCCAGCGAGTCGGTAACGGTTTTGTAGTCGTGGCGGGCTACGAAGTCGCGCACCAGCAGCTCGTATATCACCATGTTGGTGCGGGCCGGGCGCTGGAAGTTGGTCGTGGTCCAGGTGTACTCGGCTGCGCCCGGCGACAGCACCGATACAATGCCGGTGGTCTTACCCGTGGGGTAAGCCTTCAGGTTGGGGTAGGTAACGGCCGGAATGTACTGGTCGTTGTTGGGGTCCAGCACTTTTTCGGTGTAGGGGTCGGCGATGCGCAGGCTGCCATCTACCAAGTACTGGTAGGCATACTCCTGGCCGGGCGTGAGGCCGTCAATCTGCACCCACCAGCGGCCGTTTTCGGCGTCGTTGGCGTCGGTGCGCTTCATCAGGGTGGCGGCTGTGGGCTGCCAGTTGTTGAATTCGCCAATCACGTATACGCTTTGCTTGCTGGGCGCCGTCAGGCTCAGAATGGCGGAAGTGCCCCCGTTCAGATAGGTCACGCCATCTTTCTTAGCGCCGGCGGGTAGGGCGGCCGTGGTGATGGTGGGCTGCACCAGCAGCAAGCGCTGATCCGTAACGGTAGTAGTGCCGTCGGTGGCCGTGAGCACCAGCGTGTTGATACCGGGCTGCGTAACGGCTACCGTGGCCGTGAGGGTGGTGGTATTGGCCTGCTGCGCCACCTGCGCACCATTGAGGGTAAGGGTAAGTGTAGCCGCCGCCGAGGCCGTAGCCGTCACGGCCACTGAGCCGCCGCTCACCAGTACCGGGTTGTTGTTGTTCGTAGCCGGCGCCGTAATACTGGCCTGCAAGGCCGTAGTTTGCGATACATCCAAGAAAATGTCGGTGTTGCCAGCGCCTTTGCCCTCGGGCGTGCCATTGGTCCCACGAAACACCATGGCCAATTGCCGCACGGTTTCGCCGGAGCCCTTTAGGCCGGGGTAGTAGTCCTCGGGCACGAAGGTGATGCTATAGCGGCGGTTGCCCAGCGCCGTCATCTTTTCGGCTGCAATAGGCGTACCGAAACCGTTTGGGTTTTTTACGTGCTTCCAGTCGCTGGGCGTGGTGCTCAGGTTGGTGATGACGCCGGTATAGATGTACACGTCGCCGGTGTAGTTGGCCAGACCAGCGTTGCCTTTGGTGGCGTCAAAGGTGATGGTTACCTGATCCGTTGCGCGGAAAAAGGTAGGAGTAGCCGTCACTACCTGCGCCCAAGAGGCAGACGCGCTACCTAGCACCATTAGCAGTAAACAGAAGAGTCGAATTGTTTTCATTCAGAACGTTGAGAAGATGGGAATTTGAAAAGCAGGACGATTACGGATTCGTACAAAAGCGCTGTTTTTCGGCTCCGTAATCGTTTGCATAGCAAAGGTACGCATTGTCTTTTCCCAGTATCTAATTGCACCCGCGAATTGTGCGTAGTTTTGTTGCCTGCTACTGCTTGCGCCGCTGTAATGTCCTGTTTTCACTCTCTTTGCTGCTGGTTTTCACTCTGGAGCTTGCTGCTCCTACCTCAGCAACTTACTCAAGCGCAAGCGCTAGCCCAGTTGCACACGGCACCGCAGCTTTCCGGCTTCTCTTATTCTGCGTCGGCCCCATCTGTCTCGCTTGCGCTTGCCCTACCCGATTCGGCGCGACAAGCCCATCTCAACCGCCGCCTACCCCTGCTGGCTGGCGGATTGGTAGTTACCTACACTGGCCTCACCTACGGCCTCGGCAAAGCCTGGTACACGGGCGAGCGAAGCAGCTTCCATTGGTTTGACGACTTCCCAGAGTGGAAGCAGATGGATAAGGCCGGTCACTTCTGGGGAGCCTTCCACGAAAGCCGGGGCGCCGTAGACATGCTGCGCTGGGCGGGCCTCGACGACCGCAAAGCCATTTGGTACGGCGGCTTTGTGGGATTCTTACTGCAAAGTCCCATTGAAATCCTCGACGGTCACGACCCCGAGTATGGCGCGTCGGCGACCGATCTGGCAGCTAATTTTCTGGGCTCGGCGGGGCTGATTGGCCAGCAGCTGACTTGGAATGAAGTGCGCATCATGCCCAAAGTGTCGTTTCATACCACACGCTATGCAGCTATGCGGCCTAACGTGCTGGGTCGCTCCTTCGCCGAGCGCCTGCTGAAAGACTACAACGGCCAGACCTACTGGCTGGCCTTCGATGTGGGCGCGTTTATGCCCACCGCCTCGCGCTGGCCTCGCTGGCTACAGCCAGCAGTGGGCTACAGCGCTCAGCAAATGGTATACAACGATGCCGACGCCAACGCTGCCCTGGGCCTGCGCGCCTACCGCCAATACTACCTCACGTTAGACGTAGACCTGCGCCGCATTCCTACCCGTAGCAAGCTGCTGCGCCGCGTGTTCTACGTAGCCAGCATCTTCCACCTACCCGCGCCGGCTTTGGAGTACAATAGTCGGCGCGGGTTGGTGCTGCATGGCTTGTATTATTAAGTCTGAATCACGGATTCGCTCGGATTTTTCGGATTACGCGGATTTTGTGGACTCCCTGCTTTTCCGAGGGTTGCGCTCTCGACTGACCTGTAAGAGCGGTGTAACTACCTCAGCCCCTCCGTAGCCCAGGGTTTCAACCCTGGGCATGCGCGCCAACCGATAGTTGATAACTCACAGCTGACAACTAACAATTCACCCCTGACAACTAATAAGCAACGCTACCACCGTTTGGCCGTTACTTTTGTTGTATTCTGACATTGAACCCACCCCCTCATAATAGATATGCAAGTAGGAGATAGAGTGCGGCTGCTGACTGGCCGCGAAGAAGGCATTGTTACCCGCCTGCTCGATAATGAGCTGGTAGAAGTTGCCATTGATAACGATTTCACGATTCCGGTGCTGCGCCGGGAGGTGGTAGTGGTAGCCGCAGAAGAGCAGAAAGCCTTCGGCAAAACGGCTGCTGCCGTGGCCAATGAGCGCAAAGCCGCTAGCACTGGGGCCGCCCGCGCTGCGCAGGCCGCCGGCGAAAAGCCCGCAGCAGCATCTGCATCAGGTTCGACTAAAAAAGGAAGCGGTCCTACCTCACCTCCTGTTAAGATTGCCAAAGGTCTGTACTTGGCGCTGGTGCACCAGTCGCCGGAGCTGCTGGCCGTGCACGTCATCAACAACACCGATGCCGACGTGCTCTACACCTACGGCGAGGAGCGCCCCAACGGCACCTACCGCGGCCTGGCTTCTGATAAGCTCGATTCCAAAGCTGCTAGCAAGCCGTTGGGCCACTGGCATTTGAAGGATTTCGATAAGTGGCCCGCTGTGCTGGTGCAGCTTCTCCCCCACCAGCTCAACGGCACCACGGCCTACGATCTGCTCAGCAAGCGCACGCAGTTCAAGGCAGCTACCTTCTATAAGAGCCGCCAGCAGGCACCCATTATTCAGAAAGAAGCCTACCTCTTCCAGCTCGACGAGAAACCCGCCGCGCCCCTCGCGCCGCCTACCCCCGAGAAGCTGGCCGAAACTCTAAAGGCTCAACTCTCCGGCGACGCGCCCGCCAAGCCCGCCACCGTGGCGCCTACCCCCGAGCCTGCCAAGGCCCTAGTGGCTCCGCCCCACGAGCTGGACCTCCACATTGAAGCCCTACGCCCTGAGGGTGCCGAGGGCCTCAGCAACACCGCCATGCTCAAGCTTCAGATGGATACATTTGAGGATGCGTTGTCGCGGGCGTTAGCTACCAACATGCACGAAATCGTCTTCATCCACGGGGCTGGCAATGGCACGCTGCGCAAGGAGATTCACAAGCAACTGAGCCGCAACAAAGACATCAAGTTCTTTGAGGATGCCCGCAAGGAGAAGTTCGGCTACGGCGCTACGCTGGTGCGGCTGAAGTAAGCAGCAACTGCTAGCTTAATAAGAATTCGTCTGTCATCCTGAGCTTGCGAAGGACCTTCTCACGATAGAACAGGACGTTATTACGTCAGTCGTTCTCGCGTGAGAAGGTCCTTCGCAAGCTCAGGATGACAGACGAGTTTTTTGCGCTTTGGTACGCATAAGGCTTTATAGAAAGCCAGGCTCGCTTATTGCGTACTTTGCGCCATGTTTCGCACCCTTTCTCTCGCTTCTCTGCTGGCGCTTGGTTCCTTTGCTGCGCAAGCGCAACAGCCCCTACCCATCCCACGCAACCTGGCGGCCACCTATGCCGCTGGCACCCACGCCGAAAACGGCCTGCCCGGTCCCAACTACTGGCAAAACACGGCCGATTATACCATTAAGGTTAATTTCAATCCGGCTACCCGCTTGCTGAAAGGCACCGTGGATATTGCCTACCAGAACAATAGCCCCGATTCGCTGCGGCAGTTGGTGTTCAAGCTCTACCCCAACATCTACCAAAAGGGCGCCCCCCGCGACACCCGCTTCGCTGCCGCCGACCTCACCGACGGTGTGCAGATTGAGCAACTGACCATCAACGGCCAAGCCACCGATGAAAGCGTGCGCCGCATAGATGCCACCAACATGACGGTTTCCGTGCCCAAGGCCATTGGCCCCAAGCAGACAGCCCGAGTAACCGTGGCCTACTCCTACACCCTCAATAAAGGTTCGCACCAACGAACCGGCGAGGTAGAGCCGGGGGCTGACTTTGTGGCCTACTTCTTCCCGCGCATTGCCGTGTACGATGACATCGACGGCTGGAACCGTATTCCTTACACCGGCTCGGCGGAGTTATACAACGACTTCTGCAACTTCAAAGCAGATATCACCGTGCCCAAGGATTTTGTGGTGTGGGCCACCGGCACGCTCACCAATGCTCCGCAGGTACTGCAAAAGAAGTACGCCCAGCGCCTACAAGACGCGGAGAAAAAGGACGACGTTATCACAATTATCAGCGCCGCAGAGGCCAAGCGCAAGAACATCACGACAAATAACGCGCAGAACACCTGGCACTTTGAGGCGCAGGATGTCGTGGATTTCGTGTTTGCTACTTCCGACCACTACGCCTGGCAGGCCAGCAGCTTGATGGTAGACCCCGCCACCAAGCGCCGTACCCGCGTAGATGCGGCCTACAATCCCAAGCACAAGGATTTTGAAGAAGTGGTGCATTTTGCCCGCCGCACGGTGGAGGCCATGAGCTACACCTTCCCGAAGTGGCCCTTCCCCTACTCCCACGAAACCGTATTCGACGGCCTCGACCAGATGGAGTACCCGATGATGGTGAACGACAACCCCACCAAAACCCGCGAGGACGCCATCACCCTCACCGACCACGAGATTTTTCACACGATGTTCCCGTTCTACATGGGCATCAACGAAACCAAGTACGGTTGGATGGACGAGGGCTGGGCCACCATTGGCGAGTGGATTATCTCGCCCCTCATCGACCCTAAGCTGGTAGATGAGTACGGCGTGATGCCTTACGCCCGCTTTGCCCACACCGAGCAGGATATGCCCATCGTCACGCTCACCACGCAGCAGACAGGTACGCCGTTTTACCTCAACTCCTACCCCAAACCCGGCCTGGGCTACCTCTACGTGAAGGATATGCTCGGCGATGAGTTGTTCACGAAAGCCCTGCACACCTATATCCGCAACTGGCACGGCAAGCACCCCATGCCCTACGACTTCTTCAACTCGATGAACGCCGGTGCGGGCCAAAATATGAACTGGTTCTGGCAGCGGTGGTTCTTCGACCTGGGCTACCCCGATTTGGCCATCCAAACCGTGACCAAGCAAGCCACCGGCTACCAGGTAACGGTAGCGGCCAAAGGCACCAAACCCGTCCCAGTAGACCTCACGGTGACCTTCACGGACGGCACCACCACCAAACTGCACCGCTCCGTGGCCGCGTGGCAATCCGGCAATACCTCTGTTGTATTGGACATCTCAACCACCAAAACGGCCAAGCGCATAGTGTTAGGCAGCACGTATGTGCCGGATAGCTTCCCGAAGGATAATGTGTGGGAGGGTAGGTAACTAATCTATGGGTATCTTAATAATGCTTGTGTTGCTACTAGCTACTGCTGCTTGGTGCCGAGCAGCAGTAGCAATAGTTATTGCCTCTTCTCAGATAAGCCTGAAAGTCAAAATTGCAGGAATTTTTCTGGCTATTGCGCTAGTAATTTGGCCGTTAGCAATGTGGAGTACTACCTACAGCATATATGCTTTCGGTCCACCGTTTATCTATATGATCTTTTCAATTTTTGTCCCATGTGCTTTAGGCGAAATTCTACTGAGCTCTAAAACTGAGGAACCAAGAGACAATAATTTCATCATAGCACATTCACTATTTTTAGCGGTGAGCGTAGTCTTCCCCTTCATACTGACTTATTATTTCCTAATGCCTGAAAGTATGAGTATACACGTCCTTTTGGGTTTGAAGCCATACCATTGAAAAGGCCACCGCAACTTCTGTTGCGGTGGCCTTTCTTCTTCAAAGAAATACTCCTCTTATAAATGCGCAATCGGGTCGGCGTTGCCGTCGGGGTCGTTCTTTACAGCGCCACTGGTTGTAAAGCTCTTACCCTTCATAAGTAGCACGCCAGCCATGTGCGGGGTAGCCATAGAAGTGCCGCTGATGGTGTTGTAGCCGCCGCCCATCCAGGTAGACTGGATGTTTACGCCTGGCATGCAGTAGTCCACCGGTGGGTTGCCGTAGTTGGAGAACGACGCCCAGCTATCGGAGCTGTTCATAGCGGAGATGGTGAAGATGTTGGCCCCATTCACGCGGGCTGGCGAGTGGTTGTTGGCATTGTCGGTTTCGTTGCCGGCGGCCAGAGCAAACAGCACGCCGCCTTGAGAGGCACGTAGCACAGCATCGTCGAGGGCCTGCGATACGCCGCCGCCCAGGCTCATATTGGCCACATCGCCGGCTTTGCCGTTGGCGCCTACGTAGTCAACGCCTGCAATAACGCCGGAGTTGGAGCCGCTACCACGCGAGTCGAGCACGCGCACTGCCACTACCGAGGCGCCTGCGGCTACCCCTACCACGCCGATGCTATTGTTGAGGGCCGCAATAGTGCCCGCTACGTGCGTGCCGTGGCCGTTGCCATCATCGGGCGAAGTATAGCCCTTACCACTGGTCAGGAACGAGCGGCTACGCGTGGCGTCTACGCTCAAGTCGGGATGGTCCAGGTCAATGCCGGTATCAATTACCCAGGCTGTTTTACCGCTGCCGTCGCCGTAGCCTACCCGCGCAATGCCGTAGGGTATAGTTTGAGAAGGAGAAGTAGTGCCACCGCCAGCCGCTGGCTTGCCCAGCGAAATAATTTTATCCTGCTCTATATAGGCCACGCTGGCATCCATGCGCAATTTCGCAGCTTCAGCAGCCGATAGCTTAGCCGAAAAGCCTTTCAGCACGTGCCCGTAGGCATGGCCCACAGCTTGCTCGCTCAACCCGTGCACTTTCAGCAGACCATATGCCTTGGCTTTCACTTTTTTCACTTTCCCCTCATAGTTATCGGCTGAAGTGGTAGCAACGGCGGCGTCCTTCAACACCACAATGTATTGACCGGCTATATCCTCGTCGGCCGATTTAGCGTCGTTTGTTACAGTGGCTACAACTGGTTCCGATGGCATGGCCATTTCGTCGGAGCAGGAAGTGAGGGCAGCCGAGCCAGCCGCTACAGCAGCTACTACAGCCCAGGAGGAGAGGCGCAGGTGATGTACTTTTTTCTGCATGCTACTAAGATTTAGAAAGGAGAGAAAGAGTGTTTGAAAAGATCTAATTGCCAAGTATTCTATAATCAGAAATCGATTACGGATATAATTGGCTCATCAAACTAGCCCTTTTATTAATTTTTTCATATTAAAATAGTAAAAAATAATTTAGGCTATATATTAGAAAACGGCTTTGTTCAACATGGATTTTTGCAAGCCTATTGCCCTAGTATTTCTCATTGCACTACCTTTGCTTCTGTAATGAGTCGCTCCACCGCGGCGCCCTTGGGCGACGAGGAAAGTCCGGGCAACGCAGAGCACCCTGCTTCCTAACGGGAAGGACGGAGAAGCGTAAAGCAACTTCGGACAGCCAGTGCCACAGAAAATTACCGCCGTTCTTTGGCTGTTAGCTAGTAGTTGCTAGCTGTTAGCTCTCGTTGTAGAAAAGCTAACAGCTAATAGCCATCAGCCAATAGCTCAAAAAAAGGTAAGGGTGAAAAGGTGCGGTAAGAGCGCACCAGCGGCCGGGTGACCGTGTCGGCTGGGTAAACCTCAGGGGTTGAAAGACCAAATAAGCGGATACGCTCCAGCCTTCGGGCTGGGGCACCGGGCGGCTCGTCCGGCGTCCGTGGGTAGGTTGATGGAGCCTTTCCGCGAGGACTGGCCTAGATAAATGGTGGAGGCGCGGCAACGCGTACAAAACCCGGCTTACAGACTCATTACCAGCAACAAAAAGGCCGCTGCAACATCTGTTGCAGCGGCCTTTTTTGCTCTTAAAAAAGGAGAAGAACAGAGGCTAAGCCCCTACTTTTTCTTCGCAGCGCGGGCAGTCTTCACTTCTCCGGCTTGCACGGCGCTAGCTTTGTTGCCAAAGCTGTTGCGCACGTAGGTAAGTACGTCGGCAATTTGCTGGTCGGTGAGGAAGTCGTGGGCGGGCATTACGTTCTGGTAGGATTCGCCGTCAATGTCTTGATCCTCCATGCCATTGAGCAGGATGTTGATGAGGCGGTTTTTATCGCCCAATACGTAGCTCGTCTTGCTAAGAGGCGGGTTCATGTTCTGCACGCCTCCACCGTCGGCCATGTGGCAGGTCAGGCAGTTTTGCGTGTATACCTTCTTGCCCGAAGCCAATACTGCCCCCGAAATGGCTGATGCGGCCGGCTTTTGGGTAGGCGTTGCTGGCTTTTTTTGCGCCAGGGTAGGTAGGGAAAGCAGCGCAAAGGCAGCAATTAGGAAAGGGGACTTCATTATTTTTTGTTGTAAACGATACGGTAAATAGTGCCCTTCACGTCGTCGGAGACGTAAAGCGAGCCGTCGGGACCCTGGGCCAGGCCACAGGGGCGGTGGTCGGCGCGACCAGAGGCCGCTTTCTCGGGCGAGCCGGCAAAGTTGTCGGCAAATACTTCCCAGTTGCCGCTGGGCTTGCCATTTTTGAAGGGCTGGAATACTACGAAATAGCCCTTCTGGGGTTCAGGAGCGCGGTTCCAGGAACCGTGGAAGGCAATGAACGCACCGTTCTTATACTTCTCCGGAAACATGGAGCCGGTGTAGAACAGCAGGCCATTGGGCGCCATGTGGGCGGGGTAGGCCGCCGCCGGGTCGATGTACTTATCGTCCACGGTTTTCTTGCCGTCGCCGCCGTACTCGGGCGCCATCATCTTCTTGTTTATCTCTTGGTTGTAGTAGATGTAGGGCCAGCCCGCGTTATCACCTTTATCGAGAGCATACATACACTCCGCCGGAAACTGCGCCGATTCTTTCTCGGTGTACTTATCCGGAAACAGCGTGTGCAACTGGTCGCGGCCGTGCTGCATCACAAACAGCTTATTGCCTTGCTGATTCCAGTCCAACCCTACCACGTTGCGCAGGCCCGTAGCGTAGCGCATGCCGTCACCGTACTTCTGATTCAGCTTGTTAGCCTTGAACTGCCAGATACCACCGGCCGAGTCCAGCACGGGGCAGTTGGGCATGCCCAGGGAGCCAGGGCGCCGGTCGCGCTCCTGGCAGGAGTTGGAGTAGGCGCCCACGTTCACGTAGATGTTGCCGCTGTTGTCGAGCACCACCGATTTGCTTTCGTGCTGCTTGCGGTTAATCAGGCCTGTTATAATCTTCTCTGGCTGGGTAGGATTCGTTACTTCGCCTTTGCTGTCGAGCTTGTAACGGTACACATCCTCATCAGACGAAGCGTAGAGGTAGCCATCCTTGTTGTACATACCCGTACCACCGTAGCCGCCAAAACCGCCCGCAATGGTGGCTTTGCCGGTGCTGGTGGGGTGTAGTGTCAGGATGCCTTTGCCATCTTTCACCCGGCTCAGCTTCACATATACCACGCCTTGGGGCGTTACGGTGAGGTGGCGGGCACGCCCCCCGGTTTCGGCGGCTACCAGCGCACCGAAGCCAGCTGGCAGCTTCAGGCCGGCGTTATCGGCATCGGGCACTACCCGGGCCGGGGGAGTTAGCGCATACAGCGCAAGGCTACCTGCTACGGCCGTAGCAGGTAGTAAAAAACGAGTCAGGGTGTTTTTCATGGAGGAAAGCGTAGTGATTCTGGCAAATAACGCGGCCGACTGCCGACGGTTGCTTTTGTCGATACGGTAGGACCACCCTAGTACGGATGTGCCTGTAGAAACTACCGGGCAAACTCATTGTTTATTATATGAGTTCCTATGCAAACTAGCATTGCTTTAGCGTTCGTATATACATTTTAGCTCTTGCGCTGGGTAGCCTACCAGCACAGGTATCAGGGCGTCATTCACTTGTTGTGCGGCTGCCCATGGCTTTTTGCTACCTTCGCTCTATTACGCACCTCTCGCTTTCTCTATTTATTTCATGCCCCGTATTCTCATCATCGACGACGAAAAAGCTATTCGGAATACTCTGAAAGAGATTTTGGAATACGAAAGCTACAAAGTCGACCAAGCCGAAGATGGCCCCACTGGCCTCGACATGCTTATTAAAGATAAGTACGACGTCGTGCTCTGCGACATCAAAATGCCCAAGATGGATGGCATTGAGGTGCTGGAGCGCGCCCAAATTGTGGCGCCCGACGCGGCCTTCATCATGATTTCGGCCCACGGCAACATCGACACGGCTGTGGATGCCACCAAAAAAGGCGCCTACGATTTCCTGCAAAAGCCACCAGATCTTAACCGCTTGCTCATCACCGTGCGCAACGCTCTAGACCGCACCAAGCTGGTAGCCGAAACCAAGACGCTGAAGAAGAAGGTTGCCAAGAACTCGCAGATGGTAGGCACCTCGCCGGCCTTAGAGGTGGTGCGCAAAGCCATCGAGAAGGTAGCCCCTACCGATGCTCGCGTGCTCATCACCGGCCCCAACGGCGCCGGCAAGGAGATGGTGGCCCGCCAACTGCACGAGCTGAGCAGCCGTAACAACGGCCCTATGATTGAGGTAAACTGCGCTGCCATTCCATCAGAACTCATTGAAAGTGAGCTATTTGGTCACGAAAAAGGATCATTTACCTCAGCTGTAAAGCAGCGCATCGGCAAGTTTGAGCAAGCCGATGGCGGCACCTTGTTTCTGGACGAAATCGGGGATATGAGTCTCTCGGCGCAGGCCAAGGTGCTGCGGGCTTTGCAGGAAAACAAGATTACCCGGGTAGGCGGCGAGAAGGAAATCTCGGTGAACGTGCGCGTGCTGGCCGCTACCAACAAGAACCTGTTGCAGGAAATTGCCGACCGCAACTTCCGCGAAGACTTGTACCACCGCCTCTCAGTTATCCTCATTCAGGTGCCGCCGCTCAACGACCGGCGCGAGGATATTCCGGCCCTCATTACCAAGTTCCTGGCCGATATTGCCGGCGACTATGGCAACAAGCCCAAGAAGGTAGACCCCGCCGCCATGAAATACCTGCAAAACCTCGATTGGCGCGGCAATATCCGCGAACTGCGCAACGTGGTAGAGCGCCTCGTGATTATGAGCGACGATACCATTTCCGAAAGCGACGCCAAGGCGTTTGCAGGGAAGTAACGTTTGCCTGTTACATAGAATAAAAAAGTTTGTCATCCTGAGCATGTGGCGCATCAAGCCAGTGTCGAAGGACCTTATGCCAGTTG
>NZ_JAHWGL010000029.1 GCF_019334315.1 Hymenobacter profundi
GCTGGTGCTGGGCATGCGGGCGTAGGTTGGTTGGAGTAAAAACAGCCGTGTCATCCTGAGCTTGCGAAGGACCTTATCACGTGAGAACGAGTCATTGCTATGATGACCATTCTGGCGTAATAAGGTCCTTCGCAAGCTCAGGATGACACGGCTGTTTTATTTACAATTACCTTACTGTAACGTGTCTCGCGTGATATCTTGCCGGCCGCGGGGCGCAACACCACGGTTCTGCATTTGCAGTTGAAACGTGACTTGCTCGCAGTCAGCAAAGCGCTTTTCGGCCAGTTTCAAGGCTTCTTCGGTGGCCGTGAGCTGGCGGAATAGGTAGAGAATCAGGCCCAGCGCGATAAGCAAAGCAGCCAGGAAAACGTAGTTTTTCATCAGGATAAATAAGCAAAAAGATAAGCCCATCCGGCTGGATGGGCTTATGCGAAACCAGTGCGCGAAGATACGGCGCTAGATGGTAGTATTGGGGTCGAACTGCTCCAGGTAATCGGCTACCTTGCGCACGAACATACCGCCCAGCGAACCATCCACCACGCGGTGGTCGTAGCTGTGCGAGAGGAACATGAAGTGGCGGATGCCAATTAAGTCGCCCTGCGGGGTTTCAATCACGGCCGGCTTCTTCTTGATAGCGCCCACGGCCATAATGGCCACTTGCGGCTGCATGATAATGGGCGTACCCATCACGTTGCCGAATGAGCCCACGTTACTGACGGTATAGGTACCGCCTTCCAGATCTTCGGGCTTCAGTTTATTCTGGCGGGCACGGTTGGCAAGGTCGTTCACGCGCTTGCTCAGGCCGTTTAGGTTCAGTTGGTCGGCGTTGTGAATCACGGGCACAATCAGGTTGCCGGAGGGTAGGGCCACGGCCACACCAATGTTGATGTCGCGCTTCTTGATGATGTAGTCGCCCTCCACCGATACGTTGATGTTCGGCAGGTCCTGTATAGCGCGGGCAATGGCCTGAATGAACAGCGGCGTGAACGTGAGGTTTTCGCCGGTGCGCTTCTTATACGCGTCTTTGTGCTGGTTGCGCCAGTTCACCAATTCCGTCACATCGGCCTCCACAAAGGAGGTAACGTGCGGAGAAATTCGCTTCGAGTCGATCATGCGCTGCGCAATCATCTTGCGCATGCGGTCCATTTCCACCAGCTCGTCGTTGCCGCTCACCGATGGAGCCGGTTTGGCTTTCTGCTCTTCTGGCTTGGATTTCGATTCCGTGGTAGCAGCGGATTTCGGTGCAGCAGTAGCTTTTGCCTCAGGCTGGGCTGCGGGAGCCGCAGGGGTTTCTGCCTGAGATGCTGGAGCAGGGGTAGGGGCCGGCGCGGCTTGCGGCTGAGCTAGCGGCTTCTTACCGTCGGCTACGTAGTCCAGAATGTCCTTCTTGGTCACGCGGCCCTCGGCGCCGGTGCCGGGCAGTTGCTCTAGGTCAGCCAGAGAAATGCCTTCTTCGCGGGCAATGCTGAGCACCAGAGGCGAGTAGAAACGGCCCGCGGCTGGCGAAGCTACGCTAGAAGCTGGGGGCGTAGCATGGGGCACGTGCGGCACCGTAGCAGCAGCTTCCTCCTCGTCGTCAGATGTATCGGGCGCAGAAGCCTGCGGCGTAGCTTCTGCCGCAGCGGCAGGAGCGCTAGCACTAGCGCCAGCAGCATCGGTTTCGACAATAGCAATGGGCGCACCCACTGGTACCACGTCGCCTTCCTGTACCAAAATTTCTTGCAGCACGCCGGCATGAAGGGCGGGTACCTCCGTATCTACCTTATCGGTAGCTACTTCCAGCACCGATTCGTCCTGCTCAATAGTGTCGCCTACTTGCTTCAGCCATTTCAGAACGGTGCCTTCCATAATGGATTCGCCCATTTTGGGCATCGTCATTTCCACTCGTGCCATAGGTTGCGGGAGGTATAGAGAAGTTAAGGGTGGGGGAGGATTGGTGCCGCAAAGGTAGCAGAAAGCAGCTAGGCTGCACGCAATAGGTAAGGAGCGGCTGAGCGAGCAAGCCGCCCTTACACTATCGGTGGCAAGCTTAAACGCAGCAGATTCAAAACGGCGGTGGAGGTATACTCGATGTTGAGTTGCCGGCCCCGGTCGAAGCTAAGCTGGCGGCTAACGGTTTGATGAGCGTCGGCGTACGCAATGCAGATGGTGCCCACCGGCTTTTCGGGCGTGCCGCCACCGGGGCCGGCAATGCCACTAGCAGCTACCGCCACATCTACGCCCAAGTGCTGACGGAGACCTTCGGCCATTTCGCGGGCAGTGGCCTCGCTCACGGCGCCGTAGGCTTCCAGGGTTTCAGGCTTTACGCCTAATTCTTTCATCTTAATATCGTTGTGATACGCCACGATGCTACCCTGAAAATAAGCCGAGCTACCCGGCACGCTGCTAAGGCGCTGGGCGATGTAGCCGCCGGTGCAGCTCTCGGCGGTGCCTACCGTAAGCCCTCGCTCCCGCAGCAGTTGGCCTACGGCTTCTTCCAGCTTCACTTCGCCTTCGGCAAAAATATGCGTGCCCAGCTGTTCACGCAGCGCAGGGAGTAGGGCTAGCATGCGGCCGCGCAGGTCGGGCTGGCCGTCGTCGGTGCCGGTGAGGCGCAGGCGTACAGCCCCAAGTGAAGGGAGATAGGCCAGCTTCACGTTGGGGGGTAGGGCGTCCTCCCAATCGGCAATCTGCTGCGCTAGGAACGACTCACCCAGCCCTACCGTCTGCACCACCACGTGCTCGATGGGCGCCGTATGAAAGTGCTCTTGCAAGCGCGGTAGCACCGTGTCGGTCATCATGCGCTTCATCTCAAACGGCACGCCCGGCATCGATACGAACACCGTGCCCCGGTCCTCAAACCACATGCCCGGCGCCGTGCCCATGGGGTTAGGCACCACCTGGCACACGCGCGGTACGTAGGCCTGCTGCCGGTTGACCTCCAGCATGGGCCGGTTGTAGCGGGCAAAGATGGCCTCTACGTGTTGCAAGGTAGGCTCATGTAGCACCAGCTCCGAGCGGAAATACTCGGTGAGCACGTGCTTGGTGAGGTCGTCCTTAGTGGGGCCGAGGCCACCCGTGAGTAGGATAACGTCGGCCCGTTCGCGGGCGGCGTCCAGGGCCTGCACAATCTCGGCGCCCCGGTCCGATACGCTGGAAATCTGCCGTACCCGGATGCCGAGCTTGCCCAACTCCTGCCCCATAAAGGCCGAGTTTGTGTCGATAACCTGGCCGTAGAGCAGCTCGTCGCCGATGGTTATGATTTCCGCATTAGGTACCTGTTGCATAGCGTGGGAAGGGAGAGGGGCGAAGGTTTTTGGTCCGGTTTGTGTCTTTTCAAGAAAAGATTCGCTTCCACTAACTGTGAAACGCTGCTTTGAGTTATGAAAAATCTTCGCTCCTCCTTTCTTCTTGCTGGTTTGCTGTTGGGCCTGAATACGATGGCCTCGGCCCAGATATTCCAACTGCCCAAAATTGGCGGTATCAAATTGCCTACTACCAAGAAGACCACCACTACCTCTACCACCGGCTCCGTAAGTCAGACTGAGGCGGCGGAAGGGTTGAAACAAGCCCTGATCCAGGGCATCAGCAAAGGCACCGATCAGGCTTCTCAAACGGACGGCTTCTACCTTAACAAGCTCATTCGGATTCCTTTTCCTCCCGATGCACAGCGCGTAGCCAACACGTTGCGCACTATTGGGTTGGGTAGCCAGGTAGAACAGTTTGAGCTATCGTTGAACCGTGGGGCCGAAGACGCGGCCAAGAGCGCCAAACCTATCTTCTTGGCTGCCATCAAAAGCCTGACGTTCAAAGATGTGTGGGGTATCCTGACTGGCCAGAAAGACGCCGCTACCCAGTACCTCAAGCGCACCACTACCACCCAACTCACTACGGCTTTCCAGCCCATCATCCAGCAGTCGTTGGATAAAGTGAACGCCACGCGCTACTACACGGCCCTTACCACCCGCTACAACAGAATCCCATTGGTGACGCCCGTACAAACTGACCTTAACCAGTACGCCACCGGCAAAGCCATCGACGGCCTGTTTACACTGGTAGCGCAGGAAGAAGCCAATATCCGTGAAAACCCCGTAGCCCGTACTACGGAGCTGCTGAAGCGTGTATTTGGCAAGAGTTGATGTGCTGATTGTTGATGGAAATACAAGAAAGAAGGCCCGTGCTTGCATAAGCACGGGCCTTCTTTTCTTGTATTTGTTGCGTGCTAAATGTGCAGAAAATCAGCACACCAGTACATCAAAAAATCAGCACATTAGTAATCATCATCGTCGTAACGGCCTTTGCCGCCGCGCTTGCTGCTTCGGCTGCTGTAGGTGTCGTCATCATCCAGGTCATCCTCATCATCCAGATCGTCATCGAAGCTGCCGAAGCCGCTGCTGTCGCTGGAATCATCGGCAGCCTCTGCCGTGGCGTATTCTTCCTCCGTCATACTGGCTAGGTCCAGGGCCTCGTCGTGCGAGGAGCCGGTATCGCGCCACATCAGGTAGTCGGAGTATTTGGCTGAGAGCTTATCCTCAGCGCTGCCGCGGGTTTTGCTGCCGCCGGCTTTAGCAAAATTGTCAAGCTCGTCGTCATCGTCGAGGTTGTCGTCGTCGAAGTCGTCGTACGTTCTCATAGCCGTGGTAAGGGGCGAAAAGAGGTGAAAAAAATAAAGCAGCTTCGTTGCGCCGCTGCCCAAGGGCGAAGATACGGCGAGGGCATTTAGAAGTTTGGGCGAAAGGTAAAGAGAATCTTACAAAGCGCCATTAGCAGCCGGCAAAGGTACTTTTCGGTAGATTTCGCTGACAGGAATTTCCACTTCCAAAGCGGATAATACTACTTGATCAGTCAGCTGAGTATACTCGCGAAAGTTCCACGTATCGGCCTCCAGTCGCGTGATGCAGAGTATGCGTACACGTTGGCTATCAACCAGCAAATAGTGCCGCAGGCTGGAAATGTTGCGATACAGAAGAAACTTGCCTTCCTGATCATATTGTGCTGTGGAGCGGGAAGAAACCTCAACCAGCACAACCGGATTCAACAGTGTATCCAGGTAGGCGTCCGGCAGAAACTCTTCGTCTCCACACGCTACCACTACATCCGGGTAAGTATATAAACCATTGCTGGCTACATGTACACGCATATCGCTAGGATACACGTTGCAGGCATCACCAATACGCGTATCTAGTCCCACAATCAAGTTGGTTACCAATAAGTTATGTTGCCGGCTAGCGCCGCCCATGGCATATACTTCTCCCTGAAAGTATTCGTGCTTACCAGCTATATCACGATGGGCAGCGCGCTCAGCGGCTAAGTACTCCTCGGGTGTGATATATGGTTTTGGTTGGGCTGACATATCTAAATAGGTTATAACCAAATATACGCGCTACCAGCCATAATCAGCGGGCTGCCCGCGCTCCAAAATCCGTGACGTTGAGGTGGTTCGGGCAGAATTCGTATTCCTCCGGCACGTTGGAGCTGACCAGCACCGTGCGCTCGGCAATGGTGGCGTGGGCGTGCTCCAAATACCACGCCACGCCGGCCCGATCGAGGTTGGTCGTCGGCTCGTCGAGCAGGAGTAGGGGGGCGTCGGCGTAGAGGGCTAGGGCTAGCTTCAAGCGTTGCTTCATGCCTGAGGAAAAGTCGCGCACCAGTTTATGACGCGAGTTTTCGAGGTACATCAACTCAATCAGCTTTTGGGGCGTGAGGCCGGGGCGCAGAGGCTTAAAGCGGGTGTGAAAGTGCAGCAGCTCCGTGAGCGTTAGCTCTTCTACTACTTCCAGGTAGGGCGCGCAGTACGCCAGCAGGCGTGGCACATCGTCTACGGCTACCGGTTTGCCTTGCCAGGAGTAAGTCAGCATGCCCTGGCTAGGCAGGAGCTGCCCCGACAACGTGTTGAGCAGCGTGCTTTTGCCCGAGCCGTTCGGGCCCAGAATGGCCGTGGCCGACCCCGGCTGAAACGTGTGGGTCAGGTCCCGGAAAATCCACTCGCGCAAGTAGCGCTTACTTAAGCCATGGACCTCAATCTGCACTGTCGGCGCTGCGCGAGAAGCCTTTGACAATACCCCGACCAGAGGTACGGATAAAGTTGATTACCTCATCACGCTCGGGGCTCGGCAGTATTTCCAACTCAATCTTATCAAGAGCATCACTGGTATTTAGCCCGCTCATGAATAACAAGCGGTAGCACTGTTGTACCTGCAAAATAGCAGCTTCGGAAAAACCCCGGCGCCGCAGCCCGACCGAATTAACGCCCGCGTAGGTGAGCGGCTCGCGTCCGGCCTTGATAAATGGTGGAACGTCTTTTCGCACTAAGGAGCCACCACCGATAAAGGCGTGCTGGCCAACTTGCACGAATTGATGCACTGCAGAAGTGCCACCTAAAATAGCCCAATCACCAATAGTAACGTGCCCAGCAATCTGCACGGCGTTGGAAATGACACAGTTGTCGCCGATGGTGCAATCGTGGGCTACGTGGACGTAGGCTTGCAGCAAACAGTTGCTACCTACTACGGTGCGCATTTTGTCCACAGTGCCGCGGTTCACCGTCACACACTCCCGAAGCACGGTGTTGTCGCCGATGTGGGCCGTGGTTTTTTCGCCCGCGAATTTTAGATCCTGCGGTACGGCGGAAATGACGGCGCCGGGGAAAATCTTACAGTTCTTGCCAATCCGGGCGCCCGGCATAATGGTCACGTTCGGACCAATCCAGGTACCCTCCCCGATTTCAACGTCCTGATAAATAGTGGAGAATGGCTCTACCACTACGTTATGGGCAATTTTTGCTTCGGGGTGGATATAGGCAAACGGCTGGTTCATGCTTTCTTTCAATTAAAAATTAATAATTAAAAATTAAGAATTGACAAGAATGGCGAGAGCAGCTAACGCTCCGGAGCCATCTTTTAATTTTTAACTTTTAATTCTTAATTAACTTTTCTTCACGATGCTGGCACTCATTTCGGCCTCCATCACCACTTTCCCGTTCACAAAAGCCTTGCCGCTCATCTTGGCAATACCCCGTTTGATGGGGGCCAGCAGCTGGCACTTAAAGATAATGGTGTCGCCGGGCTTCACCATGCGGCGGAAGCGGCAGGTGTCGATGCCGAGGAAGTACGTCCAGTAGTTTTCGGGGTCGGGTACGGTGTTAAGTACCAGAATACCGCCGGTTTGGGCCATTGCCTCGATCTGTAATACGCCGGGCATCACGGGGTTGCCGGGGAAGTGACCGGGGAAAAATGGCTCGTTCATCGTCACGTTTTTCACGCCGGTTACCGTGGTGGCATCCAAGTGAATGATTTTGTCGATGAGCAGGAAGGGGTAGCGGTGGGGTAGGATGGCCGAAATCTGGTTGATGTCCATTACCGGCACGCGGGCAGGGTCGTAGTGCGGCACCGGCGAGGAGTCTACCTCCAGCATCTTCTTTTTGATGCGCTTGGCAAACGCTACGTTGGCGGCGTGGCCGGGCCGGGCGGCCAGAATCTGCCCTTTCAGCGGGCGGCCTACCAGGGCCAGGTCGCCAATGAGGTCTAGGAGCTTGTGGCGGGCGGGCTCATTTTTGTGGCGCAGGTCCACATTGTTGAGGATGCCTTCCTTCTTCACGGCCACTTTGGGCTTGCCCAGCATCTCGGCTAGCTCGCTCAACTCATCTTCGCTCACCACGCGGTCTACCACCACAATGGCGTTGCTCAGGTCGCCACCTTTGATGAGGTTCTGCTTGTAAAGTGCTTCCAGCTCGTGCAGGAAGCAAAACGTCCGCGACGAAGCAATTTCAGTGGCAAACTGCGACATCTCTGTAAGGGAGGCGTGTTGCGAGCCCAGCACCGGCGAGTTGTAGTCCACCATCACCGTGAGACGATAGTTGTCGAGGGGTAGGGCGGCAATTTCTACACCGCGGGGGTTGTCCTGGTAGCGGATTTCGTCGGGAATCTCGAAGTAATTGCGCAAGGCATTCTGCTCTTCCAGCCCTACCTCCTGCAACGGCTTGATGAACTCGTACGACGAGCCATCCATGATGGGCGGCTCGGGGCCGCTGAGCTGGATAAGCACGTTGTCGATTTGCAGGCCTACCAGGGCCGCCAGCGTATGCTCCACAGTATTCACGCGGGCACCGTTCTGCTCGATGGTGGTGCCACGGGAGAGGTCTACCACATTGTCTACATCGGCATCTACGAGCGGTTGGCCAGGCAAATCGATGCGCTGAAACTTGTACCCGTGGTTGACCGGAGCGGGGCAGAAGGTCATGGTGGCCACCACGCCCGTGTGCAGGCCAATGCCGCTCACGGTTACTGGAGCCTTAATCGTGTGTTGCTTGTCGTTCATGTAAAGCTAGTAGCTACGGGCTGTTAGCTGTTAGCTGAATACCGTACAGGTGTATTCAGAAGGGTGACGTATGAGGTAAAAAACCAAGGCTAACAGCTAACAGCCAATAGCCAACAGCTTCTGTAGCGACAAAGCTATGACTTTTCCGGCTTTGGATTGGCACGTTCCAACACACTCAGGCGGCGCTCCAGGTCGGGCAGGTGCCGGAAAACGGCTTGGGCGCGCAAGCTGTCACGCAAATGGAAGGCAGGCGCACCTTGTAAGAAGACCCCTTCTTCCTTGATAGACTTGCCTACCCCCGACTGCGCCGTAACCGTGGTATGGTTGGCCAACGTAAGGTGCCCGGCAATGCCTGTTTGGCCCGCCAGCACGCAGAAATCACCGATTTTAGTAGAACCCGACACGCCCGTTTGTGACGCAATAACCGTGTGCCGGCCTACCTCTACATTGTGCGCCAGCTGCACCAGGTTGTCAATTTTGGCACCCTCTCGAATGATAGTGGAACCCATGGTAGCGCAGTCAATCGTGGTATTGGCTCCAATGCTCACGTTGTCTTCCAGCACCACGTTGCCAATCTGCGGAATGGGGCGGTAGGAGCCATCGGGCTGGGGCGCAAAGCCGAAGCCGTCGGAGCCTAGCACCGCGCCAGCATGAATCACGCAGCGGGCACCTACTACTGTATCGGGGTAGAGCTTGGCGCCGGCGTAGATAATAGTGCCGTCGCCGATGGTGCACCGGTCGCCGAGGTAGGCGTGAGGGAAAATCAGTACGTCGCGCCCGATTTTGCAGCCCTCGCCTACGTAGGAGAAGGCGCCGCGGTAGTGGCCTTCGCCTACCTCCGAGCCCGCGCCCAAAAAGGCCGGCTCCTCCACGCCCCGGCGGCCGGTGCGGGTGGCCTGCTGGTAGAATTCCAGGAGGGTAGTAAAGCTGGAATAGGGGTCATCGACGCGGATGAGGGCGGCGGTAACGGGCTGGCGCAGCACCAGGTCCCGGCTCACAATCACGGCCGACGCGCCCGTGGTATACAGGTGCGGCTCGTACTTGGCGTTGGCCAGAAAAGAGAGCGAACCCGGCTGGGCTTCTTCGATCTTCGCCAGCCGATCAATCTTTTGCGTGGCATCTCCTTCTGTTGTGCCGCGCAGCACTTCCGCCACCTGACTTACCGTAAATTCCATAGGGGGGCAAAATTAGAGAAATATCCCTTTTTCTACTGTGAGAGTGACCTAGTTAGCTTCAAGCTCAGCAACTAGCTGTAAGTCACTACATAATCTCCTTGGGGTAGCAGAGGTAGTGTTTTTCCACCCGTTGGCTGAGGGCGCGGATATTGGGTAGGTCCGAGGCCTCGGCTACGTTTACCACGCGTCCGCGCTTGGTGAGCACATCAATGGTGTCGCCCACGGCATCGTAGGCGTTGTTGCTGATGCGGCCGTGCAGCATGAGTAAGGCGGCTTCATCAGCAGGCAGTTGAAAATGTTCGGCAATCAGCTCCGTCACACCCAGCTTGAAGTCATCCTCAAACGCATCGGACTGCAAGGTTATTTTAAACAGATGACGATTCAGGATGCTACTGGCCATGTAGCTGAGCACCTTGTCGGGGTGAGTGGCCCATTGCTTCACCGCGCCCCAAATGTCGTAGTCGTCGAGCTGCACGAAGCGCTGTAAAATGCTGTCGTCGGTGTCAAACTCGCGGATGCTGACCGGCCGACTCAGGAAGTAGTGCAAGCACGACGATGCCCCTACCTCCTGTCCGGCGCGGGCCAGGTCGCGGGCGCGCTGCACAATGCGAATCACCATCTGTTCGGCCGACGTGACGGTTTTGTGCAGGTACACTTGCCAGTACATCAGGCGGCGGCTCACTAGAAAGTTCTCGATGCTGTACACGGCTTTTTCTTCCAGTACCAGCTTCTCGTCTACTACCGTCAGCATTTTGATGAGGCGGTCGGCGCCGGGCCTACCCTCTTGCACACCCGTATAGAAGGAGTCGCGGTTGAGGTAGTCGAGGCGGTCCATATCCAGTTGGCTACTCACCAGCTGGTGAAAGAACGGCCGGGAGTAGGAACCCTGAAAAATTTGAATGGCGAGGTCGAGCTGCCCGTCAAACTCTGTATTTAGCCGCTGCATGAGATATAACGAGAGCTGCTCGTGCGGTACCCCATCGAAAATGCTGTGCTCTAGCGCGTGCGAAAGTGGCCCGTGGCCGATATCGTGCAGCAAAATGGCAATCATGGCCGCCTCGCCTTCCTGGGCCGAAATCTTCACGCCCTTGTCCTTCAACGAGCGCAGCGCCAGCGACATCAGGTGCATGGCACCTAGCGCGTGGTGAAAGCGCGTGTGTAGCGCCCCCGGATACACAAAGCTGGTCAAACCTAACTGCTGAATCCGCCGCAGCCGCTGGAAGTATGGGTGCTCAATCAGGTCAAACAGCAGCTCCGTGGGAATGGTCACGAAGCCGTATACAGGGTCGTTGAAGATTTTTTTCTTGTTCATGATAGGACGTAGCGCCAAGCTCCAAGTTCGTGCTATAAAGCTACGGTAGCTGTTGGCGATGCAGCACATTTGCACAAGCTCAACGCTAATGCTTTGCACTGGTTGCTAACTATTTTCGGTTTTTCCTGGTTGATAATGGGGTAGGAGAATATAGGCTTGCCTTAATTTTCTAAAACCCAAAGTGCCGAATCAACGGTAAAGCTACTCACGAAACGGTAGCTGCTGGCTTGCCAGAATGCATTTCTTGCCACCGCGCGACAATGCAAGGCTACAACAGTTCGTTCAATAAGGCGCGAAGCACCACTTGGCGCTGCAACCCCAAGACCCCCCTATGCAATATTCCATTCTCTGGGCCGACGACGAAATCGATTTGCTCAAACCTCACATTCTCTTTCTCAAAGAAAAAGGCTACGACGTAACCGGCGTGAACTCTGGCGCTGATGCCATTGAGGAAATTCAGGAAAAAACCTACGATCTGGTGTTTCTGGATGAGAATATGCCCGGCCTTACTGGCCTCGAAACGCTGACCGAAATCAAGGCGATAAAGCCGACTGTGCCGGTAGTGATGATTACCAAGAGCGAGGAGGAGCACATTATGGAAGAGGCCATCGGGAGCAAGATTGCCGACTACCTCATCAAACCCGTGAACCCCAACCAGATCTTGCTGTCGGTGAAGAAAGTGCTGGACAACAAGCGCCTGGTGTCGGAGAAAACCAACAGCAGCTACCAGCGCGACTTCCGCCAGCTAGGCATGCAGCTCGGCGACCGGCTCTCCCCTACAGAATGGGCTGATGTGTACAAGAAATTGGCTTACTGGGAATTGGAGATTGATGAGACGGAAGGCAAGAGCATGGCCGACGTGTTCAACATGCAGAAGGACGAAGCGAATACCTACTTCGGCCGTTTCATTACCGAAAACTACGAGGACTGGGTGAACGGCGACGACGAGGACGCCCCGCTCATGTCGCACCAGTTGTTTAAGGAGCGCGTGTTTCCGCTGCTCAAGGAAACCGGCGATACGCCCGTGTACTTCGTGCTCATCGACAATCTGCGCTACGACCAGTGGAAGATTCTGGAGCCCATCATTGCCGACCTGTTTACCGTGGACTCGGAGGAGATGTACTACTCCATCCTACCCACCACCACGGCCTATGCGCGCAACGCCATCTTCTCGGGCATGATGCCGGGCGAGATTCAGAAGAAATACCCTAACCTGTGGGTGAACGACGACGACGACGAGGGCAAGAACCTGCACGAGGCGGAGTTCATGGAAATCAACTTCCAGCGCGCCAACCAGAAGTATAAGCATAGCTACCACAAGGTAACCAACTTGCAGGCCGGCAAAGACTTGCTGGGCAAGATGAGCAACCTGCACAACAATTATAAGCTCAACGTCATCGTCTACAACTTTGTGGACATGCTCTCCCACGCCCGCACCGACATGGCCATGATTCGGGAGCTGGCCGCCGATGAGTCGGCGTACCGCAGCATCACCCGCTCGTGGTTTCTGCACTCGCCGCTGTATGAGATGCTGCAAACCATTGCCGAGAAGAAGGGTAAGCTCATCATCACTACCGACCACGGCACCATCCGCGTGAAGCGACCCTACAAGATTGTGGGCGACCGAAACACGAACACTAACCTGCGCTACAAGCACGGCAAAAACTTGGGCTTCGACGACTCCCGCGACGTGTACGTGGTGCGCAAACCCGAGCGCATCTTCCTGCCCCGCGAGAACGTGAGCACGGCCTACGTCTTCACCGTGGGCGACTACTTCTTCGCATACCCCAACAACTACAACTACTACGTGAACTACTATAAAGACACGTTCCAGCACGGCGGCATCTCGCTAGAGGAATGTATCATCCCGTACATCACCCTCACGGCGAAAGGGTAGGAAGAGTAGATAAAATAAAAGCGCCGTTGCACAAGTAGTGCAACGGCGCTTTTATTTTATAAAGTGAATTTAGATACTTGGCTTAGCCAACCCAAGCAACCGAACTCATCTTAGAGCTCTACTGCTACAAAATACATTCTCTACAGCGGGTTCTGCACAATGGCCTTGTTCACGTTGATTTCAGCCTGCGGAATGAGGAATTGCCACTCCTTGGCGTCGGCGGCCACCTTAAAGTTGTTGCCCGTGATGGCCCATGCCCACTGCGGGATGTGGTTGGCGCCGGTGCGGTCCAGGGCGCTGTTGGTGCGCTTCAGGTCCAGGAAGCGGAAGCCTTCACCCCACAGCTCTATCCGGCGCTGAATGAGGATTTCGTCGACCAGGGCCTGGCCCGTGCTGGTGGATTTCACGTACTGCGGGTTGCGGGCGGTCAGCAGCGTGGCCAGGTGAGTAGCAGCGGCGGCCGACATGCCCTGCCGGGCCTCGGCTTCGGCCTGAATCAGGTAGAGTTCCGCCAAGCGCATGTGCGGCACGTCGCCGATGCTCAGGCTGGTGTTAGCTACCAGGAATTTCTTCTGTCCGTATTTCGCCTTCACGCCATTGGGCGGAGCCGGAATGCTGGCGCCGGTGGAGTCCCACAAGGACTTGCGGATATCAGTGGGCCGAATTTTGGCGTACAGCACCGAGTTGATCTTCTTCGGATTTTGCCGGATAGCCGTCGAGCTGAAGTTGGCCGACATGTAGGCGAAGAAGGAATAGAAGTAGTTGGTCTGGTCGGCCTGCACCTGGCTACCCCAGAGCCACTCCGGGTTGTCGATGCTGTTGAAGCCGCTGGTGTACTGCGTGCGGCTCATGAGGGTAGCGCCGCTCTGCGCAATGGCCTCCTGCGCTGAACTGGCGGCTAGGGCCCAGTTTTGCTGCGTGAGGGCCACCCGGGCCTTGATACCTTTGGCCACCGCCACGTTGAAGTGCGATTTGGCCGGGCGGGCACCCGCGCCGGTCAGCAGCTTAATGCCCTCGTCCAAATCCTCGTTGATTTGCTTGTACACCGCTTCCACGGTGGCGCGGGGCTGGCCTTCGGTGGTGGCCGTCACCATCAAGGGTACGCCCAACTGGTCGTTGGTTTTGCCAGCATCGTACCGCTGGCCAAAGGCCTGCACCAACTGGAAATGACACCACGCCCGGTAAACCAGCGCCTCGCCAATGACCATATTTTTCTCGGCCACAGGGCCAGTGGCATTGTCCAGGCCGTTGATGAGCACGTTGGCGTTGGCGATGATGCGGTAGTAGAAATAGTACCAGGCGTGGTTGTAGGATGAGCCCGAGGTAGCGTTGCGGTGCGAAATCCAGTTGTGCTCCGTGGCCCACCAGCTGGTGCCCAGGGTTTGCACCCAGTCTTCGCCCAAGGCATCCATCATAATCATCATAGAACCTTGCCCGCCCTGGTTCTGCTGGCTGTTGAACTGAGAGTACAGCAGGCGGTGGATGCCGTTGAGGGCAGCCATAGCGTTTTCGGTATTAGCCAACACGTTGCCGGCCGTTACGGCATCAGTAGGCGCGGTTTCCAGGTAGTCCTTATCGCAGGAAGAAAAAACCAGGGCGGTGGCTAGAAAAACGCCGTATATCGTTTTTTTCATGACAAAGCAGTTCTATTACTCTTATACTATAAGGAGAGATTCATACCCAGCGACAGTACGCGGGCGGGTACGTACACGGCCGAAGTGGTGCCAGAGAAGGTCTGGGCCACGTTCATGCCCTTGCGCTTAGTGATAAGCGCCAGGTTTTCGCCGGTGGCGAAGATGTTGACGTTGCGCAGCTTGAGCCGGGTGGAGAGGGCCGCCGGAATGCTATACCCCAGGCTCACCGATCGGAAGTTCAGATAGGAGGCATCAATCAGAAATCGGTCGGAAGCGGCGGCCAGGTTGTTGGTGTTGCCTACCTGCAAGCGAGGCACATTGGTGATGTCGCCGGGGTTCTGCCAGCGGCCCAGCATGTCCTCGTGCATGGCGCCGCCGTAGGTGCCGTGGTTCATGAGCGTAGCGTACTGACTGTCGTAAAACTTGCCGCCCACAGAGTAAGTCAGCAACGCCGACAACGTGAAGCCTTTATAGGCAAAGGTGTTGGTGATGCCGCCCGCGAACTTAGGAATGGCCGTGCCGGCGTAGTGGTAGCGCGCATTGTTGAAGTTTGAGGTTACGGTATCGGTGCCGATAACCTTGCTGTTGCTCTCGTTGTAGGCGTTGGCGCGGTACAGAGCGTCGCCGTTTTCGGGGTCTACACCGTAATACTCGCGCAACCAGAACTCCTGGAGGCTGTGGCCTACCTTCAGCTTCTTAGTGCCGTCTACCAGCTCGGTGTAGGGCAGCTTGGTAATTTCGTTTTTATAGGTGGTCCAGTTCACATCCAGGTTCCAGGTGAAGGCCTTGGTCTTAATGATGTCGCCGGCCAGCCGGATTTCTACCCCCCGGTTGTACATCGAACCGATGTTTTCGATGCGGTTGGCTACCCCGCTGGACAGTGGCAGTGGCACTTCAAACAACAGGTCTTTGGACGTCCGGTTGAAGTATTCTACCGTACCCGTGAGGCGGTTGCGGAACAAGAAGAACTCCATGCCCACGTCGAAGCTGTTGTTCTTTTCCCACACCAGGCCCTGGTTGCCCAAAGTTGCCTGCGAGAAGCCCGGCTCGGCGGCATTGTTACGGCCAAGCGTGTATAGCGCCTGCCAGGCGTAGTATAGCGTCCCGTCCGAGTTGCTCAGGTTCTCGTTGCCTACCTGCCCGTAGGAGGAGCGCAGCTTGAGCATGTCTACCCAGGTGGGCGTGGTGAAGAACGTTTCCTTATCGAGGCGCCAGGAGCCGCCCACTGACCAGAAGCTACCCCAACGCACATCCTCGTAGAAGCGCGAGGAGCCGTCGCGCCGGTACGAGCCCGACACCGTGTAGCGGTCATCGAACGTGTAGTTGGCCCGCCCGAAATACGACTCAATGCGGTGGTCCTGGTGGTAGGTGTTGAAGCTGTTGGTGGTGCCAAAGTTCTGGAGTTCCGTGTTGTCGGCAATGATTTCGCCCGATTTGGAGCCGTTCAGGTCGTCGAAGCTGCGGTTGTAGTTCTCGTGGCCCAGCAGCACCTCCACGTTGTGCATGCCGGCCAGCGTTTTGTTGTAGTTGAGCAGTTGGTTGGCCGTGTAGCTGGTTAGGTTGTAGAGGCGGCGGCCGGCCCTACCCGCCGGGGCACCGTCGCCCACAATGGTGTTGTCATAGGTCTGCTCCTCGTAGTTGGTGATGTCGATGGCGAAGTTACCCGTGAATTTGAAGTCTTTCAGGAAGGTGATTTCGCCGTAGGTACGGCCGCCCAGCACGTTGCGGCGGTAGAGGTTGTTGTTGTACTGCGTTTCGGCCACAATGTGGCGGCCGGGGTATACAGGGCGCGTCATGGTCGGCGAGGAGCCGCCTAGGTCGTATACCCGGTCGCCTTGGGCATCTAGCACGTAGGCGCCCGTGGCGGGGTCGTGCTGGTACACGGGGTAGATGGGGCCGATGCCGCGGCTGAAGAAGAACGGATTCACAAAGCCTGTGGAACTGCCCGTGTTAGCTTGGTTGGAGTTGCTGAGCGTGTAATTCATGTTCACGCCGGCTTTCAGCCACTTAGTCAGGTCCGAGTTGACGTTCATGCGGCCAGAGAAACGCTCGAAGTCCGATTTGATCAGGTAGCCCTTATCGTTGAGGTAGCCCAGCGACACGTAGTAGTTGCTTTTACCGGAGCCGCCGTTGAAGCTGGCGGTGTAGTCGGAGCGGGAGCCATTGCGGCTCAAGGCTTTCTCCCAGTCCAGGTCGTCGCCCCACAGCAACTGCGCGTTGGGATTCAGCGTACCATCGGTGCCCACAATCTGGTTGTCGGGCACGTTGAAAGGGTTGTAGCCCAACAGGCCTTTGATGTCGTTGGTGGCGCGCTGGCTGGCCTGCTCGCGGGTGGTGGTGGCATTCACCAGGCTATTGCGGTAGGCCTCCCACATCAGGGGGTAGTACTGCTGGGCGCTCACGCGGTTGTACTCGGGCACCGCCCGCGACGACACACCCTGCAACGCTCGCACGTTCACCTGCACCTGGTCTTTCTTGCCCCGCTTGGTGGTCACCATCACTACCCCGTTGGTGGCCCGCGAGCCGTAGAGCGCCGTGGAGGCAGCATCTTTCAGAATAGAAATGCTCTCGATGTCTTCCGGGTTCAGGTTCGACAGGCCAGCCGTATAGGGCACGCCGTCCACCACGTATAGCGGGTCATTAGCATAATTCACTGAACTGAAGCCTCGTATACGGATATCAGGACCAGCGCCGGGTTGCCCGGAACCGCCACTAACCTGCACCCCAGCGGCTTGGCCGGCAATGGCGTTCGTAACGTTAGTAACCGGACGTTGCGACAGTTTCTCAGCCCCAATCTGGGTGACCGAGCCCGTATACGTGGCGGGGTCGGCTGTACCGTAGGCCACTACCACTACCTCATTTAGGTTCTGGGAGTCACTTGCTAAGGCCACATTTAATGTAGATTGGTTGCCAACGGCAACTTCTTTGTTGACATACCCTATGAAGGTGAATACCAACGTTGCTTCACCCGCCGGAACGCCAATAGTATAGTTGCCATTCGCGTCTGTTGGTGCAGCCGTGGAGGTTCCTTTGAGGTGAACGGTTACTCCTGGCATCCCTTCGCCAGTGGTAACATCCGTTACTCGTCCTGTTACAGTTCTGTTTTGTGCCCACGCCTGGGTTAGCAGCGCCAGCATCAAAACAAAGCTGAGAAGTAAAGTTTTCTTCATGCGGAATTGGGTTTAAGTAGATGTGTATTCTGTCGTTTTCAGGCTCTTGCAATAGTGGTTGCTATCAAGCAACAAATGCTTGATTCATTCTTTGGGACATAACAACAGCTCAAAAATCTTTTCAAACCTTTCTATAAGTGCTTTTCTCAAAAAGCACCAGGGTAGGGTAGTCATTCAATGGCGATAAGCTGTTCGTTAAGCACTGTAGAACAACAGCCAGAATGGGTAGAGCACCAAGAAAGCGTATTCGTATTAGCGAATACGTGGTGGGTAACGTGCTCTCTTAAATCAGTAAACTTTTCAAATATCCTTTACAGTGAGGACAAATACTCTTGATTGAACTGGTTTTCGAAGGAGCATCAAACCTTTATTTGCAATCTATAGCGTACTGATAAGCACGCTATAGAAGGTAAGAAGGGTGTTGATTTCCTCGTAGAAAACTGAATGATTATTTGACAACATTTCAACGGATGAAGCGAATTAAGATCATAATCTCAAAAGATCCTATTATTCACAAGATGTTTTTTTCATGAAAAGGTATCGATTTCCTAATTTTATAGGTCAGCTCAGTTGATATATTTAAATATAAAGCGTTGTGTATAAATGTTTTATATTATATGTTGGAATTGATTCAAAAAATAGTCTGCAGCATTATAAGGAAGTATAGAAAAGCAAAGCCCGCATTTGTTTACGAACAGTTTCGTAAACAAATGCGGGCTTCAGTTATAAAGGGGAACGTATTCTACTTTTGTATATGCGAATATAGTGTCTAGAGTATTTAAAAAAGGTGTTTGAAAAGTTCCACTATGACCATTATACTACTAAAGCTGACTACTGTTTGTGTTTCAAGTTGAAGGAGTCTTGTTGTTGCTAGAGTTGTTTGTTATGCTCTGCTAATACGATTCAAACCAATACTTTTAGCTATAACAAGACCTGAAACTTCTTCTATTAGGCATGCAAGTGCACAACTACTCCACTACTACAGTGTGTAGCCACGAATGCAAGTAGTATGTATTGCTACATCAAATAATACGACCCCGATACCATCGGCGCGGAATATTCTCTTTGTCTTCTTCCAATAGCTGCCGCAAATTGATTTCGATGGTACGGGCTACGGCCGTCATAGGTGTGTCGGTGGGCGTATCGCTGAAGGGGTCTTGCAAGTAGCGGGCGGTGCGGTCCAGGAGTAGGAAGGCAACAGCGATGGTCATCAGCACCGGGATTTCCCATAGGCCAATCGTTTCCACCAAACTCAGCGAAAGGGTAATCAGGAAAACATAGATCAGCACATGAATGAGTTGGCGGTAGCTGGAGGGAAATACGGTGTTCTTGATTCGCTCCGCGCCGCCCATTGCCTCCGTGTAACGCACGATAGTACTGTCAATCTGCACTTGCTGGAAAGGGTTAATAACGTCCTGCTGATACAATTCTTTCGTGTGCGCCGTGTGCAGCGCCAGAATCCCGACGGGCTTGTTGCTGTGTTTGCGCAGATAAGCCAAGTCTTGCTCCGGGAGAAACTTGTCGAGGCCCGCTAGCCCATCCTGGCCGCGCAGGGACTGGCCCAGGCTGTAGCACCACGCTATCTGACGGTAGGCAAAGGCTTGCAAAGGCGAACCGAGGGTAGGGCTGCGCAACAGGTCGTTGGGCACAAAGTGCAGGATTTGTAGCACCAGCATCCGCGAGTCGTTCACGATGGCACCCCACAGCTTGCGCGCCTCCCACCACCGGTCGTACGATTGGTTGAGGTTAAAGGCCAGAAGCAACGAAATCAAGCTACCCAGGATGGTAGGCAGCTGCAAGGGAATCTCGGGGAGGTAGTCGCCCAGAAAATATTTCAGCAATTGAAACGAAAGGGAAATGACCAGTACCCGAATAATATCGGGCCACATGCGCGTGAGGATGTAGGCAACGGGTAGTTTGGTGTCGAGAAGCATACAGGAGGAGGGAAGAATGAGCTGAACTCTCCTCCTTAGACGCAAAGCGGCGCGGGTAGTTGTTTCCCTGTCGTACTTCCTTAAAACCCGCCCGTCCGGCGTAGTTCTTCGTCGGCTCCTACGGTGCGTTTGCGGGCAGCCGTTACCTTGCTACCCCCGAAGCGGTAGGTGAAGGCCAGGGTAGCTACGCGGCTGTCGAAGCGGTTGTAGAAGGTTTCACGGAAGTTGTCGTAAGTGGCCGTAGAGCGAATAGGCGTAGTGTAGAAAATGTCCGACACGTTCAGGCGCAGGGTAGCCTGCTTGTCCCACAAGGACTTCTGCACGCCGGCCGTCACCTGCCCGCGGCGGCGTACCACCTCAAAGGCCGCCACTTCCCGCGACTGGTACAGCCCCGTTACGTCCGCCGCCCAGCCACGCCCGAAGCTGAAGCTTTGGTTGGTGTTGAAGGTGAAAGCCGGACGACCCCTATCGAGGTTGGTGCCGGCCAGGTTGCCCAGGTAGCGACCATAGAACAACACCAGGTTGTTGTACATGGTCCAACTCTTGGAGACTTCCACGGGCGCCGTGAGCGTGAGCGTAAGGAAGTGCAGCGTGCCCAGATTGGCAAACTGATTCACCACCGTGCGGCCACCTTCGGGGGCGGGCTGCACCACATTTTGAATAAGGTTGCTGGTGCGGGCGTAACCGAGGGTGCTGATGTATTTCTGCTGAAATGTGTGCGTCAGCTCCAGGTTGTAGCTGGTCTGGGGCCGCAAGGCCGGGTTGCCCGACTGGTACGAGGTAGCATCAAAATACACCCGTAGCGGGTTAAGCTGCCCGTAGCTGGGCCGGTCGAGGCGGCGGCTCAGGGAGAGGGCCAGCTCATGCTGCTCCGAAAGCGTCCGCTTCACCGACAGATTTGGGAACAGCTGCAAATAGTGCCGCTCGTACCGCTCATTGCCCACCGACTGCCGGCTTAGGGTATTCGTTTGCTCGGCCCGCAACCCCAGTTGGGTAATGGTTTTGGCCGTGGCTTGGCGCAGGCTGACATACGCCGCATTCACGTTTTCGTTGTAGCGGAAGCGGTTGGTTTTGTTAGGATCTAGGGTAGTCTGCTCCTCTACGGTGTTGGTAAATACGGCATCGTTGTCGGAGTTGATATAGGTGACCTTAGCGCCGGTTTCCAGGCGGGTGCGGTGGGGTAGGAGGCGGCTGTAATCAACCTTAGCCGACTGAATGGTGACGTGGTTTTGCTGGTCGCCATGCAGCACGTTGGTGGGGGTAGCGGGCAGCTCATACACGGTTGTCAGGACCAGCAGGCGGTCGGTAGTGTAGCGGGCTACATCCAGGTCGGCGGTCAGCTCCGGGGCGTTGGTGGAATCAGCAAACACATGGCGCAAATTCAGATTGCCGGCCAGGTTGGGGCGTTGCACGGTCTGGTCGGTAGTGGAGCTATAGCGCTCTTTCGCAAAACCGCCCCCCACTCCTGTATTTGTAATGAACGTTTGGTTGTTGCTGAAACTGGGCGTCTCACTCACCAGCCCACTCACGCTCACGCCCAGCAGCGTGCGCTTCGAGAGGTTGTAGTCCAGCCCCGCCTTCCAGCTGTGCGACTGCAAGTGGCTGGTATTGCGGTTGAACTGCTCGCTGGAGCCAAACGCCATACCGTCGCTGTAGAACTGCCGGTAGAAATCCAGGTCCAGGAAGTTGCGGCGGTCGGTGTAGGTATAGCTCCCGAACGCATTCAGGTTCTTACGCCGATGGTTCAGCGTGAGGCCGGTGGTGAACTTGCCGTAGCGCCCGCGCCCGTAACTGAGGTTGGCGGTGCCGTTGGTGCCCAGGCGCTGGTCTTTTTTGAGGTGAATGGCAACGACGCCGGCCCCACCTTGGGCATCGTACTTGGCAGGCGGGTTGCTGAGCAGCTCAATGCTGGCGAGTTGCTCGGCGGGTAGGGCGCGCAGATAGTCGGCCAGCTCCGTGCCGTTCATAGGGACGCGTTTGCCATCGATAAGCACCAACAAGCCCTGCCGGCCACGCAGCGCTAAGTTGTCGGCGGCGTCTAGGGTTATGCCGGGGGCGCGGCCGAGCACGTCCAGCGAAGTAGCGCCGGCGCTTAAGGTGCTACCCTCCACGTTCACGATGGTGCGGTCGGCCTCACGTTCGTACAAAGGGCGGCGCGCTTCCACCGTCACCTCACGCAAGGTAGCGGCAGCGCTAGGCTGCATCACGAGCGGGCCAAGGGTTTGCGGTTGACCAGTTGCCGACACGGGCATGCTCCAAACGCGGATATACCCTACCAGTGCTACCGATACCAAGTATTCCCCCGTTGGCAAAGTGGGTAGGACAAAGCGCCCTTGAGCATCACAGAACTCCGTTTTAACCGCTGTTGAGTCGGCGGCGCGATGCAGCGTAACGGTGGCGTATTCCAACGGCTGCCCGGCGGCATCGCGCACGGTGCCGGTGAGGGTAGGGGTAGTCTGGGCATGCAGTTGCGGCACGGTTGTCACGCATCCTACTGCAACTAGACTCGTAAGGAAACGTTTTGTCAATAGCCGCGCAACATAATGACGCATGAAAGAAAAAATGTACAGGTAATAAGATAAAACACGGGTATTGCAATAAAGTAGGTAGGGCGGAGGGCAGTGCAAATCAGTTCGTGAAAGAAGGCAAATCAGCAGACGCTTACCAACTCTCAGATGAACCTAATTGCAAGAATATGCTATTAAAAAGTAAAATCATACAACTCATGCATGACTTTTATTAATAGAAGCATAATCTACCTCTATAATACAGCAGATTCACTCTAAAACGAAATCGGCCCGATGCGGGGCTGACTATTGCTACAGCAATAGTCAGCCCCGCATCGGGCCGAACAAGCAACGGAAATACCTCTATTGCAGTGCGTCTAGAGCCGCCTGCAACCGCGGCAGCGCCGCCTCAATCGACTCCAACGACGCCCCGCCCACCGACATACGGAACCACGGCGCCGTGTCGCTGGTGCCAAACGCACTGAACGGCACCAGTGCCAACCGCGCCTCACTGATAAGGTAGGACGTTAATTCCTTGGTAGTAGTGAGCTGCTGACCCGCCGGCGTGGTTTTACCCAGCACATCCAACTTGGCCGTAAGGTAGATGGCGCCCATTGGCACAATGGCATCCACGGGGTAGCCTTGTGCTTTCAGGTTTTGCAAGCCGTCGTACAGCGTCGTTAAGCTCTGTTGAAGCTTGTCTTTGAACGTGGGGATGAACTCCTCTACGGCCGCATCGTTGGTGAGGTAGGCAGCGGTAGCCATCTGCTCGGCTTTGGGTGCCCAGGCGCCCACGTGGCCCAAAATAGCCTTCATCTTATCAATTATCACGGCCGGCCCAAAGGCATAGCCCACGCGCACGCCGGTAGCGGCCAGGCACTTCGAGATGCCGTCTATGTAAATAGTGTAGTCGCGCAACTCAGGGCGCAGGCTCACTGGGTCGAAATGCTGGGCGTCGCCGAAGGTCAGCATCCAGTAAATCTGGTCGTAGAGCAAATAGAGGGGCTTCTCGCCGGGTTGGCGGCGCTGGTTTTCGGCCACCACCAGGTCGCAGATTTCCAACAGCCCTTCGCGGGTGAACATGGTGCCCGTGGGATTCAGCGGAGAGCACAGGGCCAGTAGGGTAGCGCCCGGCAGGTGCGGGGCCAGCTCGGCGGCTGTGGGCATAAAGTTGTTTTCAGGCAGTGTTTCCACCATCACCGCCTCAGCGCCGGAGAGGTGGCAGTAGTGGTTGTTATTCCAGGAAGGAGTAGGGAATACTACCTTGTCGCCGGGGTCTACCAGGGCAAGGTAGGTAGCGTAGATGAGCGGCCGCGAGCCGCCGGCCACCAGCAAATCGTTGGGCGAGTAGTCCAGGCTCAGGCGCTGACGCAGGAAGTCAGCGGCGGCGGTGCGCAGGTCCAGCGTGCCGTTGGCAGGCGGGTAGTTGGTATGGCCGGCCGCGTAGGCATCCGTGATATTATCGCGCAGCTGCTCCGGAATGGGGAAGATGCTGGGGGTGAAGTCGCCAATGGTGAGGTTGCAAATCTGCTCCCCCTTGCGAATCATATCGTTTACTTCGTTGCCGATTTTGATGATTTCGGAGCCGATGAGGCTGCCAGCCATGCGAGAAACTTGCATTTGCGGGTCGTTAAGTGGTGACAGAGTAACTGCCCGCGAAGGTACGATGCAAGTAGTTGTGAGTTAGCTGGAATATCTGAACCAGTCCTGTCATCCTGACGAAGCAAGGACCTTATCACGTGCGAACGACAAGTATACTACGACTCTTTCGCACGTGATAAGGTCCTTGCTTCGTCAGGATGACAAATATGCTTAAAGCAGAAACTACTACCTTATTTCTCCACCGCCGCCAGCACCCGCTTAATCAACTCATCGGGATTTCCATTATGCCAGCGCCACACAATGACAATATCATGCTCGGGGTCAATCCAGATGGTGTTGGAGCCGGCGCCCAGGGCCGCGAAGCTGGTGGCGGGAGCGTGGGGCCAGGCTTTTTGCTCTGTGTTCAGCCACCAAAGGTAGCCGTAGTCGGGGCCGATGGGGCCGCGGGTGGTGGCTTGCCGCACCCAGTCGCGCGATACGATCTGGCGGGTGCCCCACTGGCCCTGGCGCAGCAGCAGGTAGCCGAAGCGAGCCTCGTCGCGGGCGCTGATCCACAGACCCGCACCCCAGCGCGTGCCGCCACTCACCGAGGGTAGGGGCCGGCCCTTTATCATTACTATCGAGTTGAAGTAGGGCAAATATTGCCATGTGTCCGACGCCCCGATGGGGTCCATGATCTGCTCCTTCACCACCTGGGGTAGGGGCTTTTGCCAAAGCGTGAGCAACGAGAGCGAGAAGCGGTTGATCCGCACATCGTTGTACTCCCAATAGGTGCCGGGCGCTTGCAGCGTGCGCGGCTTCCGCTCGCCTTTGCCAAAGGCCTCGTGCCCGATGAAGTCGGCATTCTTACCCCACAGCTCGCCTTCCCACTCGCTGGTCTGGCGGGCGTGCTGCTCCCACGTAATGGGCTGGTTGTGCGCCGAAGCGTAGCCGCCATCGGTCACATATTGCGCTACCGGATCATGAATGTCCTTGATCATTCCCTTGTCCAGCGTGATGCCCAACACCGTGGAGAGCATGCTCTTGGCCACGCTGTAGGTAGGGTCGGGGCGCTCCGTGTTGCCCCACTCGGCTACAATATAGCCGTGGCACAGGATGAGGCCGTTGGTAGCGGCTCGGCCGGGTGGCAGCGGCCCCAGCGGCGTCCCGAAGATTTCGGCTTGGTTGCTGAAATCGGGAGCAATCTGGGTGGTTTCCTGGCTTTTGGCGAAATCAATGGCCTCCGCGAGCCGGGTGGCATTTAGGCCTACTTGCTCAGGCGCGCGGGTTTTCCAGGCGTTGCCCCGGCCGGGGTAGTAGGTGTGGGTAGTGGTGCTGGTGGGTAGGTGCGAGCAAGCCAGCACGGGTAGCAACAGCAGGAGCAGGGCGTAGGGTTTGCGCATAGGTAGGTGTGGTGTGGAGGAGGTAGAAAGCTACAATAAACTATTCGTGAATGGCATTTCGAGCTTGTCGGGAAAGCTTGCGTGCTGACAAAATATATATATAGCGGCTTCACTACCCATACGGCCTAGAGCTGAGACCCTGGGCTAATCAGTGGAGCAGTTTCGCTACCCATGCGCCTCAAGGCTGAAGCTTTAGTAGATCAGTGGAACGGTAGACGAAACCGCTCCGTAGCCCAGGGATTCAGCCTTGGGGCGTATTTTATTCGGAGGAATATTCTTATGTCACCACTCCGGCAAAACTTTCGGAACTTGCGCCGCTTTATTTCATGCTATGGCGCAAGATCTGATCATTACCATTCCCTCATTGGAGGCTCTGCCCGAAGCCGCTGCCGCGTTGCGTGCCCACCTGGGCGTCGCTACCGTGCTGTGTTTTGAAGGGGAAATGGGCGCAGGTAAGACCACGTTTATTAAGGTATTGTGCGAAAGCATGGGCGTGCCAACGGACGAAATCAGCTCGCCTACCTTTTCGCTGGTCAACGAATACCGCGACGCCCAAAACCGCCCTATTTACCACTTTGATTTCTACCGCCTCAACGACCCGCAGGAAGCTGCACAGATGGGCGCACAGGAATACTTTGATTCGGGTTATCTTTGCCTGATAGAATGGCCCAGCCGCATAGCTGACTTGTTGCCGCCGGATTATCTCCTTCTTACCCTCACCGTTACCGGACCCTCCTCCCGAGAATTAAAAATTAAGAAGTGAAAATTAAAAGCTGCCTACTAACCATTTGAAAGAAGGAAGATGGAGCGGCAGCAAGCTAATTTTTAACTCTTAATTCTTAATTTTTAATTGAAAACAAATGCCCGAAGCCGTTCCCCCCGGATTTGAGTCGCTGGCCGCGAGCCGCGCCTATTTCACGCAGGAGTCGATGCTGGCCATCGAAACCCGCCGCCGCAAGCTGTTTATTGGTTTGCCCCGGGAGTCGTCATTGCAGGAAAACCGCATTTGCCTCACGCCCGAGGCGGTGAAGCACCTGGTAGAGGGCGGCCACGAGGTAGTGATTGAGAGCGGCGCTGGCGAGCCCAGCAAGTACTCCGACCACGACTACTCTGAGGCGGGTGGCACCATTGCCTACTCGCCTAAAGAAGTCTACGAAGCGGATATCGTGCTGAAAGTGGCGCCGCCTACCTTGGAGGAGGTGGAACTACTGCGCAATGGTCAAACGCTGATTTCAGCCCTGCAATTCGGTTCATTGTCAGCCGAATACATCACGGCGCTGCTGCGCAAGAAAATCAATGCCATCAGCTTCGAGCTGATTAAAGATCCCTCTGGGGCACGGCCGGTGGTGCGGGCCATGTCCGAAATAGCGGGCTCTACCGTGATGCTGGTAGCTGCCGAGTACTTGGCGCGCTCCAACGAGGGCAAGGGCGTGATTCTGGGCGGTATCACGGGCGTGCCACCGTCGCAGGTAGTGATTTTGGGAGCTGGCACGGTGGCCGAGTACGCTGCCCGCGCCGCTACAGGCTTGGGGGCCGAGGTGAAAGTGTTTGACAATCACCTGTATAAGTTGCGCCGCCTCAAAGAAAACCTAGGTACCCAGCTCTACACCAGCACCCTCGACACGTTTGCCCTCAGCCAGCAAATCCGCCGGGCCGACGTAGTGATTGGTGCCCTCAATGCCGAGGATGGCCGCGTGCCGTTTATGGTGCCCGAGAGCATGATTGCCACTATGGCGCCCGGCTCGGTGGTTATTGACGTGAGCATCGACCAAGGCGGTTGCTTTGAAACCTCGGAGGTGACCACGCATAACAAGCCGGTGTTCCGCAAGTACGATGTGATTCACTACTGCGTGCCCAACATCGCTTCGCGGGTGCCGCGCACCGCTACCAACGCACTGAGCAACATCTTCACGCCCATCATGCAGGAAATCAGCCAGAATGGTGGCATTAATGAGGTGCTGTTCAGCAACGAGCATTTCCGCTCAGGTGTGTATATCTACCGGGGCTCCCTCACCAATGCCACTATTGCCAAGCGCTTCAATATGCGCTACAAGGAGCTGGGACTGCTGATTGCCGTGCGCAACTAACGAATTATTAAGGGTAGAAGGGTAGAGCAGTGAGGTGCTTACGCGAGTCCCAGCGCTTTCAGCACCCGCTCCTGATCGGACAGGTCGCCTACAAGACGGCGCACCAGACCGGGGCTTTTTTTGAGGAGCATGGGCACGCCAATCAGACCTTCCTCCTGTGCCCGCTCAGGGTGCTGCTGAATATCAACGACGGTGAGGGTGTAGCGGCCGGCCAAATGGTGTTCCGTCAGCCGTTGAATATTGGCTAGCGCCTGCCTGGATTTGGGAGAGTCGCCTGCTATAAATAAGTATAGCTCATACATAAGCGGCGGCACGGTAGCAGGTAGGAGTAAGCAGGCAAAGGAAATTACGCTTCAAACCAGTACAGCGTGAAGGTGGTGCTCTCGCCCATAGTGCTGGCTACCTCTAGGCGGCCGCCGCGGGAGGTAAGAATGCGCTGCACCAAGTACAAGCCCACGCCCGAGCCGCCTATCTGGGGGTGCTGGCGGGTGAAGGGTTGAAATGCGGCAGTCGAGGTTTTGGGGATATTCATCCCCAAGCCATTATCCTGCACCATGAGCACCGGTTTATTGTTTTTGGACAAGTAGCTGCGCAACGTAATAACCGGCAAGCGCTCGGGGTGCGCAAACTTGAGGGCGTTGCTGAGTAGATTATGCAGCACTGAGCGCAAGTTGGCCCGGCCGTAGAGCAGGGTAGGGGCCTCAGTTACTTCCACATGAACCGTGGCATCAGAAGCCTGAATCTGGGCACGCAGGCCCAACAGCACTTCATCGGTGATGTGGCGCAAGTCTAGCTTTTCCACTGGCGCCGAGAGGCCCCGCTGGTCTTGTACAGTGGCTGCCAGCTCCTGCAAGGTGCTGTCGAGTTGGTGCAGCGAGTCGTCTACCATCGAGAGGAGCTGTTCCTCCTCGGGGTCGTCGAAGCTAGCACTGCGGCGCAGCTCTTCAAACAAGCCGCGCAGGTTGAACAGCGGCTGCTTCAGGTCGTGGGAGGCTGTGTAGACGAAGGTATCCAAGTCGCGGTTGGTGCGGGCCAGCTCGTCGTACTGCACCTGTAGCACCTCGCGCAGACGGTGCTGGTCGTCTACGTCGGTGCAGGCGCCAAACCAGCGCGGGCCCCGCTCGTCGGCCAGCTGCCGTGCCCGGATGATGTGCCAGCGGTATTGCCCGTCGTGGCGGCGCATCCGGAACAAGCCCTCAAACGGCTCGCCCGTGGCCACGCTTTTCACCCAATGGCGGGCTGCTTCAGCCTGCTTGCGCGGTTCCAGCAGGTTCACCCAGCCAGTAGGGCCCAACTCTTCTTTGGTGAGACCTGAATACTCGCCGGTGTAGTGATTGTAATAGTCAATGAAGCCCTCGGCCGTGGCCGTCCAGATCAGCTCTGGAATGCTGTCGGCCAGAAAGCGTAGCTCGGCCTCGCCCCGGCGCAAGGCGTCGGATAACTCGCGCTGGTCGTGCACCTCGGTGAGGGCACCGTGCCAGAACACGGGCTGGTCGGGGGCGTGCAGTTCGGGT
Organism: Hymenobacter profundi; assembly: GCF_019334315.1. GTDB lineage: Bacteria > Bacteroidota > Bacteroidia > Cytophagales > Hymenobacteraceae > Hymenobacter > Hymenobacter profundi. The sequence goes on from NZ_JAHWGL010000029.1 coordinate 28,510, forward strand.
AGGGCGCGGCTTAGCATCCAACGGTACTGGCCATCGTGGCGGCGCAGGCGGTACTCGTAGCTCCAGCCCTTGCCAGCTTTGCGGGCAGCATCGCCCTGATAGAGCACCCGCAGCCGGTCATCGGGGTGGATGAGGAGGGGCCAGATGGCATTCAGGTCGGCCGTAGGAGGCTGGCCGGTGAAGTAGTACCACTGCGGACTAACGTACTCATATAAACCCTCGGCATCCAGCGAAAACGTGATTTGCGGCACGGTTTCAGTCAGCACCCGCAGGCGGGCATCGAGGCGGCGGGTTTCCATCGACAGCGTGTGGGCTCGCTGCCGGGCTTCCTCCTGCTGGGTCACATCTACGGCAAACAATACCAGGCCGGTAATGTCCTGGTTTTCCTCGTCGCGCACGGGTTCTAGCACCAGATCGTAGCAGCGGGATACGGACTCCTTCCCCTCTTGGGTAGGTAGGGGCAGCGAACAGGCTTTGGCTATGTAAGGAGTACCTGTGCGATACACTTGGTGTAGCACATCCACTAAATCGGAGGGGAGTACGCCCGGATGATCGGCCACGCACTGGCCTTCTGCCACATCAGTGCCCAGCAACTCCTGCATCGCTTTGTTTAAATACCCGTACCGTAGGTCGAGACCCTGTAAGGTAGCAACGCCGGCAGGCAAATGGTGCAGAAGGGCGTGAAGGTGCTGTTCACGCATAAAAGGATAGAGTAGGGTGGCAGAAAGAAGAGAAGGTACGTTGAATAAGCAGAAGAAGGCCTTAAAGGTTCAGCTAGACGGAGGTGGGGCCAGGCAATGCCGGGAAGGCCTGCTCTGTAGGCGTGCCAAAAACAGCCAAGCGAACTAGCTCAATCAGCATGGCGTCGGCAATGGTAAGCGTACTGGGTGGGGCGGGCACCCGGTCGGGCATCAGAAACCCTTGTAGCTGCGAGAACCCAACGCTTTCCAGCGGATGAAAGGCCATGTGCCAGTCTGGGAAACTCCGGACATCAATAGGCTTGTCTATAAGCTTCTGCACGTGCGAATGACGACCGTCGCGCTTGATGCGCTTAAAAAGGGCCTCCGTTATTTCTGGCTCGCCCTCAAAGAGTTGGGCAATATTGCCGTGACTGTAAAAAAGAATGCCCGTGATGTGGTTTTTGCTGTTATCACGGCGGCATTGCTCCAGGAGTTCGTGCAAATCCTGGTCAGTGAGCGGGCGCACGGCCCGGCTGATATACACGATGTGGTTCAGATTCATGTGCCTACAACGGTTGAGCTTGGCGCTGAGTTTCGAGGATACGGTCAGGAAATCTAGCCGCCAAGTAAGGATGCAAAGTAAGGCGCTTTCTGCTTTTAAAAAGATCGAACCTGTTGCGCTTCACTACTATTCTCTCGTGGGAGGACTAGTGAATGTGACTTTGCAAGCTCTTGAAATTGGCTTTCTGAACTATGTAATTGAGCCACGCAGTCCGCACAAGGGCCTGTCAGGTATACTGAAATACAGTGCTTTATCCTACCTGCCGGGATATATCCAGCAGCTCGAAGCCTTCTTCGCGGAGGGCCAAGCGGATATCGTCTGTGCCTGGTGTTTCGGCGTGGATGGTGGCTACCTCTGCCCGACCCGGCGTGCCCGCTTCAATCTGATCGACGATGAGGGTGAGGGCAGTTAGCGCCATGCGGGCGCGGCCCACGGCTTGCTCATCATTCAGATTATCAATGGTAAGAGAATAGCGGATTAGTTGCGACAGGTCGGAAGTGGAGTCAGAGGAAGTCATAGGAGAGAGGGTTTTTGATGAGAAGTACCTCCTTGTACGCTAGCCGCGCCTGAAAGGGTAGTCTTATTATCAAAGACACCTACTATATGCCTACGCTATAATACCTCGGGGTCCACTCGTAAGCTGATGGGAGGTTGAACAAGCCGCTCTGTACCATATAGTTTCCTCATGAACAGGTTCTATAGCTTGGTCTGACGTTCAATACTTGCTAAAATACTATATATTTACTAAATAGCTATAGCTTACCCTTTCAGCCCTTTCTATGTCAGCACCTGTTTGCCCCAAATGCAACTCTTCCGAAGCCACGAAAAGTGGTGTAATCGATGGCCGTCAGCGGTTTAAGTGCAAGCAGTGCGGCTACCACTATACAGTGGCCAAGGTAGGCAAGGAGATAAACTCCTACTACGTCATCAAAGCCTTGCAACTCTATATAGAAGGCGTGAGCTACCGCGAGATTGAGCGCCTGCTGGGCGTGAGCCACGTGAGCGTGATGAACTGGGTGAAGAAATACGGCGTGAAAGCCCCCCGCCAAACCGACTATCACCCGACCTATAAAATTCTCAATCAAAAGGAATTGGCCGAGTTTTTTCAGAACCCGGCTAATGTGCAGGGCGCGGGCCTGGTGGTTACGGAGCTGGGTGATAAGTACATGATGATTCGGTGGGAGCGGTTTAAACAGGGGTAGAGCTATAGCGTTAGCAGAACGACAGCAACGCGGCGGATTCGATAGGAGGGTTTTGCTATTTAGTTGTGTCAGATCGATTTGCTGATGCAAGCCGGAGCATTCTGCTTGCTGCGCTACCCTCACTCACCCCATCCCACCTCTATGCGCCCCTCTCGCTACGCATTACTTACCGGTGCTTTGCTGACTGCTGCCGCGGCCTCAGCTCAAGTGCAACCTCCTCCTGCTGGTGGTCAGGCCCCACCGCCCGCCGCGCCTACCCCACCCCCCGCGCCTGCTGCGCCCGCCAAATCGGTGCCTTACGGCGCTGGTCTGAAGGTGAACCTCTCGCCCGATGGCTCCAAGTACATCCGCTTCCTGACTTGGCACCAGGTCTACACGCGCTACACCAAAAACAACGAAGGTACCATCCGTGCCCTGGGCAAACCGCAGAAAGGTCAGGTTGATTTCGGTCTGCGCCGCTCCCGCCTCGTCATTCTGGCCCAGCTTAACCCGCGCTTCGTGATTTACACGCACATGGGTATCAACAACCAGAATGCCGTGGGAGGGGGGCTAACTCCAACAACCGACGGAAAAAAGCCTCAGTTCTTCATTCACGAGGCTGTGACCGAGTACAAGGTGAATAAGTACCTGAGCCTAGGGGGTGGCCTACATTACCTCAACGGCATCTCGCGGATTACCAGCGCCAGCACAACTAGCATTCTGCCGATGGATCTGCCACTGACCAACTTCCCTACCATCGAGCAAACCGACCAGTTTGCCCGATGGCTAGGAGTATACGCCAAGGGCCGCGTTGGCAAGCTCGACTACCGCTTCTCGGTCAGTGACCCATTCCTGACCAACCAAACCAGTAACCCGCTGAACCTGGGTACCACTGTGAACAACGTGAATACCGGCACCGGCATTGCTACCTACAGCCCGCAGAACACCAAGCACGTGTACCAGGGCTATGTGAGTTACAATTTCCTGGAGCCGGAGGCCAACCTGCTGCCTTACTTCACGGGTACCTACCTAGGCACCAAGCGTGTGTTCAGCGTGGGTGCCGGCTTCCTCTATAATAAAGATGCCATGTATTCGCGGCCCACTTCCAGCGTGGTGACCGTAACTCCGGCCGTCTTAGCCAATCCGTTTGGGCTGGTGGGTACTGATAAGCACAGCCTGAAGATGTTCGGGGTTGATGCTTTCTATGATGTGCCCCTGGATACAGCCTCGCGTACGGCCCTAACCCTGTATGGTGTGTACTACAACTACAACATGGGCCCCAACCACGTCCGCTTCATTGGGCCTGAAAACCCCGGGTATGGTGCGGCGCCCACCCGCGGCAACGCGGTGCCACAGTCGGGTACGGGCAATTCCTTCTACGGGCAGGTAGGCTACCTGCTGCCGCAAAAGCTGCTGGGACCCAAGGCTAGCCTGCAACCCTATGTGGCCTACCTGCACAGCGACTACGAAGGGCTACACTATGCCAATGGCGACACCAAAGCCGTGAATGTGTACGATGCCGGCGTGAACGTGCTGCTGGATGGCCACAACGCGAAAGTAACGCTCAACTACCGCGCCCGCCCTGACTTTGAAGGCTACGTTCCCACCACGGGCAACTTCAACCGTCTCGACTACAAGCCAGAAATTACGCTGCAAACCCAGATTTTCTTGTAAGAGCAGGCTGTTTCCTGCCTGCTTAATCTGCCATATCGACCAGCCGGAGAAGTTTCGCTTGTAAATAATTCTCGCTGACTAGGAGTACTATCCGATGTCAGCGCGTGAGATTTCTCCCGCTGGTCGAAAGAATGGTCTTGTGTAATCCGCTTTCCCCTCTGCGCTTACCGGCCGCGTAATCGGCCACCCGCTTACCGCTTATTCAAGCTGACGATCAACTATTTATAGTTGAAATGCGGCTTGAAACAGGAGCGCTACGGCCTGACCGCCGGGCCTCCGCCGCTTTAATTTTCCACTAAAATTCCCCGTTTTCAATGGAACAAAGCATTAATCCCGGTTACGGAAAGGTGGCGGATGCGCCCCTCGAGCACGACAACAACCAAGTATCTACCAGCACCATCTGGCAGGTAATTACGGCCTCCTCGGTAGGGACGGTTATTGAGTGGTACGACTTCTACATTTTTGGCTCGCTGGCGGCCATTATCGGGCCGGTGCTGTTTGGGCACGCGGGCAAGATTGAGGATACGCTGCTGGGCGCTCTGGCCGTGTTTGGGGCAGGCTTCGTGGTGCGACCATTTGGGGCCATGTTCTTCGGCCGGCTGGGCGACATGATCGGGCGCAAGTACACCTTCTTGGTCACGCTGCTGATTATGGGCGGGGCTACCTTCGTTACCGGCCTCATCCCCAGCTACGATACCATTGGCGTAGCGGCTCCTGTGGTAGTTGTGATTCTGCGCTTGTTGCAGGGCCTGGCCCTGGGCGGAGAGTACGGCGGCGCTACCACCTACGTGGCCGAATACGCCCCCGACAAAAAGCGCGGCTACTACACCAGCTTCATCCAGATTACGGCCACTGGTGGCCTGATCCTGAGTATTTCGGTGCTCCTGATTACCCGCAAGATTGTAGGTGAAGACGCCTTTAAAGAATGGGGCTGGCGCATTCCGTTCCTGCTCTCAGGCTTCCTGGTCATTGCTTCGTACTACATCCGGCGCAAGCTGCATGAGTCTCCGCTGTTTGCTAAGGCCAAGGCTACTGGTACCACCAGCAAAAGCCCCCTGCGCGACTCCTTCATGAACCCCGTAAACCGCCGTTTAGTACTCATTGCGCTGTTTGGCGTGACCATGGGCCAGGGCGTGATTTTCTACACCAGCCAGTTTCAGGTGTTCACTTTCATGAACGCTACCCTCAAGCTGGATATCGTCGATTCGAGCATCATCATGGTGGTATCCATGCTGCTGGCCACGCCGCTTTTCGTGTATTTTGGGTCACTCTCGGACCGCATCGGGCGCAAGCGCATCATCATGACGGGTATGATTTGCGGTGCCCTGTTCACCGCCCCGCTGTTCTACGGTGTGAAGGCCTTTGCCGGACCGCTCACCGAAATTACGCCTGCTACCGTGGATGCTGCTGGTAAGGCCGTGCCCGCCGTGATGAAAGCCCTGACGCCCAACATCCCCGCCATGACAGCCCTGATTTTCTGCCTGGTGCTGTTCGTGACGATGGTGTACGGACCCATTGCCGCCTACCTTGTGGAGCTGTTCCCCACCAAGGTGCGCTACACGTCCTTGTCGGTGCCCTACCACATTGGCAACGGTATCTTCGGCGGCTTTGTGCCGCTAGTGGCTACCTCCATTGGCGTGTGGGCCGCTACGCAACCCGAGGGCACGTTTGCCAAAGAGCACAGCAGTTTGCTGGGCCTGATCTATCCCATTACGGTGGCGCTGATTTGCTTTGTGGTGGGTATGATCTACATGAAAGACATACGCAACGTGCGTCTGATGGACGAGCGAGTGGCTGAGTAACAGAAGGACTAAGTGAAGTTGGTCTGGTACAAAAAGTCCGTCGGGCCGCTGGGTCGGCGGACTTTTTTGCGAGGCCAATAGGTAGAGATACAACATCTTGTGTCTCTACTCTCTAAACCGATTTTACCTATTCATGCCCGAATCAACTGAAGCAGCGGAGCAGCGACGAGGGCAGCGCCTGCTGTTTGTGAGCGGCTTGTTTGCCGTGCTGCTCAACTTTCCCCTGCTAGCCGTCTTCGACCACGAGGGTAGGGTAGGGGGTATCCCGGTGCTCTACCTCTACCTGCTGTTGCTCTGGCTTAGCATCGTGCTACTCACGGGCTGGCTTGTTAGAAAGGTGGAGTAGTGACTGTGAACCATCTGTCATTCTGAGCTTGCGAAGGATGACAAATGAGCTCTGTTCACCACTCCATCACTCATAAACTCACAACCTCATCTCCTTGTCCAAACTCCTGCTCATTGGCTTTTCCTTTGGCTACCTGGCGTTGCTGTTCGGGGTGGCCTACGCAGCTGAGCGACGCTCGGCGGCGCGGCGGAGCTTGGTGAGCAACCCGTACGTGTATGCCCTGAGCATGGCTGTGTACTGCACCGCTTGGACGTACTACGGCTCGGTGGGGAGGGCCGCGCATTTCGGGCTGGAGTTTGTGGGTATCTACCTGGGACCTACCCTCTTGGCGCCCGCGTGGTGGCTGGTGCTACGCAAGATTATCCGCATCTGTCGCACTCAGCGCCTCACCTCCATTGCCGACTTCATCTCGGCGCGCTATGGCAAGAGTGCTGCCCTTGGGGCGCTGGCTACGGCGGTGTGCGTGCTGGGTGTGATTCCGTATATCTCTTTGCAGATTAAGGCAATAGCCACATCGTTTGAGGTGATGGCCGGTGGGGCCGATCTGGGCGGGCTAGACGATAACACGGCTTTAATTACCACTGGCGTATTGGCTTTCTTCACCATCATCTTCGGGGTGCGCTCGGTGGAGGCTACCGAGCGCCACGAGGGCATGGTGCTGGCCGTGGCCCTGGAAAGTCTAGTAAAGCTAGTGGCCTTTTTGGCGGCTGGCCTGCTGGTTACATACAGCCTGTTCGATGGTTTTGCCGATGTGTTCGACCAGGCCGCGGCTGTGCCGGGGCTGCAAAAGCTCTTCACGCTGCACACCACTGGCATTGGTGGGGCGCAGTGGCTCACGCTACTGCTGCTGGGCATGGCGGCCGTGCTGCTGCTGCCGCGGCAGTTTCAGGTATCGGTGGTAGAGAACGTGAACGAGGACCACCTGCGCAAAGCCATGTGGCTGTTTCCGCTTTACCTCATCGTTATTAATTTGTTCGTGCTACCCATCGCCTTTGGCGGCGTGCTGCGCTACGGCACACAACTGGATGCCGACACCTTCGTGCTGGCCCTACCCTTGGGCGCCGAGCACCGCTGGCTGGCGCTGCTGGTGTACCTGGGCGGGCTGTCGGCGGCCAGCAGCATGATTATCGTGGAAACCATTGCCCTGAGCGTGATGATGAGCAATCACCTGCTGATGCCGCTGCTGGTGCGCGTGCCGGCCGCCAGGGGCGAGTCGGCGCGGTGGTTTGCTTATTTGGGGCAAGTAGCCCTGCAAAGCCGCCGGCTGGCAGTGGTGCTGGTGCTGCTGCTGGCCTATGGCTACTACGCCACGGTAGGGCATCTGCTGTCGTTGGTGAATATCGGGCTGGTGTCGTTTGCGGCGGTGGCGCAGTTTGTGCCGGTGGTGCTGGGTGGGTTGTACTGGAAAGGCGGCACCAGCCAAGGCGCCACGGCGGGCATTCTGGCGGGCTTTGCAGTGTGGTTTTTTACGCTGGTGATGCCTACTATGATTGCGCCCGGTTTGCTGTCAGCCTCCATCATGGATGATGGCCTTTTTGGGGTAGGGGCCCTGCGACCATTCGCACTGTTTGGTCTTACAGACTTAGATTATCTATCGCACGGCTTGTTCTGGAGCTGGTTTTTCAACGTGGGGCTGTACGTGGGCGTATCGGTGCTGGGGCGCGTGCCTACGGGATTGGAGTTACGTCAGGCTGAGGAGTTCGTGGATGCCTTCCGGCCACGCCCGGCCACTAGCGCCGAGTGGCGCGGCGCAGCCCCGGTGCTGTCGGTGCGGGCGTTGCTGCGCGGTTTTCTGGGGAAGAAGCGCACCGCGCAGGCGTTGCAGGCCTTCGCCACGCGCTTCCCCGACGCCCTACCCCCCGAGCCCATTGCCCCCGCCGACGCCGACCCGCGCCTCTTGGCATATGCCGAAAAGCTGCTGGCCGGTAGCATTGGGCCGGCCTCGGCGCGCCTGCTGTTGTCTTCGGCCATTGGGGTAGAGGAGCTGCGGTTTGATAATGTGGTAGGGATTCTGCGCGAAAGCCAACAGCTGTTGGCTGCCAACCGCCAGCTGCGCCGCCAGTCGCAGGAGTTGCAGCGTCTCACCACCGATTTGCAAGCGGCCTACGAGCAGCTGCAAGCCCTGGACGAGCGCAAGGACGAGTTTCTCTATACCGTGACGCACGAGTTGCGCACTCCACTCACCAGCATTCGGGCACTGTCGGAAATCCTGTCGGACAACCCCGATTTAGACGAGGAGGAACGCTTGCGTTTCCTGCACACCATCACCAAGGAATCGGAGCGGCTGAGCCGGCTGATTACGTTGGTACTCGATCTAGAAAAGTACGAGTCGGGCAAGGCTACCCTGCTTACGACCCCCGTAGGGGTAGGCGAACTGATAACCGAAGCCGCGGCCGCGGTAGAGCAGCTGGCGCAGGCCCGCCGCATTCAGCTCACCGTAGCCGTAGCGCCCGATTTGCCCGCCCTACCCGCCGACCGTGACCGGCTGATGCAAGTGCTCGTCAACCTACTATCTAACGCCGTGAAAGCCTGCCCGGCAGATGGCTCCGGCCGCATCTGGGTAGGGGCCGAAGCCATCGGCGGACAATTGCACGTGCGCGTCACCGACAACGGGAAGGGCATCGACCCAGCCTACCATCACCTGATTTTTGACAAGTTTTACCAGGCTCAGCACCAGACCATGCGCAAGCCCGAGGGCTCGGGGCTGGGCCTGGCCATCACCCGCAACATTGTGGAGCTGCACCAAGGGCGCATTTGGGTGGAAAGTGCGCCGGAGCAGGGCGCCAGCTTTTCCCTAACTCTGCCGCTGCACCCGCAACGACAGCCGCAGCCCACTGAATAAGTCCTAGTACCCGCCGCCCTCGAAAACCATTTTGGCTATGAAAGAAGCCCACATTTTACTCGTTGATGATGAACCGAACATCGTGATGTCCTTGGAATTCCTGATGCGCAAGAACGGCTACCAGGTCAGCATTGCCCGCAATGGCATGGAAGCCCTGGAGGCCGTAGACCGCACCCCCTTCGACCTGATTTTGCTGGACGTGATGATGCCCGACGTAGATGGCTACCAAGTATGCCAACACGTGAAAAACCATCCGCGCCATCACGAAACCAAGGTCATTCTCCTGTCGGCCAAGAGTCGGGAGGCCGATGTGCAGAAGGGTTACGCTGCCGGCGCTGACCTCTACGTGCCCAAGCCCTTCAGCACCCGCCAGCTCATGGAACAGGTGCGGGGGCTGCTGGCTGCGTAGGCTCTGCTCCCGTGTTTTGCGTAGTTTACGCTACACCCGCGCTGGTTTTTCAAGTAAAGACTGTCATGCTTCGGCAAGCTCAGCATGACAGTCTAGAACCGCCCCACTCCCGATTCATACTTTCTAATTCTTAATTCCTTCCCCATGCCCACCGACCATCCCCGCATCCGAACCACCGAAGAGTATCAGTATGCCTACCGCCGCAGCGTGGAAAACCCCGAGCAGTTCTGGGCCGATGTGGCCGAGCCCTTCACTTGGCGCCGCAAGTGGGACACTGTGCTGACGGCTGATCTGGTAGAAGGCCACAACAAGTGGTATGAAGGTGCCAAGCTCAACATCACCGAAAACTGCCTCGACCGCCACCTGAGCACGCGCGGCAATAAGCTAGCGCTCATCTGGGAGCCCAACGACCCCAAAACCCGCCAGATTCGCTATACCTACCGCGAGCTGCACCAGGAGGTGTGCCGCTTTGCCAATGTGCTGCACAACAATGGGGTAGAGAAGGGTGACCGAGTGTGCCTCTACATGCCCATGATTCCGCAGTTGGCCATTGCGGTGCTGGCGTGCGCCCGCATTGGGGCGGTGCATTCTGTCATCTTCGCCGGCTTCTCGGCCAATGCCATTGCCGACCGCGTGAACGACGCCCAGGCCACCGTAGTGATTACGGCCGATGGCCTGGAGCGCGGCGCCAAGCAAATTCCGGTGAAGCGCGTGGTAGATGAGGCCCTGGAGCACTGCCCCTCCGTGCGCGGTGTGATTGTGGTGGAGCATTTGGGCTGGCCCGTGCACATGAAGGATGGCCGCGACGTGTGGTACCACGACGAGGTGCAGGAGGTAGAAAAAACCTGCCCCGCCGAGGAAATGGATGCCGAGGACCCACTATTTATTCTCTATACCTCCGGCAGCACCGGCAAGCCCAAAGGCGTGGTGCACACCACCGCCGGCTACATGGTGTGGGCCGACTACACCTTCCGCAACGTGTTTCAGGTGGAGGAAAACGACGTGTACTGGTGCTCGGCCGATATTGGCTGGGTAACGGGCCACACCTATCTGCTCTACGGTCCGCTGCTGTCGGGTGCTACTACCCTCATGTTTGAGGGTGTGCCTACCTACCCCAGCCCCGGCCGCTACTGGGAGGTGATTGACAAGCACGGTGTGAACGTGTTCTACACGTCGCCCACGGCCATCCGCTCGCTCATGGCCCACGACATCAACCACGTGCTGGCCTATTCTCTGGACTCGCTGCGGGTGTTGGGCTCGGTAGGAGAACCCATCAACGAGGAAGCCTGGCACTGGTACCACACCCACATCGGCAAGGGCCGCTGCCCCATTGTAGATACGTGGTGGCAGACCGAAACCGGCGGCATCATGATTTCGGCGTTGGCGAACATCACGCCCAGCGTGCCAGCCCGCGCCGGCCTACCCTTGCCGGGCGTGCAGCCTGTGTTGCTGAACCAGGAAGGACAGGAGATTGAGGGCAACGACGTGGAGGGCTACCTCGCCATCAAAGCGCCGTGGCCGGGCATCATCCGCACCACCTATGGCGACCATGAGCGGGCCAAGCAAACCTACTTTGGCGTGTACTCCGGCTACTACTTCACCGGCGACGGTGCCCGCCGTGAGGCCGACGGCCTCTACCGCATCCAGGGCCGCGTAGATGACGTGATTAACGTCTCGGGTCACCGCTTTGGCACGGCCGAAATCGAAAACGCCATCAACCAGAATAATACAGTAGTAGAATCGGCAGTGGTGGGCTACCCGCACGATGTGAAGGGCCAGGGCATCTACGCCTACGTGATCTGCCGCGACGGCGCCTGCGACGACGACATCAGCCGCAAGCACGTAGAGGCCAGCATCATCGAAACCATTGTGGCCGAAATTGGCCGCATTGCCAAGCCCGATAAGATTCAGTTTGTGGAGGGCTTACCCAAAACGCGCTCAGGCAAAATCATGCGTCGCATCCTGCGCAAAGTGGCCGAGGGCGACACCAGCAACCTCGGCGACATCACGACCCTCCTCGACCCTGAGATTGTGGAGAAGATTGTAGAGGGTAGGAAGTAGCCGAATAGGTTGATCGGTATCATACTGATACCGGTAGCCTTTACGCAAAACGCCCCATCAAACAGTGAGTTTCACTGTTTGATGGGGCGTTTTGCGTAAAGACTCTCTACTTCCCGCGATACCCGCGAACGTGCTTAGACTTCTTTTTGTCTTTGCCGGAATTGAGAAACACAACAGTACCAACCGTAATGGCAGCAATGGTGGCCATTTTGGTCACGAAAGCCGTGCGGTTGTACTTCCATTCCATCGGGTAGCCCTTCTCGGCGAAGATATTGGGAACGTGCCCGTGGGCCAGGTCTTTCAACACGCCTTCCACTACGTCCACACGGTCGGCAAAAATCAGCGGGAGCCAGTGCTTGTACTGGTTCTCACTGTATTTGAAAGCGAAACGCCGAATGACGCCACTCAGGCCTTTTGGGGGCAGGGTAGCACCAAATACCGCCGTTACGTCGGGCCGCTCAATGGAGTGCAGCACTTCTACATCTATCGGCTGTTGGGGCGGACGATCGTAAAATATATCCCGCGGCGGAGCATCCTCGCGGTGCTGCATGGGGTAGGTGGGGTCGTTTTCTGGGTCTGCATCTACACCCCAGCCGTTGATCTGCTTGTAATCTATTTTCTTGGTTTGCATGGCGAGTGAGGGTTATCTGGTAACAGTTGGGGGCAACAGAATCGGCTTGATGCAGTTGTCCAGCTTGGCGGAAAACAGGCGGTAGCCGTCGGCTACTTCCTCCATCGGCATCCGATGCGTGATGAGCGCCTTCGGGTTGAGACGGCCGCTCTGTACGTGGTCGATAAGGCGCGGGAGTAGGCGCTTCACCGAGGTTTGGTTGCCCCGAATGGTCAGGCCCTTGTTCATGGCATTGCCAATGGGCACCAGGTTATCGGTAGGACCATACACACCCACGATGGATACCACGCCACCTTTTTTCACCGCATTAATGGCCCAGTGCAGCGCCGTAGCCGAACCTGCCTGCAACAGCGTTTTGCGGCCCGTGATGGTTTGCAGGGCGTTGCCAGCAGCCTCAGCGCCTACGGCATCAATTACGCAGTCGGCGCCCAGCCAATCCGTTTGTTTCTTGATGAACAACACCGGGTCGCCGATTTCTTCGAAGTTGTAGGCCTCGCAGGGCGCGTAGTTGCGCACAAATTCCAGACGATAGTCTTCCTTATCGAGTACGATAACGCGGCCGGCTCCAAACAACCAGGCGCACCGGGCCGCCATGATGCCTACCGGACCAGCACCGAATACTAAAACTGTGTCGCCCTTTTGGATGCCCGCCATTTCGGCGGCTTGGTAGCCAGTTGGTACCACATCCGTGAGCAGCACGGCATCGTCTAGGTCCATGCCGGGCGGAATGACGGTAGGGCCTACGTTGGCGTAGGGCACCCGTGCATACTCCGCCTGACCACCATCGAAGCCGCCAGCGGTGTGCGAGTAGCCAAAAATGCCGCCCACGGCTGTAGCCATGGCATTGGCCTGGTGGCAGTTGCCGAACATACCCTGCTTACAGAAGTAGCAGCGGCCGCACGACACGTTGAAAGGAACAATAACGTTGTCGCCTACCTTCACATTGGTAACGTCGGGGCCGATTTCAACTACTTCGCCCACAAACTCGTGGCCGAAAGTAGAGCCCACGCGGGTGTCGGGTACATTGCCATTATAGAGGTGCAAATCAGAACCGCAGATGCAGGAGCGGGTAACGCGCACAATAGCATCTTCCGGATGTTTGATTTCGGGCATTGGTTTCTGAACGGCTCGGACCCTCTTGGGGCCGCGATATTCCATGGCGAGCATAGGCGTTGGTTTTGGGGTAGAAAGGGTAGGAATAGCTAGAAGCAGTGTTATAACTGCACGTAGCCTGTGGGCAAGCACAAGGGGCCGCTGTTCTTAGTACCAGCGGGTGCACCCGTAGGGTTGTAAAACTGCGGTTAATCACGGGATAAATAGGTGTTAATACGGATGGACCAGTGCATACCCGCATGAAACAAGCAGCAACCCCGGCAACACGATTAGCCTCTTCTGCCTTGATATTATAAAGCCGATGCCCGGAATGATAGTTGATGCATCAGCACATCAATTCACTACGCCCGTTACCTCCCCAAATCCCAGGCGCACGCCCTCCTGCTCGCAGTAGCCGCAGAGCCGCACGTTGTCGTCGGTTTCCAGAAAGATACGCATGGTGGTATCGTTGAGAACTAGGGGCTGCGTACCGTTGGCGGTGAGGTCGTACAGGCTGCCATCGGCCACGGTGCCGCTGGTGTATAGGTCGCCTGCTTGCAAAGGAGTGCCACTGCTGGTGAGGTAGGCAAGCTGCTGGCCGATGCTCCAGTACAGGCTGCGCGTGGTGGGAGTGGCAACCACTGTTTCGGGGCCGTCGGCGGGTTGCAAGGCTACTTCCAACTGCACGGCTACATGGTGCTGGCCATTCTGGCGCAAATGCGGCTCTGGCTCCGGCAGTTGCGGCGCCCCAGCTACCCGGAAAGGCTCCAAAGCGTCCAGCAGCACCACCCAAGGCGAGAGCGTGCTGCCAAAGCTACGGTCCAGCAGAGGGGCCGGCGCCGAGCCTCGGCATAAATCGTGGGCATACCAGCCCAGTACTAACGTCAGACCAAACAACGTTTCCTCCGCTTGCTCTACGGATAGAGTTGTGCCCAGGTCGGTAGCTTGTCCGCCTACAAAACCCAGCTGGACCTCAAAGTCGAGGCGCTGCACGGGGCCGCGCAGGGTGTCTTCGGCATCGAGCAGGTAGGTGCGCGTGGGTCGCCGCATGCGCGTGCCCGAAGCCACCAGGCTGCCTGCCGGTGCATAGCTGCCCGTAGGGGTAGGGCTGGTTTCATCGGTAGGGGTAGGTGTGTTGGAAGCCAGGCGGCTCGCGAAACGTACAAACTGCCGCGGCTTCACGGGGCACAACAGCTGCACGTCGGTTTGGCGCACCAGGCAGTCGCGCATCACCTCGGGGCTTTGCAGCACGGTATTGTCGTGGCGCAGCAGCTCGCTCACCCGTTCGCGCACGGCCCGCCAAGCGGGGCGACCTAGCCGGATAAACGCATTCAGCGACCGACGCCGAAATACCTTTGGCTGTTGGCCCTGCAAGTCCAAGTCATCAAAGAAGCCCCACTGGCTCACGGCGTATAGATCGAGCACATAGCCGCCAATGGCCACGCCCACGCGGGCACCCCGCTCGTCGGTCGCGAAAATACCAAAGGGGAGGTTTTGAATCGGGAAGTCGCTGGTCGGCGGAATGTCAATCCAAGAGCGTAGGGTAGGGTCGTTTGCAGAAGCCATGCAGGAGAAAGAAAAGTCAGGAGTAGAAAAGCCAAGCTAGCGGCTCAGATTGTACGGATAAGTGCTGTTAGGCGCCGAGCTTAGTGGGATTTTGGTGTTATAGAAATTAATAGCAAAGAGTCATCTTGACTTTCCTGCTGGCCTTGCGGACGCACGTTTCTACTATGCGCCGATTCTCTCACGCACGCCGGTCAGGCAGCCTTGTCTGCTCGACGGGTTGTTGTTTCGCCTAGTTGGGAGAATTGCCGTTTGTAGAGAAGTGCTGGGTAGTGCCTCCCCACGGCTGCTAGTAGCTGTCGAGTAATCATTTAAAAAATGGTCATCTTAAGCCTGCGAAGTACCTCCTTATGTTGGAATGAGTCGTTGGTATGTCAGTTGTTCAACATAGTATAAGGTCCTTCGCAAGCTCAGGATGACATGGTGAGCCGGGCGTTTGGATAAGCGAGCATGAAAAAGATTCTTTCTATCGACGGTGGCGGCATTCGCGGTATTATTCCGGGACAGGTGCTGGTGGCGCTGGAGCAGAAGCTACAGCAGCGCAGCGGCAACGCCCAAGCCCGCCTCGCCGACTTTTTCGACTTCGTGGCCGGCACCAGCACGGGCGGGATTCTGACGTGTCTGTACCTGAGCCCAGCCGCTGAGGATCCGACCAAAGCCCGCTTCTCGGCCCAGCAGGCCGTAGACTTGTACGTGGAAAACGGCAGCGCCATCTTCGACGTGTCGCTGTGGCAGAAGGTGCGCTCGGGTAACGGCCTCACCGACGAGAAGTACGACGACGCAGCCTTGCGGCGGGTGCTGGACCGGCACTTTGGCTCCCTGAAGCTGAGCCAGCTGCTGCGCCCGTGCCTGATTCCGGCCTACGACATTACGGCCCGGCAAGAGTTTTTTTTCACCCAGCACGATGCCCGGCGGCACGGCCCCGCCTATGATTTTCTGCTCAAAGACGTGTGTCGGGCCACCGCCGCGGCGCCTACCTACTTCGAGGCGGCCCTGACACCAGCACTAGACGGCAAAGCCTACCCGCTGATTGATGGGGGCGTGTTTGCCAATAATCCCGCCCTGTGCGCCTATGCCGAGGTGCGCAACGCCGCCAGCAACCCCACCACCGAAGACATGCTGCTGGTGTCGTTGGGCACGGGGCAGGTCGATAAGCCCTACCCATACCATAAGGCCAAGGATTGGGGTAAGGTGGAATGGCCCAAGCCCCTGATTGACATTCTGATGTCGGGCGGCGCGGCCGTCACGGACTACCAAACCAAGCGCATCTTCTCCGCTGCTGGCAAAGGCAGTCAGTACTTTCGCCTGCAAACCACCGACCTGGGCGCCGCCAGCCCCGACCTCGACAACGCCTCCCCGGCCAATCTGCGGGCGCTGGTGCAGCTCGGTCGCGCCGCCGCCACCACCCACGACGCCGACCTAAATCGCATCGTGGACCTACTGCTTACCGCGGACTCCGACCCGTTGCGCTTCACATAAACTGGCACGGGTAGACGTAGGAAACGACGGATTGCCTGGGGGCAAGCAGCAAGAATTGCGTGGGGCCCATTATCGTATCGATCAGCACATAGCGGTGGGTAGGGTGGCTTTGGGCCGTCCGGTTTGCGGTGTATTTCTGTTCTACGGCGCGTAGCTGTGTGCGCCAGTTGGGAGCGGCGGGGTAGGCGAACTGGTAAGCCGGAACGTGGAGAGTAGGATGGTGAGTATGGGGGAGCAGTAGATGAACAAAACGAAAGTAGCACGCCCGTTTGGTTTGGGTTCTGTTAGGTGAAGAGCGCGCAAACAGTCCTCTTTCAACAGAACCCAAACCAAACGGGCGTGCTACACTACCTGCTGCTGGCTACGCCAACAGCTGCGGCTTTTCCTTATACGTCTTCCACAGAAACTCCCCGAAAATCGTGTTTGCCCAGGCAAACCAGGAGCGCGAGAACTTCTCCGGATTGTCTTTGTTGAACGACTCGTGCATGAAACCGGTACCCGCGTGGGTCGATTTTAGGGTCTGGATGCACTGCTTGATTTCGGCGTCGCTGGTGCTGGTGAGGCCCTGCGTAACGAGGCCAATGGGCCAGATCATGTCCTGGCCCACGTGCGGGCCGCCAATGCCTGCACCGGCCGTGCCCTTGAAGTAGAAAGGGTTGTCCTCGGAGAGCAGCATCTTGCGGGTGCTCTGGTAGATAGGGTCCGATACGGGCATGGCGCCCAGGTAGGGTAGGGCAATCAGGCTGGGCACGTTGGCGTCGTCCATCAGCACCTGGCTGCCAAAACCGTCTACCTCGTAGGCGTAGATTTTGCCGTATTTCGGGTGGTTGACGATGGCGTGCTGTTTCAGGGCAGCGTCTACCTCGTCGGCGAGGGCCGTAAGATCTTTGGCCGTTTTGGCGTCCTTGGCCAGCTTGGTCATCATCTCACTAGCTTGGCGCAAACTCACTACCGCAAAGAAGTTGCTAGGCACCAGGAAAGAGTACAGCGTGGCGTCGTCGCTGGGGCGGAACGCCGAGCAAATCAGGCCCACCGGCTTGATGGGGTAGCCGTAGCCCTTCATGGGCTGGGTATCGGTGGCGTTGGTCGTTTCGCGCTGGAAAGAGTAGGGGCCGCGGTCGTCCTTGCGCTGCTGCTCCCGGAAGGTTTGCAGCACGGTTTTGATAGCCTTCTGCCACTGCGCGTCGAAGGGCTTGGTGTCGCCGGTGGTTTTCCAGTAGTGATAGCCCAAGCGGATGGGGTAGCACAGCGAGTCGATTTCCCACTTCCGCTCGTGCACGCCGGGCAGCATTTTGGTGTGGTCCGATTTCCACTCGCCTACCTTGTTCGGGTCGTCATAGAAGGCGTTGGCGTAGGGGTCTTTCAGAATGTAGCTGGTCTGGCGGTTAATCACGCCGGCAATCAACTGGCGCAGCTCGGCATCTTTGCCCACTAGCTGGAGGTAGGGCCACACCTGGGCCGAGGAATCGCGCAGCCACATGGCGTCGATGTCGCCGGTGATGACGTAGGTATCGGGGCGGCCGTCGCGGGTGCCGTGGGTCACGGTGGTGTCCAGGGTGCTGGGGAAGCAGTTGTTGAACAGCCAACCCAGCTCCTCGTCCTTCACTTTCTTCTGAAACTCCGTAATGGCCGCCTCCACGGCTTTGCTGCGGAAACGGCGCTTATCAGCCGTAGGCCGCACCACCGGAAACTTGGGCGCGGTGCCAGCGAAAGAGTATTGGTTGAAGAAAACGCTAGTAGAGAGAAGGGAAAAGCCGTGAAGAAAATTTCTGCGATTCATGGAAAATGGTGGGTAGGGTAATTAGTGCAACGGTACCCCACCCCCTAGCCCCCTCCCCTCC
>NZ_JAHWGL010000002.1 GCF_019334315.1 Hymenobacter profundi
TTTATAAGCGAAAGGAAAGGTTTTATAAGTCTAAAGGAAAGGTTTTATAAGCATAGGGAAAGGTTTTATAAGCCGGAAGGAAAGGTTTTATAAGCCAAAAGAAAGTTGCCAGGGGGAAAACTTTCCTTTCTGCTTTCTTTTCGGATTCGGCTGCTTACTTTTGCTTTCACCACCACTTTCCGAAGGCTATGCAAGGTCTTGATACTGCGGCAGCTATCAGCCATTCCACGGGGCTGGAGATTCGTCAGCACAACGCTATTACCACGGCGCGCTACGAGATGACGGCCTGTGAGATGGACATTGTGTTCTACCTGCTTTCGCTGCTCAAGAAGGAGGACCGCATCGGTACCTTCTACCGGGTCAAAGTCCTGGACCTGCAGCACCTGACCGGCCGGCAGTGGAACTACCAGCAATTTCTGGAGGCCACCTCGGCGCTGCGCACTCGCGAGTACGTGATTGAGGACAACAAGCGCATCCTGCAGGTGGGTTTGCTGGCCTCGGCCGAGTACATCAAGGGCGAGGGTGTCATCGAGCTGGAAATCTCGGAGAAGATTCGCCCCTACCTGATTGACTTGAAGCGCAACTTCACCTCCTTCCGGCTGCAGGCGGCCTTCAGCCTGAGCAGCAAGTACGCCAAGCGCATCTACCAGATTGCCTCGCAGTGGAAGGACAAGGCCGAAACCCGCACCTTCTCTCTGCACGACCTCAAGGTCATGCTGGCGCTCAAAGACCCCAAGGGGGTCGAGCCCGAGCAGTACACCAAGGTGTCGATGTTCCAGAAGTACGTGCTCGACGTGGCCGTCACCCAAATCAACCTGAACACCGACCTGCACATCGGCTACGAGCTCGTCAAGAAGGGCCGCTCGTTCGAGAGCATCCGCTTTCAAATCAAGCAGCAGGAGCCCCAGCAGCTCCCCCTGCCCTTTGAGCAGCCCCTGGACGACTCGCGGCTGCAAATGGCCCGGCAGCGCCTGGCGGAGCTGGATATCCGCGATGCCCGGCTCACGGAGCAGATTCTGGGTGAGGCCCGGATGGTGGACGAGCTGTTTGCGTTCTGCTACAAGCTGAAAACCGGTAAAATCAAAGCTTCCTCCAACCCCGGCGGCCTGTTTCTGACGGTCGTGGGGTTGCGCAAGCCGACCCCGGCGCCGGTTAAAAACTAACGCAGAAGTGGTACAAAATACTGCATAAACCTCCCCGATTCTAGAGCTTTTAAGCACCTAGTGATTTAGTAAAAAAAGGCACAAACGTGATTAACATTTTTTACTTTTTAATACTTTATTATCAGCGTGTTAAGCACTAGTTGACAGTTGAGCTTAAGTGGCTTAGTCAACGGTCCGCGCCGTTATCAATGTAGTACCTCCCGCGGCCCTTGCAGCGGCGCAGTGCGCCGGCTGCAAGGGCCGCTCCGGCTCGGCAGGATTACCCCGACCAAGCCGGGACTCCTCCCCTACTCGCTAGCCTTGTTCCCAGGCTCGGCCTCTGGGGTTTCGTAGCTGGGCACGATGCCCAGAATGTGGTTGGCCGCTCGCTGGGCCTGGCTGGCGGCGGAGATAATCAGGCGCTTGTCGTTGCGCAAGGCCTGCAGCCAGTTGGCGAGGTAGCCGGCGGTGCTTGGCTCGGTCCGGGCCAAGTCCAGGCCGGCGGCGTTGCTCAAGAAAGCGGCGCCCAACTCGGCCACCAGCTCTTCCTTAGCGTAGGTTTCGCTGCCGAAGGAGGCCTTCTCGGTGAGCGTAGCCCGGTCCAGGCGCTTGGCGTGGCCGGTGGAGTGGGCCAGCTCGTGAAACAGGGTTGCGTAAAAGTCCTCGGGCGTGTGAAAGTTGCCGGCCTCGGGCACGGTTACGGTGTCGGTGCTGGTGCGGTAGTGGGGTTCGCTGCCCGCGTAATGCACGCGCGGTCCGTCGACATACCCGGCCAGTATCTGCTCGGCCGCCTGCTGGGGGGTGTGCTCGCGCTGGGGCAGCTCGGGCAGCTCCCAGTCCACCCCGTCAATCTGGGCGATGTTGAACACGGTGGAGTACTGCAGGATGGCCACCTTCTTCTCCTGGCCTTGGGCGTCCTCCTTCTTGGAAACCTTGTAGAACACTACGGGCATGCCCTTTTCGCCTTTGCGCACTTGCCCGCCGAGCTCTTTGGCCTGGTTGAAGGTCAGGTAATAGGGCTGCTCGTGGGGCAGCATGCCCAGCAAAAAAGCGTTGATGCCCTGGTACACGTGCTTGCTGCGGTAGTTGCGGGGGGCACCGTGGGCCGCGTTCCAGCTCTGCTTCCAGGGCGCAACCCCGTTTTCCAAGGCCAGAATAATGCGGTTGGTGATAATGTCATACACGTCGGCGCGCGGGGTGGTTGAAGAGGCAGCTTTCATAACGAGGGGGGTTAGAATGAGCAAAGCGGGTTAGTAGGCGTAATCGGGATGCGCGGCGGGGCCTAGCTCCCGGGCTTCCCGGGCCAGCTCGGCATCTTCCCAGGCCTCGCACTCTTTCAGGGCCAGCAGCTTCCAGCGCAGCAGCTGGCTGGCGTTGGTGCTGGCGGTGAGTAGTAGCTCGGCTTGCTGCCGGCGCTCGGGCGTGAAGGCGGGGTGATTCAGCACTTGCCGCAGGTTGCGACGGGCCGAGGAAACCAGCAGCAGCGCGGCGGGGGAAATAGCGGCGGGCGGGGCGGTGAATTCCATAAGTAAGAGGCTGCTTTTGTGGGCGTTGCTTATACCTATTAAACGTAAAACGCCTGCTTATTGTTGCTTATTTAGCTTATTTATTTATGCTTATTTAGCTTATTTTATGGCATGCCTGTTGCTTTTTCCCTTTTGTTCCCCTCCCCCTTGACTTCAGTCTGTTGCCCCAGGGAAGGGTAGGGACAAGCGGACCTTTGGCAAAGGCAAGCAGTACGGAAAGCCCCTAATGGTCCATTTCAATCAATGCCGCCGCTGCGTCTTCTGCCGTTTTCTCCTTCTCTGCCAACTGCGCGGCTGGTTACGCTGCTCGCAAAATTCCAGGTGAGCCCTTTATGAACCCTTTAGCAGCCATTTCCAACACCCCATAAATTGCCCGCAGACATCCTAGCCGGTGGTTTTACCGCATCGCAGCATCTTCTCGGGAGCCCTTGCTGAACCCATTGATTCGTGTCCCGTGCCTACGGCGTTTCCATAGGGTGCAGCCTGGTCAGCGACCGGGGCTACCAGCACCAAAGTATCCGAAGGGCTTAGCACTTGACGTTCGACCCTACTTTCAAAAAGCCGTATCTTCGCCATGCAAAAAAAGTATCTGCCTCATCGGCTTGGTCGGTGCTGTTTGGTTGGTACCGTAATTCTGTTCTCTCACAAGCTTCGGCTTGCTGTTTGACCGGAAGCCCACCCCGCTGAGGGTGGTTTTTTTTGCCTATCCACCAAGCTGCCCCGGGCCCTGCGCAGCGGTAGCAAGCCGGCCATGAACTATGCACCGCAGCAAACGCGGGAACTGGCGCAATCTGGCCTTCATCCAGTTTCCCCGCCTAAGGGGCTGCGGCTAGCGCGCTTACTGGCGGCGCTGTCACCCCGTGGCGCAGGCTGCATTACTTATCCGGTATAGCGTACCGGGTAAGGAGATTACGATAGAGTAACAGTCCAAAGCTTAGTTTTGGAACGGTTAAAACTAAGCTTTGGACAGGTGATGCGCGGGCCTAATCCAAGGGTCTGACAAATCTTGGCCTTGGTTAAAACACGCCGGCGGCCGGGCGGTTGAGCAACGCCACCAGCAGGGCCGCGCCGGGCAGGGCCACGGCCGACGCGCGGCCGGAGCGGCGAAACCAGCCGATGGGCGGGGCTTTCCGCAGCCACTGCACCGCGCCGGCACCTAAAAACAACAGGACGGGCTCGGTGTAGGTAATGATGGTGACGGCCGCTGCCACGGCGTAGTACACCCACAGCCAGGGGTCGCGGCCCATGGACTTGCGGGTGAGCTTAACCGAGCTCACGGCGACGAGGCCGATGACGCCGGCGCCCACGCCGTAGAACACGGCCTGCATCCAGGGCAGGCCCCCGTGGGCGGTGTAGGCCACGCTCAGGGCCAGCACCATGAGGAACGACGGCAGCACGAACGCCAGACCCACCAGCGTGGCGCCCAGCAGCCGGTAGTGCACGTAGCCGAGGTGGATGGCCAGCTGCGCGGCCAGCGGCCCGGGCGCAATCTGGGCCAGGGCCAGGCCCTCGTGGTAGTCGGCGTCGCAAATCCACCGGCGCTCGGCCCCCAGGTCGCGGTGCATGGAGCCGATGAGGGCCACCGGCCCGCTGAAGCCCAAGCTGCCGAGGCGCAGAAAGTAGCGAATCAGCGCCCACAGCGGGTAGGACGCGGCCGGCGCTTGGGCAACGGGCAGGGGCGTTTCCATGGGGTAAGGGCATCAGAGGTCCGGGAGGAGCGGTTCACTCATCCGAAAGCAACTCGAGGGCAGGTACCGCTAGTGCTTCATCTCGCCGCGCATCCCTTCCCTGCCGCCGCCACGCTTGCCCTTGCCGAGCTGGTCGAGGGCGGCGCGGAAGCCGGTGGCGAGCTGGGCGGCGGAGCCGCGGCCGTAGTAGTGCAGAAACATGATGCGCGGGGTGTCGCCGAGCATGTGGTTGTGCACGGCCACCACTTCCAGGTTGTGGGCGCGCAGGGCCCGGATGACGGGGTTGACTTCGTGCTCGAGCATGGCGATGTCGCCGGCGATGTGGGCATCTTCCTGCTTGCCGGCAAAGGCGGCCCACGAGTTCAGGCCGATGGCCGCGGTCATTTCCGTGTTCATCATCAGCGACTGCACATCGTCGCGGCCCACGGTGTACTTGTAGGTGGGGCCGTTGACCACGCCCTTGTACTTCACCACGGCGTCGAGCGCGGCCAGGTCGAACAGCTCTTTGCCCGTGGGCGGGCCGGCAGCCGGGGTGGCGTTGTTGCCCTGGGCCGCAGCGGGCGCGGGGGCCGGGGCTGGTTGGCGGGCAGCAGCTTAGAGTCTTTGAGCGTGGCGGCGAACTTGCGGGCCAGCTCGGCGGGCGTGCCCATGCCCGAGACGTGCATGTAGAAGATGCGCGGCTCCTCGTAGAAAAAGTGGTTGTGCACGGCCCCGATTTCCAGCCCGTTGGCCAGCGCGGCCGACATGAGCGGGTTGACTTCTTCCTGCAGCAGCACGGTGTCGCTCATCAGCATCGCCGACTTGCCGTCGAGGGTGTGCTTGATGGCCACCCACCCGCCGAAGCCAAACGAGATGGGCACGGGCTCGCCCTTGATTTTCACCTTCAAATCATTGCGGGGCAGGGCAATGAGGTGCGTGGCCTGGGCCTCGTTGTAGGCGCCTTTCTTGCCCATGGCGGCATCGATAGCCGCAATGTCGGCGGCGCTCAGGGCCGGGGTTTTGCCGGCGGCTGGGGCCGACACGGCGGCCAGTGTGTCGTCGATGCTCAGCAGGGAGGTAGCGCCCAGCACGGCCGTGGCCTTAAGGGCCTCGCGGCGGGAAACGGGGGAATGCAGCATGGCGGGGGTGGGGAATGGTAGGAAGAGGCGTGGGAAGAGCCGCAAACCTACCGGTGGCGGCAGTGGAAAAATAGAACGATTTTATTCTTTGGCAGAATCTTTACGTGCGCGGCCGGTTTTTGCGGT
This sequence comes from Hymenobacter profundi, assembly GCF_019334315.1. Taxonomy (GTDB): domain Bacteria; phylum Bacteroidota; class Bacteroidia; order Cytophagales; family Hymenobacteraceae; genus Hymenobacter; species Hymenobacter profundi. The sequence continues at coordinate 5,601 of NZ_JAHWGL010000002.1, forward strand.
AGGCGGCGGGGCTTTGGCCGGTGTGCTGCTTGAAAATCCGGGTAAAGTGGCTCTGGTCAGAAAAGCCGGTGAGGTAAGCAATTTCGGCCAGCGGGTACGCCGTGGTGTCGAGCAGCTGCCGGGCCTTGTCGATGCGTAGCTTGCGGAGATACTCGCCGAAGCTCATGTTATCGAAGTAACGGGCAAATTCGCGGGAGAGGTAGCTGGGGTTAACCTGCAGTGTGTCGGCGGCCTCGGTCAGGCGCAAGCTCAGGTTGGTGTCGAGGTGGTCCTGAATCAGCTCGCGCAGCTGGGTGGTCCAGGCCGGGGGCGGGGCATTTTTATCCTGGACGCGCCGCAGGTAGGCCGTGTATACCTGCACCAGCAGCTGCTCCTCGGGCTGCTGGGTGTGGGCCTGCCCTTGCAGGTGCGCGGCCCAACTGTAGAGCGCATCATACAGCACGAGGCCCTGCTGCAGGAGTTGCTGGTCGTCGCGGATGTTGTGGGCCAGTCCGGCGGAAATGGCCCACAGGCCCGCCGCCTGCGGGGCCAGGGCGTGGTGGTCGGTGTCGGCACCGCGGATGATGGGGGCCAGCGCGTGCAGGGCCGGGTCCGCCAGGGCGTACTTTTTCAGAAAGTAGTCGAAGGTGCAGTCGGCGCCGTAGTGCGAAAACTCCACGTTCGGCACATCAAAAGGAATGGCCCCGGTGCGCTCGGCGGTGCCGACCACCTCGGCGGCCGGCACGTACAGAATCTCGGCCGTCGGGTCGATGAAGCGCAAGATAAGCCAGGGGCAGGCCAGGCGGTCGATTTTGGGGTGTTCGCGGGTGACCCACTGCATGGCCGAAGCGGTAAGGGATGGGGCCGCAAGGTAGAAGGTTCGTCAAGTGGCCGGCACCTCCTGCCGTGGACGAGGGGGTGCCGACAACGGCTTAAAGCTGCGGGGAGTGCCTATCCTCTCCCCTATCGAACCGGGCTTAACTCATTTTATTCCTTCACGGCATGCCCCTTCCAACGCTTTGGCTCCTTTTACAAGCCTGCGCCACCCCGTCTTTGCCCGGCTCTACGCGGCTCAAGCCACCTCGCTGCTCGGCGATGCCCTGACCTGGGTGGGCCTGGCGCTGCTGGCCTTCGAGCTGGGCTTATCCGCTCGTGCACCGGGTGCTGCTGCGCGGCCTGCTGGACCGGGCCATGGTCCTGCCCCTCTACCGGAACGGGGGTCTGGGCGTCGCCGTCAGCATCGCGCTGCGCAAGCGCCGCCCCGCCACCACCCACACGTTGCTCACTGGCCGGCGGCTGGCCTTTTTTACAACTCTTCTAAATCCCGGCGCGTCCGCTCGCTTTCCACGTTGCCGGTGTTGAGCGTGGTTTTGGGCTCTATCATCAGAATCCAGGTTTCGGCCTCGGTGCGGGGGCGGTGCTCGGTGCCGCGCGGCACCACCAGCAGCTGACCGGGGTGCACCTGCTCGGTGCGGTCGCGGAAGTCCATGAGCAGCTTGCCCTGCACCACCATGAACAGCTCGTCCTCGTCGGCGTGGCTGTGCCAGATGAACTCGCCGTTCACCTTGGCAATCTTGATGTGCTGGTCGTTTAGCTCGCCGATGATGCGCGGGTTCCACAAGTCCTGGAACTGGGCGAACTTATCGGTTAGGGTAATGGGGCTGGGAGTCATAAGAGGCAGGAATACCGGCCGGGTTCGGCCGCTGATTCGTCAAAGGTCGTAAAGAGGGAGCTGGGCAGGTGCAGGAACCTTAACTTTCCTACCCCACGTGGATTAAGAAGCTAGGCTAAACAGGACATCATGGACTTGCAAAAAAAGAAGGTACTCATTACCGGGGGCAGCGTGGGCATCGGCAAAGCCCTCGTGGCCGAGCTGGTGCGGCGCGGCGTGCGGGACCTTGCCGTCATGGGCCGCCGCCCGGAGGCGCTAGCAGCCCTGGCGGCCGAATTCCCCGCTGCTGAATTTCTGCTGCTGCCCGGCGACGTGGGCCGCGTAGCCGACCTGGACCGGGCCGTGGCCGCCGTGACCGAGGCCTGGGGCGGGCTGGACATCCTCGTCAACAACGCCGGGGTGGTGAGCGCCGGCCTGCTCACGGAAGTGAGCGACGAGGACGTCATCGGCCAAATAACCATCAACCTGACGGGCCTGATTCTGCTCACCAAGAAGTGCCTACCCCTGCTGCAGCAAAGTCCGGAAGGCGCCATCCTGAACATCTCCTCCGGCTACGGCTACATCGCCATGCCCTTCTACAGCGTGTACGCCGCCACCAAAGCCGCCGTGGGCCAGTTCTCGGACGCCATGCGCCGGGAGCTGGCTCAGTACCCGCTGCACGTGCTGACCGTCTACCCTTCGGCCACCGACACGGACATGATGAAAACCGCCGTGGTGCGGAATATGGACTCGGCCCAGGACGTGGCCCGGGCCGCCGTGGAGGGCCTGCTCAAGGGGGAAATCAACGTCATTCTCGGCGGGCCGGACCGGGAAGCGCAGATAAAGCTAAATTTCCTGGAGCCCCGGAAAATAGACGAGGTGGCCAAAGCCAACTTCGAGGCCCTGCGGGCGCGGACCCAAACCCACCGTTCCATGTAGGCCCGGCGGTAGTAAGCCGGGCGATGCCCCGGCGCAACTAAGCACGGCCGGCCAGCTGCCGCAGTACCTGCCCAGCGGCGTAGCGGCCCGATTCCACGGCCCCGTCGAGCCGGCCCCATTCGCTGGCCGAGGTTTCGGCCCCGGCCCAGTGCAGGGTGCCCGCCCACGCGGGCTGCCGCAGCAGCGCGGGCCCCTGCAGCGGCACCGACGAAGGCGGCTGCTCGTCGCCCGGCACACTGGTGAAGGGCTCCCGGGACCAGTCCAGCTCGTGGTAGGCCAGCGGCATGCCGGCCGGCGGGCCAAACAGGCGCACGAGCTGCTGCAGCACGGCCGCCCGGCGCTCGGCGGCCGGGGCCTGGCGCAGGGGGTGCGGGGCCGCAAAAAAGCCGAACAAGGCCCCTGGCTGGCCTTCCGGGGGCGAAGCGTCGTGAATTTCGACCAGGGGGCCCGGCTGGCTGACGGCGTAGTCCGACCACCCCTGCGCCCGCCAAAACGGCCCGGCGTACACCACCACGGTTTTCATGGCGTGGCTCATCCAGGTGGGCACGGCGCGCAGCGTGTGCCGCAGCGGGGCCGGCAGGGCGGGGTTAAACACCATGCTGTGGGCTACCAGCCGCGGGGGCAGCGCCAGCACCACCGCCGAAGCCGCGCACATCTCCGCATCCGGGCCGGCCCCGATGCGCAGCGCAATGCCCTGCCCGGCGGGCAGCTGACGCAGCTCCGTGACGGGGGCCTGAAGCTGCACGGTTCCGGCCGGAAGCCGGCGGGCCAACTCCCGGCACAGGGCGGCCGCCCCGCCGGCGAAGCGCAGGTACCCGGCCGAGCCCGCCGGCTGGGGCAGCCGGTGCACGGCGTCGGGGGTTTCGTAGGTGGTGGCCCCGGCGCTGGGCTGCACGAAGGGCGTCATCTCCAGCTCGCCGAGCAGACGCATCAGGTACGGGTGGTGGTCCCAGCCCCAGGTGGCGCCCAGGTCCAGCCCCTCCGCCTCCGGGCTACCCGGCTGGGCGGGCACGGCCAGGGTGCGGCCCCCGACCCGGTTACGGGCCTCCAGCACCCGCACGGGCACGCCGGCCGCGTGCAGCACCCCGGCCGCCGTGAGCCCGGCCAGTCCGGCCCCAACGATGATGACCGGGGCTGCATCGGCCGGGTTTAAAAATATAGGGACAGTCATACTCAGGGGCAAAGCAATACGATGCTGCTACGGGAACCTCCGGCATCCAACGCTGCCTAAACACAGTCGGACGGGAATTGTCTGGCTTTGTGGGCGGCCCGGGCCCGCGACGGCCACCCGCTGCCGCAAAACTACCCGTGCCTAGGCCCGGGCGCGGTGGTTACGCTCGCCTGCGTCCATCGCCGGCCCGAAGGCCCGTTGGCCCGCTAAAAAGGCCGTCTTGAATGCCCGGCCAGCGCGGCTCCGGCGGGTTTCGCTACCTTTAAAGCGCATGAGCACGACCGCAGGGCCCTTGAAAACGCCGCAGAAGACCCCGCCCCTGGTGAGCGGTCCCACCATTGCCCTGGCGTGGCTGCTGTTCAGCGGGTTCATGGTGCTGCTGATTTTCGGGCAGAACCTCTCGGCCGGCACGCCCACCGACTGGCGCGAGGCCCTGGGCGGCCGCCTGCTGCACGGGCTGATTTGGGGGCTGCTCACGCCCGTGGTGTTCGCCCTGGCGGCGCGCTTCAACCTCCTCGAAAGCCGCCACCGGCTGCGGCACCTGCTGGCCCACGCGGCGACCAGCTACATCCTCACGCTTGCTTACCGCCTGGTATACGCCGCCGTGATGCACGGCAGCGGGGCCACGCCGGGCCACTTCTCCCTAAACACCGTCATCGCCAACGCCAACAACTGGGTGCCCATCTACTGGATGCTGCTCTGCATGGCCTACGCCGTGCAGTACCGCGAGCGCTACCGCGAAGGGCGGGTGCGCGCCGCCCAGCTCGAAACCCAGCTCGTGCAGGCGCAGCTGCAGGCCCTGAAGATGCAGCTCCAGCCGCACTTCCTCTTCAACTCGATGAATGCCGTGTCGGCGCTGATGAGTCAGGACGTGAAGGCCGCCCGGCGCATGCTGGCCCAGCTCAGCCAGTTTCTGCGCCTGGTGCTAGAAGGCACCGACGAGCAGGAAGTGACCCTTGAACAGGAGCTGCGCCTCACCCGCCTCTACCTCGAAATTGAGCAAACCCGCTTCCCCGACCGGCTGGCCGTGCACTACGACATCGCCCCCGGCACCGAGGGTGCGCTGCTGCCCGCCCTGCTGCTGCAGCCGGTGGTGGAAAACGCCGTGCGCCACGGCCTGGCGCCCCGCGCCGGGGCCGGGGAGCTGGCCGTGCGGGCCGAAAAGCAGGGCGGCCGGCTCCTGCTGCAAGTCAAGGACAATGGCCAGGGGGCGGCCGACACCGCCGCGCGGGGCATCGGCCTGCGCAACCTGGAAAGCCGGCTGGCCACGCTCTACGGCCCGGAGTATGCGCTGGCGGTGGAGTCGGCCCCGGCGTGCGGCTATTGCCTGCGCCTGTCCATCCCGTTCCGGCTGGCGGCGGCCGGTGCAACGCATTTGCCCGCATGAAGCTTATTCGCACGCTGCTGGTGGACGACGAGCCCCTGGCGCGCAGCCTGCTGCGCGAGCTGCTGGCCGATTTCCCGGCACTGGCCGTGACGGGTGAATGCGCGAACGGCACCGAGGCCCTGGCCGCCCTGCAAACCGGCGCCTACGACATCGTCTTCCTGGACGTGCAGATGCCCGACCTCGACGGCGTGCAGGTGCTGCGCCGGCTGCAGGCGGCCGGCCAGCCGCTGCCGCTCGTGGTGTTCGTGACGGCCTACGACCGGTACGCGGTGCAGGCCTTCGCCCTGCACGCCGTGGACTACCTGCTCAAACCGCTCGACCCCGACCGGTTTGCCGACTGCGTGGGCCGGGTGCCGCAGCAGCTGGCGCTGCGCCAGAGCCCGGCCCCCGGCCCCGCGCTGGCGGCCCTGCTGCACTGCTGGCCCGCCCCGGCCGTGCCCGACTACCAGGACCAGTTTCTGGTGAAGCTGCCGGCGCGCAGCTTCTTCGTGCCGGCCGCCGAGGTCTGCTACTTCGAAGCCTCCGGCAACGGCGTGCTGCTGCACGGGGCCGGGCACCATTACCCGCTGCGCACGGCCCTGGGCCAGCTGGCCGAGCGGCTGGACCCGGCCGTGTTCCTGCGCATTCACCGTTCGTGCATCGTCAACACCGCCCACATCGTCGACTTCAAGCACTGGTCGCACGGCGAGTACCTGTTTCGCATGGCCAACGGCCAGCACGTCACCTCCTCGCGCAGCTACAGCGCCGGGGTGCAGCAGCTGCTCAAGCGCTTCGCCTGAGCCGGCCCGGGCCGTTGAAGGCCGGTTCAAACGGGTATTGGTCCAGTTGGCCCTCCTGCGGCAGACATTTCCCCTGGTTGCGCGTTAGCCCACCAGCCCCCCGCTAACGGGGCGGCCCCGGTGCACGACATGACCAAATCCCTGCTCTTTTTACTGGCGCTCACCTGCGGCAGCGCCGTTGCGGCCCGCGCCCAACACCACCCGGCCGGCGCCCACCCGATGCCGGGCATGGCCCATTCCAGTCCGGGCATGACCAGCATGAAGATGGACCACGCGGCCGCACCGGGTACTCCGGTCGCCGCCTTCCAGCACGGCATGGATTCGGTGATGGTGGTGATGGACGAGGGGATGCGCCGCATGACCGGCGCGAGCCCCGACGACATCGACGCCAGCTTCGCGGCCATGATGCTGCCCCACCACCAGGGCGCCGTGGACATGGCCCGCCTGCAATTGCTCTACGGCAAAGACCCCGCCCTGCGCCGGCTGGCCCAGAGCATCATTGCCGAGCAGCAGGTCGAGATTCAGCAGATGGCCGCCTGGCTGAAGCAGCACCCGGTGGCCGCGCAATCTTCTAAATAAATAACTGCTTTCACCTAGAACGTCCTGCTGAGCGCAGTCGAAGCAGGACGTTCTTACCTTTTTCTCCCCGCATGAAATCCACTTTACTTGCCGGCCTGCTGCTGGTGTCGGGCGCGGCCGCGGCCCAGGCCGTAAGCCACCGCGACCGGGTGTACACCGCCGACCAGATTTCCAACACCGTTTCGGTCATCGACCCCGCGGACAACAAGCTGCTGGGCCAGATTATTCTGGGCAAGCCGCAGCCCGATTTGCTTTCGGCCCTCTACAAAGGGCAGGCCTTGGTGCACGGCCTGGGCGCTTCGCCTGACCACAAATTGCTGGCCGTGGTGTCGGTGGGCTCCAACAACGTGACGTTCATCGAAACCGCCACCAACGCCATCCGGGGCAGCGTGTACGTGGGCCGCGCCCCGCACGAAGCCACGTTTCGGCCCGACGGCAGGGAGGCCTGGGTAACGGTGCGCGGCGAGGACTACCTCTCCGTGATTGACGTGGCCCGCATGCGCGAAACCCGCCGCGTGCCCGTGCCCAACGGGCCCGGCCAAATCGCCTTCAGCCCCGACGGCCGGCGGGCCTTCGTGTGCTCCAGCTTTTCGCCCGAGCTGGCCGTGGTGGACGTGGCCACCTATAAAGTCATCAAAAAGGTGCCGGTGGTGAGCCCCTTCTCGCCCAACATCTTTCCCACCCGGGACGGGCAGCAAATCTGGTTCACCCACAAGGACGTGGGCAAGGTGTCGGTACTCGATACGAAGACGCTCACCATCAGCGGGGTGCTGGCGACCGGCCCCATCTCCAACCACGTGGCCACGGTGGACGTGGCCGCCGGCAAGTTTGCCTACGTGACCGTGGGCGGCGAGGACGTGGTGAAGGTGTACAGCCGCGCCCCGGACTTCCGGCAGCTGGCGACCATTCCCGTCGGGGCCAACCCGCACGGCATCTGGCCCTCCGGCGACGGCAGCCGGGTGTACGTGGGCCTGGAAAACGGCGACTCGGCCGTGGCCATCAGCACCACGAGCAATAAAGTGCTGGCCAAAATCAAGGTGGGGCAGGCCCCGATGGCGCTGATGTACGTGCCCAACGCCGTGCCGGCCGGCGCGGCCACGACCACCGGCCTGGGCCGGCAGCTGGTGGACCAGCCCGCCGTGGTGCGCACCCTCAAGCCGCCCACCGCCGGCCCCGCCACGGGCACCATGACGCTGCGCTCGGAAGGCCTGGTGGACCTGGCCACGTTCGCCCTGCGCGGCCTGCTGCCCAACACCGACTACGACATCTTCCTGACCAGCGGCACCAAGGCCCCCTATGCCCGCGACTACGCCCTGACCACCGTGCGCACCGACGCCAAAGGCGCGGCCATGGGCCAGGCCCTGGGGCCGGTGCAGCGCATCGCGGGCGGCGAGCTGAACCCGGCGGGCAAAAAGTTTTCGCGGGTAATCGTCGCGCCCAAAGCCACTGACGGCGAGCCCGCGCTGATGGCCGAATAGCGCGGCTAAGTACGGCGGCCGGATACTTATTCAAGACGGCTAGGCAACCGTGCCCCTCCGAACTGACGAACTGACCACATTCAACCGACTCTTATTTAACCTTAACCCATGCGTACCATTTCAAATCAATTGACTGCTTCCAATGGCCTGGTGCAGTCCTTGAAGCGCTTCCTGCTGCCGGTAGCGGCTGTTGCGCTGCTGCTCGGCGGCTGCAAGAAGGACAACGAGGCCATCACCGACACCAGCGCGCCGCCGGTGCTCAACATTGTCTCGCCGGTGGAAGGCGCCACCGTGGCGCCCGGCGCCCGCCTGGGCACCCCCACGGCGCTCGATTTCAACGGCTCGGGCTTCGCCATCAACCTGGAAATCGTGACCAAGGACACGGTGACCATTCCCACCCGCGAAAGCCTCAACATCCGCAACGCGGCGGCCGTGGGCCAGCCCAACGTGAACCTGCCCGGCTTCACGGCCAGCGTCGACGTGGATTTGATTAAGCCCGACGGCGGCACCATCCCCAAAGGCACCAACCTGGCCTCGCTCTTTAACGTCGCCGGCACCGACGACACGCCCGGACCCGGCGTGACCATCTGGGTGAGCTGGCACGTGCTTGAATCGGTAGCGGCCAACACCAGCAGCTTCACGCTCACCACCTCGGTGAAGGACCGCGCCGGACGCACGGCCACCGCCACGCGCCTGCTCAAGGTGGGGGCCGGCCCCAACGGCGCCCTCAGCGGCGAGGCCCTGACCCCCGCCCCCAAGCCCATTACGCTGGGCGGCGCCGACACGCCCGACGGCCCCACCGTGACCATGATTGCCCCGCGCACGCCCAGCAGCGTGAGCCCCGGCCTGCAGGCGGCGGGCGTGCTGCCGGCCCCGCCCACCAGCGGCGCGCTGTTTTTCATTCAGGTGTCGGCGCTGGACAAGTCGCGCAACGGCCTCAACGTGGCCGAAAACGGCGCGGGCGCTTTTGGCAAGACTGACGCCGAGCGGGGTACGATAGAGGACAAGACGCAGTCGCGGGCCGGCGTGAACCGCTACGTGCCGGGCCTGAACGTGACCTTCGACGTGCCCCTGCTGCAGCCCAACGGCAACGTGATTCCGGCCGGCGGCAACCTGGCCCCGGTCTTCAACACGGCCGGCAGCGAGCTGGACCCAAGCGGCTTCGTGCGCACCACCTTCGGCTGGAGCGTGGGCGGCACCCTGCAGCTCGGCGGCAAAACCAGCGTCACCATCAAATCCTCGGTGACCGACGCGGCCGGCAAAACCGGCAGCGCCACGCAGGTGGTGCAAATCAGCCCAATCGAAAACGGCCAGCTGCTGACGCCGGCCCCGCGCTAAACCCCTAAATATTAATCGGTAGCGCCGCAACGGTCCGAAGGCTGGCCCGTTTCTTCAAGGGCCAGCCTTCGTTTTTTCGCAGTCCTTCCACTTCACTCCATTCCACACCGCGATGCGCATAGCCAACTTCTCCACCTGGGCCCTGGCGGCCACCCTGCTGCTCGGGGCCTGCTCGAAAAAAAACAGCGAGGAAACCGAACCCGACATGGTGGTGCCGCCCGACCCCGGCCCCATCGCGGCCAGCGCCGCCGACCGGGTGTACCTGGCCGACCAGTCGTCGAACACCGTGTCGGTGCACGACCCGAGCACCAACCGGCTGCTGGGCGTGATTCGCCTGGGCAAAGGCCGGCCGGAGTTCCTGAGCCCGCTCTACGACCTGGAGTCCAACGTGCACGGGCTGGGCGTGTCGCCCGACGGCAAGACGCTGGGCGTGATTGCCACGCTCACCAACGCCGTTATCTTCATCGACCTGGCCACCAACGCGGTGAAAGGCAAGGTGTACGTGGACCGCAACCCCCACGAGGGCTTTTTCACGCCCGACGGCAAGCAGTTCTGGGTGGCCGTGCGCGGCAAGGACTACGTGACGGTGATTGACGTGGAGAAAATGGCCGTGGTGAAAAACATCGCCACCGAGCACGAGCCGAGCATGGTGGTCTTCCGCCCCGACGGCAAGGTGGCCTTCGTGGACCACTCCCAAACGGCGATGCTCGACGTGATTGACGTGAAGAAGCGCGAAGTCATTGCCCGCGTGCCGGTGGTGAGCAAGTTCTCGCCCAACCTGGTGGTGACCGAGGACGGCCAGCAGGTGTGGATGACGCACAAGGACGTGGGCAAGGTGACGGTGGTGAACGCCCAGACCTACGCCGTGGAGGGCGTGATTGATACCGGCCCCGGCACCAACCACGTGAACCTGGCCGGCCCCGGCGGCGGCACCCGCTTCAGCGGCGCGGCGGCCGGCGACTTCGCCTACGTGACCGTGGGCGGCGAAAACGCGGTGAAGGTGTACTCCCGGCAGCGTCAGCTGCTGGCCACGATTCCGGTGGGCCCGAACCCGCACGGCCTGTGGCCCAACGGGGACGGCAGCAAGCTCTACGTGGGCCTGGAAAACGGCGACGCCCTGGTCAGCATCGATACCAAAACGAATACCAAGCTCACCGAAACCGGCAGCGGCCAGGCCCCGCAGGCCCTGCTCTACGTGGTGAAGGCGGGCGGCGGCAGCCCCGGGTCGGGTGGGCTGGAAGCCTTCACGCCCGTTGCGCCGGTGAACATCCGCCTCGTGCCTTTGGGCACGCCGCCGGTGCCCGGCGTGGGCGGCGGGGCCACCATCCGCCCCACCGAAGACGTGGACGAACTGGTGCTGGCGCTGAAACAGCTGGCGCCGAACACGAGCTACACCCTGTACTTGTCGGACAACAAAACCACGCTGGTGGCCCCGGAGCCCGTCATCACCTTCAAAACCGACGCGGAGGGCAAGGTGGAAGTCAACGCCTATTACCAGATTCGGCTGCGGCTGCCCGGCCGGTTTGCCGTGGTGGTGCTGGGCGACAAAAACCCCGCCGGCGCGGTCACGCTCACGCAGCCGTAAGCCGGCCGACGACGGCGAAGGCCCTTGGTGCATGGCGCTTCAGGGGCCTTTTTTTATTGGCGCAAGCCTACCGCTTTGGGTAGCGCCGGGCGGGCGGTATGATGGGTATCTCCTATAGTTCAGCTATCCGGGAGCTGGCAGGCCGCCAGCTCCCGGCGGTGCGCCCGGAAGCGCAGCAGCCCCACCGCTAATACCAGCCCCGCCACGGCCAGCGCGGAGTACCCCAACCGGCCGCCCCGCTCGGGGTGTAATCGAATGAGCGCCAACCCGAAGCCCACCAGCGCCAGGCTGGTGCGCACGTAAGTCAGCAAGGTCCGCTCATTGGCCAGCCGGTCCGAGAGGGCGAGTGGGCTGGTGGGGGAAAGAAGCGTAAGGGGGCGGGCTACGGGAGGATAATGGCATTGCCCGGTTCGGCCAGCCGATGAAACGTAATGCCGTGCTTTTCAAAGTACGGCCCGTAGTTCTCGTAACGCTGCTGGATGAAGAAGGGCTTGAGATAGCCGTCGTGCACGGGCAGAATTTGCTTGGGCCGCATTTTCAGGGCGAAATCGGCCACCACCAGCTCCGTAAGAAAAGGTGCGGTGACGGGCAGAATGAGCAGCTCCACGCCCGCGAACCGAAGCAGGTTGTGGGCAAAAGAATCAGCCGGGTTCAGCACCTTGCCATTCACGAGCCAGGCGGTCATCTGTGGCAGCGGGCTGTCGAGAATGGCCTCGTGCTGCACCGGAATGGCCAGCAGCTGAAACGCGCCCAGGTCCAGGGGGCCTTCCTCGTGGATTTGCACCGTGAGGCCGTGTGCTTTCAGTTCGGTCGCCACCTCGCGGTTGGAAATGATGACGGCCTGGCGCAAAGCCACGATTCGCTTCAGCGCCGCCACATCGAGATGGTCGGGGTGGTTGTGGGTGATGATGATGACCGATACGTCCTTAAAAACCTCGGGCTGCACCAGGCCTTCGATGAAGGAAAACTTGCCGGGGTCGAAGAGGAGCTGCTGGCCGTCCAGCTCGAACAGCAGGCAGGAGTGGATGTATTTGGTGATTTTCATAAAACAGCGGGTTGGCTAGGCCTTTTAAGAACGTATGTCCCATTCCTGTAGCCAGTACCCCACCGTAAAAGGCTGGGTTACCGGCTACGGCAATGGCTAACCACGCGCCGAAAACGCGGCCGGCCGGGCGCTTTTGGCGGACCTAGCCAGCGGCTCGGTTTACCTCGCGCGAAGACTCGAACAGGAACCAGGCGCGGCGTTCGGCTTCGTCGATGTACACCTCCAGCAGGCTGGCGGTAGCCACGTCGTGGATGTCGTCGGCAATCTGGTGCGTTTCGCGCATGTGCTGGGCGAGGTGGCGGTTTTCGCTGAGTAGGTCGGCCAACATCTCCAGCGGGTTTTCGTAGTGCTCGTCGTTGTCCTTCACGCGCTGCTTGCGGCCGATTTCGCCGATGGAATGCACCGTTGGGAAGCCGAGCTTGCGCACCCGCTCGGCCGTGGGGTCGATGATGGCAAAAAGCTGGTCGGCCTGCTCATCAAGCAGCAGGTGGTAGTCGCGGAAATGCCGGCCGCTCATGTGCCAGTGGTAGTTCTTGGTTTTGAGGTAGAGCGCGAACAGGTCCGAGACCAGCACGTTCAAGCTGTCGCTTAGCCGGGCCCGGCCCCGTTCGTCGAGGTCCGAGGGCGTGTGCAGCAATTGGGGTTTGGAAGGGGCAGCCATAAGATAAAGGGGGCAAGTAAAGGGTGATTAAAATGAGTGAAAAGCAAAGGCGTCCGCTTAAAATGACAGTCTCAGGCGTTTTGTTTCAGGCCCCGGCCCCAGCTGTCTGGCGCTGGCGCAGGTACGCATACACCCCGCCCAGCACCAGCCCAAACACCGCATTGGCAACAAAAAAGTACGCTATGCCGCCGGCCGTGAGGGCGTGCACGCCCGCCACGCCCTGCCCCAGCAACGGCAGCACCACAAGGCCGTTGATGGCCCAGGGCAGCAGCGAAAACAGGCCGCCCTTCACCCAGCCCTTGCCCGGCAGCCGCGGCTCGAACACCAGCACGTACAGCCCCACCATGCCCAGCCCCGTGAGGTAGTGAAACAGCAGCTTAAAGCCCGCGGCCTGGACCACGGGCAGCAGCCCGGCCGGCAGCAAGGGCGTGGTGTGCAGCAGCGCGAGTTTCAGCAGGCCGCCGCTTTCGGCGTTGACGGGCAGCAGCGGGGCGGCTTTCAGCACCAGCGTGTTGGCGGTGATGGCGACCAGGCCGGCCAGCAGGCCCAGGAACAGGCGGGGGTGTTTTTTCATGAGCGGGTGCGGCATGGGCATAGAACAGGCAAATGGGGAGTATTGGACCACCAACCGGGCCCCGATAGGTGCTTCAGTCGCCCAGCCAACGGTCGGCGACCAGGCCCAGCGCGTAGTTGAGCTGTACCAGCAGCAGCAGGCCCGCCCCGGCCGGCACGCTGATAAAGCACAGCCCAGCCGCCGCCGCGTACTGCACCTGCATCAGGCCCAGGCGCCGCACCAGGGCCCGGCCCACGGCCGCGTGCTCGGGCAACAGCAGGCCGTGGTGCCGGGCGTAGCGGTAGCTGCCCAGCAGGGCCGCGCCCAGCAGCAGCAGGTTGGCCCAGTACACCAGCACGGCCCCGCGCAGCGGGAAATGGGTGGTGAGAAAGGCCGTGGAAAAGGGCAGCAGCCCCACCACCAGCAGGAAGGCAATGTGCCACCAGGCCAGCCGCCGGTCGCTGCGCGCCAGGTAGGTGAACTGCGTGCTCTGGCACACCCAGAAAATGCCCAGCGACAAAAAGCCCAGCACGTAGCCCCCAACGCTGGGCAGCAGGGCCCGCAGCGCCGGCCCCACGTCGGCCTCGGTGCGCACCAGGGCGGCCGCCGGCACCCGCAGGTTGAGCACGAGCAGGGTCATGGCGATGGAAAACACGCCGTCGCTCAGCGACTCGATGCGGCGCAGGCTCTGGCCCGCCACCTCGGTGTAGGCCAGGGATGGCGCGTGGGACGAAGACATGGCCATCGGCTAGCGCGGCGGGCCGGCTGCACGCCGCGTTTTGCGTGGGGCGGGGGCATGGCGGTGGTCCAGGCGGTCTTCCTCCCGAATGAGCTTGGGCTCTTTGCTGAGGCTCTGGCCGTGGTTCACGTGGCCGTCGCGCAGCATGCGGCGGTTCTCGCGCAGCATCTTGCCGTCGGTTTTGCCTTCTTTTTTGAGCATTTCGCCGCCTTCCTGGCCGTGGGCCGATGGGCTTATCCCGGTGAATAGCAGGCCGGTTAAGGCGAGCAAGCTAGCGAGTTGAGTGAGTCTGGTCATGGTGGTTGGGGAATGAGGGAGAAGCTATTACCGCGTGTACGGCAGCGGGCTTTTTCTAACCTACCTTTTTAGCCGGCGGCTCGCGCTATTCGCCACTGGCCTGGCCTTGCCACTGCTGCTCCTGCGGCAGGTTCGACTCCGGGGTTTGCAAGAAGGGCACGGTTTGGGGGATGAAGTCGGCCACCGCGCCGGGCTTGCTGTAGTCGTAGGGCCAGCGGTACACGGCGGGCACCGCGCCGGGCCAGTTGCCGTGCCCGAGCTCCACGGGCGTGGTCCATTCCAGCGTGTTCGAGCGCCACGGGTTTTCGGTGGCCCGGCGGCCCCGCCAGATGCTGTGGAAGAAGTTAGCCAGAAAAATAAACTGCGCCAGAAACACGGCAATGGCCGCCAGCGAGATGAACCGGTTCAGGTCGCCGAACTGGGCGAAAGCATCGAAGGCCGTCCAGGCGTAGTAGCGGCGGGGAAAGCCGGCGATGCCGATGTAGTGCATCGGCATGAACACCAGGTACACGCCCACGAAGGTGAGCCAGAAATGCAGGTTGCCCAGCTTTTCGTTCAGCATGCGCCCGAACAGCTTCGGGAACCAGTGGTACACGCCCGCAAACATGCCGAAGAAGGCCGCCGAGCCCATCACCAAGTGGAAGTGGGCCACCACAAAGTAGGTGTTGTGCAGCTGAATGTCGAGCGTGGCGTTGCCCAGCACGATGCCCGTGAGGCCGCCGGCCACGAACAAGCTCACGAAGCCGATGCTGAAGAGCATGGCCGTGGTGAAGCGGATGTTGCCGCGCCAGAGCGTGGCCAGCCAGTTGAAGGTTTTGACCGCCGAGGGCACGGCGATTATCAGGGTCAGAAACATGAACACCGAGCCCAGGAAGGGGTTCATGCCCGTCACGAACATGTGGTGGCCCCACACCACGAACGAGAGCAGCAGGATGCCCGCCAGCGAGCCAATCATGGCCCGGTAGCCGAAAATGGGCTTGCGGGCGTTGGTGGCCAGAATTTCCGACACGATGCCCATGCCCGGCATAATCACGATGTAGACCTCGGGGTGGCCCAAAAACCAGAACAAATGCTGGTAGAGCACCGGCGAGCCGCCCTGGTTGCTCAGGGCCTGCCCGGCAATGTAGATGTCGGAGAGAAAAAACGAGGTGCCAAACGAGCGGTCGAACACCAGCAGCAGCAGCGCGGCAAACAGCACCGGAAACGTGAGCACCCCCAGAATGGCCGTCATCAGAAACGCCCAAATGGTGAGCGGCAGCTTGGTCAGGCTCATGCCCCGGGTGCGCAGGTTGAGGATGGTGGTGATGTAGTTCACGCCGCCCAGCAGCGTGCTCACCACGAACAGCACCATGCTCACGAGCCAGAGCGTCTGGCCCAGGCCCGAGCCGGCAATAGCCTGTGGCAGGGCCGAAAGCGGCGGGTACACCGTCCAGCCGCCGGCCGCCGGGCCGGTTTCCACGAAGAGCGAGGCAAACATGACGGCGCTCGACAGGAAGAAAAACCAGTACGAGAGCATGTTCATGAAGCCCGAGGCCATGTCGCGCGCCCCGATTTGCAGGGGAATGAGCAGGTTGGAAAACGTGCCGCTGAGCCCGGCCGTGAGCACGAAAAACAGCATGATGGTGCCGTGCATCGTCACCAGGGCCAGGTAAAATTCGGGGTTGAGCTTGCCCTCCACAATCCAGTGGCCCAGCACCGGCCGCAGCCACGCCATCGAGCCCTCCGGCCAGCCCAGCTGCAGGCGAAACAGCGTGGAGAGCGTGCCCGCCACCAGCGCCCAGGCCATGCCCGTAAGCAGGTACTGCTTGGCAATGGTCTTGTGGTCCTGACTGAACACGTAGCGAAACAGCCACGACGGCGTTTCGTGGGCCGCGTGGGCCGTCGCAGCATCGGCTGCGACGGGCACGGGAACCGCTAGGGAGCCCGCAGCGGGGTCCGGCAAGGGCATAAGGGGGAAGTCAGCCATGGCGTACGGCGATAAAAGCGTGAAACACAAATAGACTGGTAACCCGGCCCGCCCGGTGCCCGGCCGCAAGCAGCCCTACTCCCAGCCGTTGCGGCGGAAAATGGCGTGCCCGTCGGCCGACTGCAGAAAGGCCACGAACTGCCGGGCCGTGGCGGCCTGGGTGGTGCGCTGGGTGAGGGCCACCGGCGTGCCCCGGCTCACGCGCTGGTCGCGGGGCAGGCGCACCAGGGCCGAGCCGGGCAGGCGCGGCTGCCACGAGGCGTAGGTAATCCAGGCGTCGTAGTCCTGGGGCTTTTGCTGCCAGAGGTCCACGGCTTCGGCGCTGGTTTTGACCGACGTTTTGGTGTTGTGCTGCAGGTTGCTGATGAGGGCGCTGCTGCGGGCCATGTCCTCGGTCATGCCCATCTGGCCGGCCCCGTTCACGTCGAGCAGGCGCACGCCGGGCCGGGCCAGGTCTTCGAGCCGCTTGATGTGCAGCGGGTTGCCGGGGCGTACCAGCACCGCCGACTCGCGGGCGTAGAGGCTGGTGCGGCTGGCTTCGTCGAGGAAGCCGGGGTGGGCCAGCGCCGTTTGGGTGAGCATGTACTCGGCCCCGCCGTACACCACGTCGGCATCCTGCTGGGCCTGCTCGAACCACTTGGGCTCGGGGCCGGCCGTGACTTCTACCGCCAGGCCGGTTTGCTTGGTGAAGGCGGCGGCGCATTCCTTCATGGCCGTGGCCGGGCCGCCGGGGCCGTACACGTGCAGGGTTTGGGCGGCGGCCGGCGCGGCCGCGAGCAGAGCAGGAGACATGAGCAATAGAGCGAAGCGGCGGAGCCGGGTGAGCGGGGACGTTTTCATGGGTAGCAAGGCGTTATTTCACGGGCGGCAAAAAGCCGTATTTCTGGTACACGGCCTGCCCGGCGGGGCTGTTGAGGAAGGCCACAAAGTCTTCGGCGGCCTTGGCGTGGGGCGCGGCTTTCATCACCCCGGCCACGTAGTTGGCCATGATGTTTTCCTTCGCCGGGATGTCCACGCTTTCCACCGGATGCCCCAGCATTTTTTGATAAAAGGCCTCCGTGTACCACACCGGGGCCGCGTCGGACTGGTCATACAGCACCCGCATAGGCGACTGGCGGTGGTGAATCTGGGTCAGGTAGGTGCTGCCGGCTTTCACCTTGGTCGTCATCACGGCCGTTTTCAGGGCCGCGCCGCCGGCCTTTTCGTACGATTCCTCGATGCGCTTGCCGATGCCCTCCCAGGCCGGGTTGGGCATGCTCACGCGCACCTCGGGCCGGCCCAAATCGCGCAGGCTGGTCACCTTCTTGGGGTTGCCCTGGCGCACCAGGATGGCCAGCCGGTTCTGGGCGTAGCTGGTGGTGCGGGCAAACCACTCCGGCGTCATGTCCATGCGGTTTTTGCCGGCCGCGTACACGTCGGGCTTCAGCTCGATGCGCAGGTTGCCCACCACCAGGCTGCCCTGCGCAATCTGCTTGGCCAGGATGCCGGGCGGCAGCGTCTCCACGAAAATGCGCACGTACTCGGGGTGGGCCTTGCGAAACTCCTTCAGCAAATCATCGAGCACCATGAACTGGTTGCCCCCGAAAAACACCACCAGCTGCGGGTCCACCACGTCGCCGTAGAGGTCGGGCGCGTTGTCGATGCCCGGCACCGTGAAGGGCACCCCGGCCTGAAACGGCGCGTTCCAGGGCGGGTCGAAATGGTGGGCCGGCTCCACGGGGGCGGGCTTTGGGGTGGGCATGGTCTGGGCCGAAAGGGCGGCCGGGGCGGCCAGGAGCAGCGCCAGCAGCAGGTGCGGAAGGGGTTTCATGAGGTTGGATTAGTCAAGCGGAGAAAAGCAACGCAGCAGCGGGGAGCCCGGCGTTACGGGTGCACCAGCGACCAGCCCTGGGCCTGGCGGATAATCAGCTCCCCATTGCCGCTGGGCACGTAGGAAATCAGCGGCAGCAGCTCGTCCTTGCTGATTTTCTTTTCCTTGAGTGTGTTCAGGCACTGGGCCAGAATCACGCCTTTCTGCTTCAGGGCCGTGAGCTGGGCCTCGTAGGGCTGGTCCTTGCGGTAGAGCGTGGTGCCCCCGCCGAAGGCAATCAGCTCCACGGTGAGCTTGCCTTTAAGCCGGCTGTCCTCCAGCGCGTTGCCGATGTTGCGCAGCGTCTGCTGAATCAGCTTGGGGTCGTCGCTGTCGAGCTGGTAGATGACGTGGTACTGGGCCTGGTCGGCCGTGGCCCCTTGGAAGGTACCTTTCTGAAAAGCTTCGCGGTCATTCATGGCGGTGGCGTTGGGGGTGGCGGGCGTCTGGGCGCGGGCCGAGAAGGTGAGGCCGGCGAGCAGCGCGGCGGTCAGCAGCAGGTGTTTCATGGGAATCGGGTATGGCACCACCGAAGCAGTGCGGTGAAAAATGAACAGAAGGAGTTGGGAACCGGCGGCGGACCTACTCGCCGCCCTTCTTGCCCGCTTCCATCGCCGCGTAGGGACCAAACTGGTGCTGGTGCTGCGTAAACGGGTCGGCGTAGGGCGGGTAGGGACAGTCGGCAGGCTTCTTTTTCAGGTTGGGGTAGTCCTTTTCCAGGTGGGCCATGCGCGGCCGGGGCAGCGAGTTGATGTAGGCGGCCACGTCGTAGGCGGCGTCATCGGTGAGGATGGTGTGCTCAGCCGTGGCCCCGAAGGGCATGTTGGCCTTGATAAAGCGGGCCGCCGTTTGCAGGCGGTGCATCCCGGCCCCGTCGTTGTAGCTGTCCGGCCCCCACAGCGGCGGATACTGGTAGCCGTCCGAAGCCAGCGTGCCGTTCAGGCGGCCCTGGCCATTGGCCGCGTGGCAGCTGGCGCACTGCTGGGCGAAGACGATTTTGCCCTGCCCGAGATTCGCCTCGCGGTTGGGCATGGTGAACTTCACGAAGCCCTGGCCCTTCACCTTCTCCCCCACCGGCACCTGGCGGCCCAGCCATTTCATGTAGGTGATGATGGCCTTCATCTCCTTGCCGTCCAGCGGCAGGGGCCGACCATTGAGGCTGCGCGTCATGCAGCCGTTGATGCGGTCTTCGAGGGTGCTGATGGCATCCTCCCGCCCCTTGTAGGTGGGATAAATGCCCCAGATGCCCACGTAGGGAGCCGAAAATGCCTTCTGGCCGGCCTGCAGGTGGCAGTTCTGGCAGGCCAGGTTGCTGCCGGCCAGCCGCAGCGCCGGGCTGGCTGCCTGCGGCCCGAGGTAGTGGGCGGTGTGAGCAATCAACTCGTGGCCGTAGCGGATAAGCTGGCCCTCCGGGTCAGGCTTCACGCTATCCAGCAGAAAGCGGGCGGGCTGGAAAAAATTGGTTTTGCCCGCTCCGGCCCCGCCGGCGACGGCCGGGCCGCTCGCAGCGGCGGCCGTTGTGGCCGGGGCATCGGCCAGCAGGTCCGGCGTTTTGGGGTTGAAGATGACGATGTAGGCCGTGAACGCCACCACCAGCACCATCAGGGCAATCACCCAGGTCAGCAGGCCGGCGATTTTGATGAAGGCCTGCTTGTCTTCCGGCTGCAGGCGAGGCGAGGGGTCGGGAGTGGTTTCCATGAGGCCAGGGAGAGAGGTGAAACAGGCGGCAAAGACCAGCCAGCGCGCAAAACAATATGTTTTGCGGAATACAGACAGTCAACAAGTTAAATCGGGTAAAGCCGGCGTTGCCATCTGGCCGCTTTGCCCCGACCAAGCATCTATACCGTGTGTAGAATCACGTAGAGCGAGCCGGTCGAAATCACTACCCAGAGCAGGATGCCCAGCACGTAGGGCTTGATGCCCACCGAGCGCACCACCTTGGCCGACAGGCCCGCCCCGATGAAGAACAGCGTGACGGTGAGGCCGATTTTGGCCAGGTTCACCATCACCGGGCCCAGGGGCTTCGCGGCGGGAATAAAGGTGTTGACCAGCATGGCGGCGATAAAACCGAAAATGAAGTAGGGAATTTTCACCTTCACGCCCTTCTGCTTGAAAATCATGGCCGTGCCGATGGAAATCGGGATAATCCACAGGGCGCGGGCCAGCTTCACGGTGGTGGCCACTTCCAGGGCCTGGTTGCCGTAAGCGGCGGCCGCGCCTACCACCGAACTGGTGTCGTGGATGGCAATGGCGCACCAGAGCCCGAACTGGTTCTGGGTCATGGCCAGGGCGTGGCCGATGGGCGGGAAGGCGAACAGGGCCACGGCATTGAGCACGAACACCGTGCCCAGGGCTACCGACATTTCCTCGTCCTTGGCCCGCAGTACCGGCCCGATGGCCGCGATGGCCGAGCCCCCGCAAATGGCGGTGCCACACGAAATCAAATGCACCACGTGCTTGCCCAGCCCCAGCCAGCGGCCTACGACCAGGCCCAGCAGCAGCGTACCGAAGATGGAGACCACCGTGAACAGGATGCCCTCCTTGCCGGCCTGCACCGCCGCGTGGGCATTCATGCCGAAGCCCAGCCCGATAACCGAGAACTGGAGCAGCTTGGCCGTGGCCTGCTTGGTTTGCGTGGTGAAGGGGTTGCCGATGGTTTGGGCCAGCAGCAGGCCAAGCGCCAGGGCAATGGGCGGCGAGGCCCAGGGCGTGAGGCAGAACACGAAGAACAACACGAACACCACCTGCTTCAGGGTGAAGTCCTGCCCGAACGCCACCCGGGGCGTATGCAGGTGCCGGAAGAAACCCGTGGTTTCGTTGAATTCGGGGGCGGCTGTCTCTGCCGCCGGGTCGAGCGGCGAGTTAGAGGCTTGGGGAGTAGCGGAATGAACCGGGAGTGCCATGAGCGGGAGGGGTTGGTTTCTGAGGCAAATATACGGGAACCCCAGCGCCAAGGATTATCCAATCGTGTTATCCTGCATAACCAAAAGTTATTATAAGCTTCAGGCCCGCTCCCGGCACAAGGCCAGAAACTGCCGGGCGGCTTCCGGCAGCGCCGGCTCGCTGCGCCACACCGCCAGCAGCTCGCGGGCCAGCAGCAGGCCCCGAATCGGAACTTCCTCCAGCTGTCCGCTCACCAGTTCGGTCACCAGTGCCCGCCGCGAGATAAAGCCCAGCGTGCCCGACTTAGCGAGCAGCAGGCCCTTGATGGCCTCGGTATCGGCGCAATAGGTGAGGGCCGGCAGGCTGGCCAGGGCAATGCCGTGCGCTTGCAGGGCCGCTTCCAGCACGTCGAGGGTACCCGAGCCGGCTTCGCGCAGCACCAGCGGGTGGGCCAGGGCCTCGGCCAGGGGCAGCGACGCAACGGGGGGCCCGGCCGCCGTGGCCCCGCGCACGGCCACCAGCTCATCGAAGAGCAGGCGCTCGTAGTGCAGGCCGGGGGCGCGGGCGGTGCCTTCCACAAAGCCCAGGTCCAGCGCGCCCCGCACTAAGGCGGCCGCCACCAGCGCCGAGTTGGCGGGCTGCACCCTGAGCGCCACGGCAGGCCAGCGGCGCTGGAACTCGGCCAGCAGCGGGGGCAGCACATGGTGGGCCAGGGTGGTGCTGGCCCCCAGCCGAAGCGCCACCGCAGCAGCAGGCATATCCTCAAGCATAAGCAGCCAGCCGAAAAAACCAGTAGAAAGGAAATGCATCGGGCCGGCCAGCGCTACGAGCCGGAGCGGTACTTACAAGCTGGTTTGCTGGTCCTTCAAATCGAATACATCCCCGCCGGCCATGCGCGGGTCATCGAGGGCGTAGGCGGCCTTCTGCTCGTCGGGGGTGCCATCTTCGGCCGCCTGCACCGCCTCCGTAGCCTGATTCTGCTCCACGTGCCCGCGCTGTAAATTGGGGTCGGCAATGGCTTCGGTCATGCAGTAGTGCTCGGTGGGGGCGGCGTGCTTGCCGCGAAATTCGCTGAACTCGTCGGGGTTGTCGTTCGAGCCGTCGTTGGTCGGGGCCTGGTAGTGGCGGGGCGCGGTGGGGTCGGCGGGGTGGCCGAAGTCGCCGTAGTGCGGGGTGCCATCGTGGGCGGCCGGTTCGGCGGCGGGTTGCGCATCGGTTGAGGCGGGCTGCGGAGTGTTTTCCATGAGGATAAGCAAGTAGGGTGAAGATGGGCGAACCACCCGGTCCGCACTACGCTGCAATGGTACGTAAGCTGCTCCTCAAGTAGTGCAAACAGCGGATACCGAATGGTTATCCGGCATCACCATTTTTTATTTGCCCCCCTTCAGCTGCCCCTGCACGAAGCTTAGGAAACGCTGCGCCGGCCGGGCCAGCACCTGCCCCTGCACCGATACGGCCTCGAACTGCCGGGCCAGGTGCAGCCCCTGGATGGGCACGATTTCGAGCAGCCCGGCCGCCAGCTCGCGGTCCAGGGCCCGGCGCGACACGAAGCCCAGGGCCGTAGGCGCGGCTTCGAGGTAGCGCTTGATGGCTTCGGTGCTGTCCAGGTAAATGGCCACGGGGAGGGCGCTGAGCTTGATTTGCTGGGCCCGCAGGGCAAATTCCAGGATTTCCAGCGTGCCCGAGCCGCGCTCGCGCAGCACCAGCGGATGGGCCAGGGCGTCGGCCCGGGGCAGCGGCACGGCGGGCGGGCCCCCAGGTGTGGCGCGGCGCACGGCCACCAGCTCGTCGGGCAGCAGCAGCTCGTAGTGCAGGTCCTGGCTTTTGGTGCGGCCTTCCACGAAGCCCAAATCCAGCTCGCCGCGCAGCAGGGCCTCGGCAATGCGCTCGGAGTTGGCGTTCAGAAACGAGAGCTGCACCTGCGGGTAACGCGCCTGGAAAGCCGGCAGCAGGCCCGGCAGCACGTACTGGCTCAGGGTGGTGCTGGCTCCCAGGCGCAGGCGGCCGGCGGCTTCGTTGGGGTCGCGCAGGCCCAGCAGTTGGTCTTCGAGTTGCTGCTGGGCGGCAGCGGCGGCCTCGGCGTGGGCGTGCAGCAGGCGGCCGGCCTCGGTGAGGCTCACGCGGTTGCCGCGCCGTTCCAGCAGGCGCTGGCCGTACTGCGCTTCCAGCTCGCGGATGTGCTTGGTCACGGCCGGCTGGCTCACAAACAGCTCCTGGCCGGCCTTGGTAAAGCTCAGGTGCCGGGCCACGGCGGCAAATACGCGAAGGCGAAAATCAGACATGGAGGCAAGGTAGGGAGTTTGCCTCAGCCTGGGGGCGGCTGCTCCCCGCTCCTCCTGGGGAACCACCCTCCCTCCCTTCCGACGCCGCTTACCGGGCGAGCTTGTCCAGCGCGGCCTTGAACTCCGGCGTGTCGTACTCGGCCATGCCGTCGTGGCGGGCGGCCACCTGGCCGTCGGGGCCTAGAATGACGGTGGAGGGAATGGCGTTGGAATCGAAGGGCGCGGGCAGCTCGCCCGTGCGCAGGTACACCGGGAAGGTGTAGCCCTGGCTCTTCACGAACTTCCGGGCCTTGGCCGCGTCATCGTCGAGGGAGAGCATCACGAAGGCCACTTTCGAGGGGTCCATCTTTTTATACAGGGCTTCGATGCCGGGCATCTCGGCGCGGCAGGGCGGGCACCAGCTGGCCCACAGGTTCACGAACACGACCTTGCCTTTCAGCTCGCTCAGGTTGACGGCTTTGCCGTCGAGGGTGACCAGGGGCAGGTTGTGCGGATAGGCAGCACTGCTGGCGAGCGCTACGGGCATTGCCGGGGTGGGCGTGGCGGGCGCTTCGGCTTTCCAGAGGCCGGTGGCCAGCAGGCCGCGCTGCACGCCGCCGAGTACGATAGGCCGCAGGGGCGTGAACAGAACGAAGGCAAACAGGGCCAGCGGCAGCCACGAGGTGAGGGTCTTGCGATTCATAGTTGGGAAATTTAAAAGCGGGACAAAGTTAATATGAACAAAGTTTCATTTGTTAAGCGCCGACGGGCTTAGCCGGGGCCCCGGTCAAGGACTCAGCGGCTACCTGCCCGGGCTTTTCGTGCACCAGCTCGCCGCCAAAGGCCAGGGCATTGCCGGCTTGCTGGGGACAGATTAGCGGAGTTTCTTAGGAGAAAGCGAGGGCTGCCCTGCGGAGGGAGAGCAGCGAATAGGGCCTCATGCGGCAGCGAACCACTAGCCGCGGGCACCGGTCAGGCCAGGAAAAACCCGGCGGCCAGACCCGCCAAACGGGTCCGACTAACCGGGAATAGCCCCCGGCTCAACTGCGCTTGTTCCTAAGAAAAGCGGACGGGCGGAGCCTTGTTGGGGTGGTTAGCAAATACCTGCGCGGAGCCGGCACTCGGACCCCGCGTGGGGTTCAGGGTCGGCTCGTGGGCCGGGAAGCGCAGCCCGAGAGACCGGGTCACGCCGTCACCACTCCGCGTAGCAACGAGCGGCAGCCGCTTGGTCGTAGTCAGTTGCTTCTTCTCCGCCTTTGGCTCGGCCTGCACCGTTTGCGGCTTCTTCCTGCAGGTGGCGTTGCGGGGTGTTTCCTGCCGCGCACCGCTGCCGGCTACCGCATTTGCGGCCCCAACGGGCAGGGGCTGGCAGTGCAGGTAGAGACCCGCATACAGCAGCAGCAGCAAATGGGACAGCAGTCGTTGCATGGAGGAGGTGCGCCGGCCCAAGGGTGCGCGCATGTTGAGCGGCCGAAAGAAGGCCAATGAAAGGCCCTGTAAGATGCCGTGGGGTTGCACGCCGCGCTTGCGAGCCGATGCCGCCGCGAACGAGGCGACTGCCGGGCAAAATTCGTTTCCGTGCGAAGGCCTCGGTGGCTGGGTACGCCAGCAGCCGGGGTAGCGCTTTGACCCGACGTGCGCTATTTCTTGGCCGGTAGGATGCGCACGGCGGCCAGCTTCGGCGGGACCACGGTGCCGCGCCGCCGGAGCCCGACTTCGACAACGTCGGTCACGCCTTGGTCTCTTTTTAGGATGTTGCGGCCCTCGGCGAAGGTGGTGTAGTGGTGGATGCCGGTGAGCATGCCCGAGTGCGTCACGACGCGGTAGCTGCGGTCTGTGTTCAGCGGCCGGCCGTTCACCCGCACGCCGCTCACCCGCTGGCCGGTGGGCAGGTTGAGGTCGGCGGTCCAGTCCAGGCCGCTGGATTGCAGCAGGCCGCCCACCCGCTTTAAATCATCGCCGGGGCTCAGGTTGGTGGCGCTCTGTTCGAGCAAAGCCGTCAGCTGGCGGCCCGTCAGCTCCAGGGTGACGACCTTGGACGGATGCGGCAGCAGCGTGTAGAGGGCTTCGCGGGTGACGGGGCCGGGCTCGAGTGACACCCCGTAGCCCACGCCGGGCATAAACGCTACTTCCGCCCCCGTGGCTTCGCACAACAGCTCGCCGGTGAGCTGGTCGAAGGGACTGGCCGACTTGTACTGCCGGCCGACTCGCCCCGAGGCGGTGGCAATTACTTCTTCCAGCTGCGCTTTGTAGGGGGCGCGCAGCGAATCCACCAGCCGGGCCACGGCGGGGTCGGCGGGAAAATCAGCCGTCCACAGCGTGGGGGCGAGGCCGTCTACTTTCGTGATTTTGCCGTCTTGAACCTGCACCGTGAGCTGGCCCAGCACGGCCGCATCGGACAGGGCCTGCACTATCCAGGTCTGGTTGACCCGGCGCGGGGGCGTAATCCGGTCGTGGGAGTGGGCCCCCACGATGAGGTCGATGCCCGGCACCTCGCGGGCCAGCTGCTCGTCTACTTTGGTGCCCTGGTGCGAGACCACGACCACCACGTCGGCCCGGGCCCGCAGAGCGGGCAGGTAGCGCCGGGCGGCCTCCAGGCCGTTGCCGAAGGTCAGCTCTTTGGTGTTGTCGGGGTTGCCGGTCAGGTGGGTGTTGTGGTAGGCCAGCGCCAGCAGGCCCACGCGCACCCCGCCCACGGTGAGCACCGTGGTGGGGTCGCCGAGGAAAGGCTGACCGGTGGCTTTGTCCAGCACGTTGGCCCCGCGCAGGGGGAAGCGGGCCAGCCGCTGCAGCTCCCGGGTGCGGGCGCTGCCGTACTCGAAGTCGTGGTTGCCGAGCGCCATGAACTGGTAGCCCACGGCGTTCATGAGCCGGATGATGGCCGCGCCCTTGGTCAGGTTGCCCAGCAGGTCGTCGCCGAAGGTGTCGCCGCCGTCCACAAGCAGCACGTTGCCGGCCCCGCGCGCCTGCCGCACCCGGTCAATGGCCGTCGCCAGGTGGGCAAAGCCGCCGACCTGGCCGGCCCGCTCAAACGAGCTGGCCGGCCGGCCGGGGTCGCCGGTTTGGGCCGTGGCGTTGCCGGGCGAGACGGCAAAGGGCCGGTGCCGCCCGTGGATGTCGTTGGTGTGCAGGATGGTGAAGGTGCCGGAGGCTGAAGTCGCGGCAGCCGCGGTTTCCACGCGCTCCGCGGTAGAATGGGTCTGGCAGCCCGCCAACAGCAAACCCGCCCCCCAGGATAACCCGAATGGAAGGGCCACGGCAAGGAAAGAGAAAGCACGGGTCACGTTTCGGACCGGGTTGAGGAGTGGAAGGAGCGGCGGCATAATTTTCAGAAATGGTGAACTAATAGGTGATAAAATCTTGTACGTATGAAAACATGTTCATACATTTGCCTCAGATATGACTGCCACTTCCCCCGCCACCCCCGTTGACATGAATCTCACGAGTGAGAAGATGGAAAAGGTGGCGTTTATTCTCAAGACCACGGCCCACCCCACCCGCATCGCCATCGTGCAACTGCTGGCGGCTACCGACAGTTTATCGGTGACCGACATCAGCGACAAGCTGAACGTGGAGCAAAGCCTGCTTTCGCACCACTTGTCGGGCATGAAGCTGAAAGGCATTCTGAGCTCCCACCGCGAAGGGAAAAACATTTTCTACGCCCTGAAAATGCGCGAGGTAATCGACGTGATTCAGTGCCTGGCCGGGTGCACCTTTCTGTAAGAGGCCCGGCCCTTTTTTTGCAAATGTACATGAACAACCTTTCATAACTTCATACGTTCACCTGTTTTACCATGTTGCACTACTTCGGCTATTTCGCGGCCATCTTCATCGGCCTTTCGCTCGGCATCATGGGCGGGGGCGGCTCCATTCTCACCGTGCCGGTACTGGTGTACCTGATGGGCGTGAGCCCGGTGCTGAGCACGGCCTACTCGCTGTTCGTGGTGGGCTCGACCTCGGTCGTGGGCGCGTCGGGCTACTTCCGCAAGGGCCTGGTGTCCATCCCCACGGCCCTGGTATTCCTGCTGCCCTCGCTGGCGGCCGTCTTTCTGGTGCGCAAGGTGCTGATGCCGGCCATCCCCCACGAGCTCTTCACCCTGGGCAGCATCGTCTTCACCAAAGATTTGCTGGTGCTGGTGGCCTTCGCGGTGCTGATGGTGGTGGCGGCCACGTCGATGATTCGCAGCAAGCAGGCCGAGGAAGTATTGGACCACGAGTTGGGCCATAAAGCCCCGCTCAACTACCCGCTCATTCTGGGCATCGGCCTGGTGGTGGGCGTGCTCACGGGCTTTGTGGGTGCGGGCGGCGGCTTCCTCATTATTCCAGCCCTGGTGCTGGGCGCCCGCCTGCCCATGAAGCTGGCCGTGGGCACCTCGCTGGCCATCATCGCCCTCAACTCGTTGATTGGCTTTTCCGGTGATTTGAGCGCGGGCACGCCCATTGCCTGGTCGTTTCTGCTCGGCTTTCTGGCCTTTGCCCTCGGCGGCATCGTGCTGGGCACCTACCTGGCCCGCTTCATTCCGGGGGCCAAGCTCAAGCCGGCCTTCGGCTGGTTTACCCTGGCCATGGGCACGTTCATTCTGGTGCGCGAGCTGGTCTTTCGCTAAGCCCACTCCTCCCCATTCTTTTACTTGTCACTCTCCCTAACCACTTGTTGTCATGAAAATTGAACAGTTTGAAGACCAGGGCCTGTCCCATTTCTCCTACGCCATCCTGAGCGAAGAAACCCGCGAAATCGTGCTGGTGGACCCGGCCCGCAACCCCGAGCAATACTACGACTTCGCCAAGACCAACGACGCCAAGATTGTGGCCGTCATCGAAACCCACCCCCACGCCGACTTCGTGAGCAGCCACGCGGAAATTGCCCGGGAGACCGGGGCCGCCGTCCGCGTCAGCAAGCTGCTGGGCGCGGGCTACCCGCACCAGGCCTTCGACGAAGGTGACACGCTGACCGTTGGCCAGCTCACCTTCCGCGCCCTGAACACGCCCGGCCACTCGCCCGACTCCATCAGCATCGTGCTCGCTAGCGAGGGCCAGGACAAGGCCGTGTTCACGGGCGACACCTTGCTCATCGGCGACGTGGGCCGGCCGGACCTGCGCGAAAACGCGGGCCACCAGACCGCCAAGCGCGAGGAGCTGGCCCGGCAGATGTACCACTCCACCCGCGAGAAGCTCATGACGCTGGCCGACGACGTACAGGTGTACCCCGCCCACGGCGCGGGCTCGCTCTGCAGCAAAGGCATGGGCGGGGCCAGCAGCAGCACCATTGGCGCGGAGAAAAGCGGCAACTACGCCCTGCGCCCGCTTTCGGAGGAAGCGTTTGTCGAGGAGCTACTGGCCGACCAGTCCTTCATCCCCAAGTACTTCGGCTACGATGTGGAACTCAACAAAGCCGGCGCGCCCGATTTCGCGCCCAGCGTGGCGAAAGTGGCCCGCCTGGCCCCCGGCTCGGCGCTGGAGCCCGGCGTGCTGGTAATCGACGCCCGCCCCGAGGCCGACTTCAAGAAAGGCCACCACGAAGGCGCCCTCAACGTGCAGCAGGGCGGCAAGTTCGAAACCTGGCTGGGCTCCCTCGTGGGCCCCGAAGAAAGGTTCTACCTGGTAGCGCCCGACGAAAAGACCCTGGAAGACCTGATTGCGAAAACCGCCAAGATTGGCTACGAGCCCCTGATTCAGGGGGCCCTGGTGGGCACGCCTTCCTCGGAGGCCACCCTGCCCAAACTGGACGTGGACGCTTTCCGCGCCCACCCCGACCGCTACACGATTGTCGACATCCGCAACGCGTCGGAAAGGAAAGCCGAGCCCCTGTTTGCCGGCGCCCTCAACATTCCGCTGCCCGAGCTGCGCGAGCGAGCTGCCGAAATCCCGACCGGCAAGCCCGTGGTGGTGCACTGCGCCGGCGGCTACCGCTCGGCGGCGGGCAGCAGCATCGTGGCGCCCGCGCTGCCGGGCACCGAAGTATTCGACCTCGGCGAGGCCGTGAAGTCTTTCCAGTCGCCGGCAGCGGCCCACTAACTCATCGGCCCGTCGGCTCCGGCGCAGTGCCGGGGTTCAGAGCCACTTATTTTCCCTTTTCATTTCTCATACCCCTTTGCCATGTTCGGTTTCAATAAATCTTCCGCTCCTGCTTTCCACAACCTGACGCCCGCGCAGTTTGCCGAGGGCCTGCGCCAGCCCGGCGCGGTGCTCGTGGATGTGCGCCGACCCGACGAATTCGCCGGCGGCCACCTGCCCGGCGCGGTCAACCTCGAAGTCACCGCGCCCGACTTCGGCCAGCGCGTGGCGGCCCTCGACAAAACCAAGCCCACCTACGTGTACTGCCGCAGCGGCGCGCGCTCGGCCAACGCGGCCGGCCAGCTCACCACCGCCGGCTTCGCGCAGGTCAGCAACCTGCTCGGCGGCGTGCTCGACTGGCCGGAGCCACTGACTACTAAATAATTAAGCCTCCTCAATTCGACCGCTGTTTTCATGCTTGAACTCCTGCAACAACCCTGGCCCTGGTACGTGGCCGGCCCGCTTATCGGCCTGACGGTACCCGCGCTGCTGCTCGTGGGCAACAAGGCGCTGGGCATCAGCAGCTCGCTGCGCCACGTGTGCGCGGCCTGCGTGCCGGCCGGCATCCCGTTTCTGACTTATAACTGGCGCGCCGAAATCTGGAACCTGGTGTTCGTGCTCGGCATCGCGCTGGGCGGCTTCATCGGCTACCGGCTCCTGGGCCACCCCGACGTGGTGGGCATCTCGGCCGCCACGGTGCGCGACCTCAAAGCCGAAATGCACCTGACCGACTTCACCGGCCTGCTCCCGCGCGAGCTGTTCGCCCTCGACAACCTGGCCAACTGGAAAGGCTGGGTGTTTCTGGTGCTGGGCGGCTTCCTAGTCGGCTTCGGCACGCGCTACGCGGGGGGCTGCACCTCGGGCCACGCCATCTCGGGCCTCTCCAACCTGCAGTGGGTATCGCTGGTGGCCGTCATCGGCTTCTTTGCCGGCGGCCTGCTCATGACCTGGGTGATTTATCCGATGATGTTTTAATCCCTGAAAGCACCGTTTTATGGAAGCTGCTGCCCCCACCGCCGTTGATTTCTGGGATGCCCGCTACGAGGGCGAAACCTACGCTTACGGCACCGAGCCGAATGCCTACTTCCGCCAGCAGCTGGATGCGCTGCCGCCCGGCCGCCTGCTGCTGCTGGCCGAGGGCGAGGGCCGCAACGCCGTGTACGCCGCCAAGCGCGGCTGGCAGGTGACGGCCGTGGACTTCAGCGACGAAGGCCGGGCCAAGGCCCTGCGCCTGGCCGTGGCCCAGGGCGTGCGCCTCAATTACCAGGTGGCCGACCTGACGGCCCTGGGCTGGCAGCAGCCCGGCCACTACGATGCCGTGGGCCTCATTTATGCCCACCTGGCCCCGGCTGACCGTCAGGCAGTGCACGCCGCCGCGGCCGCCAGCCTGGTCCCCGGCGGGCACCTCATCCTGGAGGCCTTCAGCCCCCGGCAGCTGGGCCTGCCCTCGGGCGGCCCCAAGTCAGCCGACATGCTCTACGAGCCGGCCACGTTGGCCGCCGACTTTGCCGGGCTGAACCTCCTGCAAAACCACGCGCTGGGCGTGGTGCTGCACGAAGGCAGCTGCCACGCCGGCCCGGCCAACGTGGTGCGCCTGCGGGCCACCCGCGATTCCACTACTGAACTCACTTCCTCCATATGAAATACGTTAAATACCTGGTGCTGGGCGCCTTGTTCGGCATCATTCTCACCAAGAGCGAAGTCATCAGCTGGTGGCGCATCCAGGAGATGTTCCGCTTCCAGAGCTTCCACATGTACGGCGTCATCGGCTCGGCCATTCTGGTGGGCATGGTGTCCATTCAACTCATCAAGCGCAACCGCCTCAAAAGCCTCGACGGCGAGCTCATCACCCTGGCCGACAAGAAGTACAACCACGGCACCTGGATAGGCGGCACCATTTTCGGCCTGGGCTGGGCCTTGACCGGTGCCTGCCCCGGCCCGCTGTTCGCCCAGATTGGCACCGGCGTGGGGGTGGGGGCGGTGGCGGTCCTGATTCTGGCCGCCCTGGCCGGTACCTGGACCTACAGCGCCCTGCGCGACAAACTGCCCATGTAAGGCCGGCTGCATTACCCGGCACGATTTTTCACCCGATTTCTCCTCTTGCCATGACCCACCCCGAAGAAGCCGGCCGGCAACTTGCCTCCGTGGCTCGCCTGTTGATGCTGCTGGCGGCCGCCCTGGGGCTGGTGGTCGTGGTCGTCGTCACGCAGTTGTACTGGCCCGCCCACCCGGCCGCGCCGGTGGCCGTGGCGGATGAAGCGACGGAAGGGCCGCCGCCGCCCGGCAGCTACCACCGGCCCGCCTTCGCGGCCCCCGACCCGGCCCTGATTCCGCGCACGGCCACCGGCCGCGAGATTCGCTACGGGCGCGAGCTGGTGGCCCACACGGCCCGCTACCTGGGACCTAACGGACTGGTGGGCGCCTACACCAACGGCCTGAACTGCCAGAACTGCCACCTGCAGGCCGGCACCCAGGGCTTCGCCAACAACTACCTGGCCGTGGCCGCCACCTACCCCAAGCTGCGGGCCCGCTCGGGCACGGTGGAAGGCATTGAGAAGCGCGTGGCCGACTGCATGGAGCGCAGCCTCAACGGCCGCGCCGTGCCCGATAACAGCCGCGAGATGCGGGCCATCGTGGCCTACATCAAGTGGCTGGGCCAGGACATTCCCAAGGGCCGGAAGGTGCACGGCACCGGCTTTATGAAGCTGCCCTACCTGGACCGGGCCGCCGACCCGCAGATTGGCCGGGCCGTGTTTGCGGCCAAGTGCCAGAGCTGCCACGGCCCCGGGGGCCAAGGCAAAAAAATGGCCGACGGCCGCGAGTACCAGTACCCGCCGCTCTGGGGCCCCGACAGCTACAACGACGGCGCGGGCCTGTTCCGGGTGAGCAACTTCGCCAAGTACGTGAAGGCCGCCATGCCTTACGGGGCCACCTTCGACCACCCGCAGCTCACCAACAAGCAGGCCTGGGACGTGGCCGCCTTCGTGAACTCGCAGCCGCGCCCCCACCTCCCCACCCCCAAAGATTGGCCCGACATCCGTAAAAAGCCCGTCGACCATCCCTTTGGGCCCTACGCCGATGCGTTTTCGGAGCGGCAGCACAAGTTCGGGCCCTACCAGCCCATCGAGGACGCGCACCCGCAGCCGGCCAAAGCCAACTGAACTTCCCGTCCATGAACCGCCTCTTCCACTTCTGCGCCGCCGGCTTGCTGCTGGCCCCGGCTGCCGCGCAGGGGCAGCCGGCCCCGCCCGCGCCCACGCCGCCCGTGACCGGGCGCCCCGACCTGAAACCGTACTCCCTGACCCCGGTAGCCGATACGGCCAGGGCCCGCACCCTGGGCGAGGCGTTCCGGCGCGGCCAGTGGCACGGGCGGGTGCGCAACTACTTCATGGCGACGATTAACCGGGGCGGCTTGCCCGACTACTACGCCAACGGCCTGGGGGCCGGGGCGCGGTTTGAGACAGCCCCGCTGCACGGCTTCCAGCTGGGGGCGGGCGGCTTTTTCTGGGTGAACCTGGCCTCGAGCGACCTGGCCACGCCCGACCCGGCCACCGGGGCGCTGAACCGCTACGAGGTGGGCCTGTTCGACGTGACGGAGCCGGGCCGCCGCCAGCTCACCGGCCGGCCCGAGGAGCTGTTTGGGCGCTACCGCTTCCGCAGCTCCGTGGCCACGTTCGGCCGGCAGCTGCTCAGCACGCCCCTGCTCAACCCCTACGACGGCCGCCTGACTCCCTCCTACGCGCAGGGGCTGTGGCTGGAAATCGGCGAGCTGCCGCGCACCACCATCACGGCCGGCTGGCTCACGCACCTGGGTCCCCGCTCTACCACGGCGTGGTATTCGGTGGCCAATTCCATCGGGGTTTACCCCTCGGGCGTGAGCGAGACGGGCCAGCGGTCCGCCTACGCTGGCAACCTGCGCAGCCGCGGGCTGGGCGTACTGGCCGTGAGCCGGCAGCTCGGAGAACGCACCCGCGCCCAGGTCTGGAACTACTACGCCGACAACCTGTTCAACACCGTCTTCACCGAAATCACCACGAGCCGGGACGCGGGCGCCGGCCAGCTCACCCTGGGCGGGCAGTTCCTCTACCAGCGCACGGTGGGCACCGGCGGCAACGCCGACCCACGCCTGGCCTACAGCGTGCCGGGCCGCGAGGCCCAGGCCCTGAGCGCGCCTGGGCTATCAGCGGGGTGCCTGGCGCGTGAGCGGCAACTACACCCGCATCACCCGCGCCGGGCGCTTCCTGTTCCCGCGCGAATGGGGCCGCGAGCCGTTCTACACGTTTATGCCCCGCGAGCGGGAAGAGGGCGCCGGCGGGCTGGACGCGGCCGTGCTGCTGGCCAGCTACGCCGTGCCCGCCGCGCCGGGCCTGAAAGCGGAAGTGGGCTACGGCCGCTACTACCTGCCCGATGTGCGCGATGCCCGCCTCAACAAGTACGGCATGCCTTCCTACCAGCAGCTGAACGCCTCGCTGGCCTACCCGTTCCGGGGCTGGGCGACGGGGCTGAAGGCGCAGCTGCTGTACGTTTACAAGGGCGCGCGGGGCGACACCTACGGCGAAGCCCGCTACGTGGTAAACAAGGTGGACCTGCACCTGCTGAACCTGATTGCCAACTACGATTTCTAGAAGCTCCGACCCGCCCATCATGAACCCTTTACTCCAGTACCCGGCTCTGGCCGCCGCCCTGATGTTGTCCCTGCTGGGGAGTCCCAGCCAGGCGCAGACCACCGCGGCCGCCCCGGCTGCCCCGGCGCCCGCGGGGCCGGCTCCCGTCCTCGGTTCGCCCAACCCCGCGGCGGCAATTCACGCGGCCCGGTTTCACGGGGCCACGGCCCGCAAGGCCCACTACCGGGCCATTTACCAGCTCAACAGCAACGACCCCAAGGTCATCGCCAAAACCCTGCAGGCGCTGCAGGCCGCCCTGGCCGACCCGCGCCTCAAGGGCAAGCTGGCGTTGGAGCTGGTGGTGTTCAGCGGCGGCACCGCGGCCTTCCGCAAAAATCAGCCCTACGAAGCCGACGTGCTGGCCCTGCAGCAGGCCGGCGTCATTTTGGCGCAGTGCGAAAATTCGATGAAGGCGCAGAGCCTGACCAAGGACGACATGCTGCCTTATATCTCGTACGTGCCTACGGCCAACGGCGAGCTCATCATTCGCCAGGCCGAAGGCTGGTCGCTGGTGCATTTGTAGCCGGGGCAGCGCGCCGGTAGAGCCCCGGCTTTTCATCCGCTTATTTCTGAATCCATGGTACCCCAACTCACTTGCCGCCTGGGACTCTCGCTGCTCCTGCTGGGCACTGCCGCCTGCCGGGGCCAGGCGCAGCAAGCGCCCCCCACCACCAGCCCGCTGTATTCGACCATGCTCCAGGGCCTGCTCAAACAGTCGGTGCCCTTTGTGAGCGTGGCGCAGCTCCGGCAACAGCCGCCGGCGGTGCTGCTCGACACGCGGGCGCCCGCCGAATTTGCCGTCAGCCACCTGCGCGGGGCGCGCTGGGTGGGCTACGAGGAATTCCAGCTCGCGCGGGTGCAGGACCTGCCCAAGAACACGCCCATCGTGGTGTACTGCTCGGTGGGCTACCGCAGCGAGAAAATAGGCGAGCAGCTGCAGCAGGCCGGCTACACCCACGTGCGCAACCTCTACGGCGGCCTGTTTGAGTGGGTGAACGAGGGCCAGCCGGCCGTGACGGCGGGCAACGCGCCCACCGCCCGGGTCCACGCTTTTTCGCGCAGCTGGGGCATCTGGCTCCAGCGCGGCCAGAAGGTGTACGAGTAGGCGCCCCCGCAGACATTTCGGCCGCTAACTAGCGCTTTATTCCATTATCTTCCTAGCTGTTACCGCATCGTATGGCCGCGCACGATTCCCCCGTTTCAGCCCTGCTGGCGCAGAAGTGTCCCCGCTGCCACCGGGGCCACCTGTTCACGCACGGCATGTACAACCTGGCCCACTACACCGAGATGCCCGTGGCCTGCCCGGTGTGCGGCCTGGCCTTCGAGCCCGAGCCGGGGTTTTACATCGGGGCCATGTACATCAGCTACGTCTTCACCACCGGCATCGTGCTCCTGGTCGGGCTGCTGGTGTACCACCTGCTCGGCGACCCCGACACGTGGGTGTACGTGGCCAGCGTCACCGTGGCGGTGGTGGGGCTGCTGCCGGTGCTGCTGCGCTACTCGCGCACGGTGATGCTGTACTTCTTCGGCAATGCCGGCTACGACCCCCACGCCACCCGCCGGGCCTGGCACGGCGGGGGCGATGAGTAGGCTGCGCCGCTACCATCCAACATCCGTTTGTGCGGCGTCACGCTTCGCCCGTTTTCTTACTTCCCACCTCTTTTTCCATTCTCAAGCATATGGCTTCCTCCTTGATTCGCCCCATTCTCACCGCGCTGCTGCTCAGCGGCTTCGCTCTCACCGCCACCGCCCAAACGGCCAAGCCCAGCGCCGACCAGGCGGCCTTCGCGAAAGGCACTTTCCAGGGCGCAACCGCCGACAAGGCCCGGTACGACGTGATTTATCAGCTCGACAGCGACGACCCCAAATTGATTAAGATGACCTTGCGCAACATCGGCAACGCCCTGGACGACCCCCGCCTCAAGGGCAAGCTGCAAGTCGAGCTGGTGGCGTTCGGCGGGGGCATCACGGCCTTTCGCCGCGACCAGCCCTACGAGGCCGAGCTGCTGGCCCTGAAGGAAAAAGGCGTCATTCTGGCCCAGTGCCTGAACACCATGCGCGAGCGCAAAATCACCAAGGAAGAGCTGTGGCCTTTCCTTTCCTTCGTGCCCAGCGGCAACGGCGAGCTGATTATCCGGCAGGCCCAGGGCTGGGCCCTGGTGCATCCCTAACGGCTACGCCCGATGGCCATTCAACTCGGTTTGCGCGCCAACTGGCGGCAATTCAGCCTGCTCGTGCTCATCAATGCCTTCGTGGGGGGCATGGTGGGGCTGGAGCGCACCATCCTGCCCCGGCTGGCCGAGCAGGAGTTTCACCTGGTGGCCCGCTCGGCCATTCTCTCGTTCATCGTCGTTTTCGGGCTGACCAAGGCCGCGGCCAATTACTACGCCGGCGCCTGGGCCGGCCGGGTGGGGCGCAAAAACCTGCTGCTCATCGGCTGGCTCTTCGGCTTGCCCGTGCCGCTGCTGCTGCTCTGGGCCCCGAGCTGGGGCTGGGTGATTGCCGCCAACGTCCTACTGGGCCTGAACCAGGGGCTGGCCTGGTCGAGCACCGTGGTGATGAAGATGGACCTGGTGGGTCCCCGGCAGCGCGGGCTGGCCATGGGGTTGAACGAGTCGGCCGGCTACCTTGCGGTGGGCGCTACCGCCTTCGCCTCGGGCTGGCTGGCCACCGAGTACGGCCTGCGGCCCTATCCGTTTTACCTGGGCCTGGGGCTGGCCGGGATGGGTTTGCTGAGCTCCCTGCTGGTGCGCGACACCCGGGCCCACGTGGCGCTGGAAGTGGCGCAAACGCCCGCCGGCCCCGCGGGGCCCACGCTGTCGTTCTGGGACGTGACCTGGCGCCACCCCAACCTGGGCTCCGTCACGCAGGCCGGCTTGGTGAATAACCTCAACGACGGCATGGTGTGGGGGTTGCTGCCGCTGTTGCTGGCCGGCAAAGGCTTTACGCTGACGCAGATTGGCACCGTGGCGGCCGTGTACCCGGGCGTGTGGGGCCTGGGACAGCTGCTGACCGGCCCGCTGGCCGACCGCCTCTGCAAGAAAGACCTGCTGTTTTGGGGCATGCTGCTGCAGGGCGCGGTGCTGCTGGCCATGCTCTTTGTTGGTTCCTACCCCGCGTTCCTGGGATTGGCCGCGCTGCTCGGGGCCGGCACGGCGCTGGTGTACCCTACGTTTCTGGCGGCGGTGGGCGAGTACGCCCCGGCCCCGCAGCGGGCACGCAGCGTGGGCATCTTCCGCTTCTGGCGCGACGCGGGCTACGCCATCGGGGCTCTGCTCACTGGCATGCTGGCCGATGCGTTCGGGCTTTCGGCCGCGCTGGCGGCCATTGGCGGGCTCACGGTGCTTTCGGCGCTGGTGGTGCGTTCCCGCATGTATTGTCTGCCCGATGCCGCTAGCGCCCCCGGCACCGCCCCGGCCTGCCCGCGCCCGGCGACTGGTTTTTTACCGGCCGGCCGCGAGCGGCGGTTTTCCCTTCGTTCGTGCCCGGCCCCGGCCGGCTAGGCCGCCCCGCCGGCCATTTCTTCCCCTTTATCCTCCCGACCCATGCTCGAAAGCCCCCGTCGTTTCCTGTTGCTGCTCATTAGCAGCTTGAGCCTGAGCTTGCTCGCGCACGGCCAACCCCTGCACGTGTACGGCCCCGGCGGCCCGGCCGAGCCGATGAAAGCCTGCGCGGCGGCCTTCACCAAGCAAACCGGCGTGGCCGTGGACGTAACCGCCGGCCCCGAGGCGCAGTGGCTGGAGAAGGCTTTGCAGGACGCTGACGTGGTATACGGCGGGGCCTAGTACATGCTCACCCAAACCGTGCTGGCCCACCCCGGCTTTCTCAACGAGAAAACCCGCGTGAGCCTCTACGCCCGCGAGGCGGCCGTGCTGGTGCGCCCCGGCAACCCCAAGGACCTGCACCGGCTGCAGGACCTGGCCCGGCCGGGCGTGCGCCTGCTCGACGTGAACGGCGCCGGCCAGCTGGGCATGACCGAGGACATGGCTCGCAGCACGGAGTTGATTGCCGGCCTGCAGCGCAACGTGGCCCGCTCCGTGAAAACCAGCGCCGAGGCCGTGGCCCTCTGGCAGCAGGAGCCGCTGGGCTTCGATGCCTGGATTACCTACGCCTCCTGGCAGCCGCGCCTGCCCGGCTCGCAGCTCGTGCGACTGCCCCGCGCCCAGCGCGTGAGCCGGGGCACCCCGGTGGCCCTGACCGCGCGCACCACCCAGGCCGCGGCCGCCGCGCAGTTCGTGGCCTTTCTGCAATCCGACGCCGGCCACGCCATTTTCCGTCGCTGGGGCTGGCAATAAGGACCCTGACTATTCCTCCTTTCCCCGCCTGCCCATGAACCTGACCCTGTTCCAACTCAACGACGTGCACGGCTACCTGAACCCGCACCAGGAAGTGTTTTACGGCCCCGCCGGCCCCGAATACCGCCGCTGCGGCGGCTACGCCCGCATTGCCAGCCTGCTCGGCGCGTTGCGTCAGTCCTACCCGGACAGCCTGCTCTTCGACGGGGGCGACACGTTTCACGGCACCCGGCCGGTGGTGGCTACCCAAGGCGACATCCTGCCTCCCATCCTCAACGAGCTGGGCTTCGCGGCCATGACCGCGCACTGGGACTTTGCCTACGGCCCGGCCCACCTGCGGGAGCTGGTGGGCCGGCTAAGCTACCCGCTGCTGGCGGCCAACGTGTTTCACCGGGACAGCGGCGCGCTGGCCTACGCCCCCACCCTGCTGCTGGAAGTGGCCGGCCTGCGCGTGGGCGTGGTGGGCCTGGCCTGCCCCATCGTGGACAAGACCATGCCCGCCCACTTCAGCACCGGCCTGCGCTTCACCGACGGCGCGGCCGAGCTACCGGGCCACGTGCAGCGCCTGCGAGAGCAGGAGCGCGCCGACCTCGTTATCCTGCTCTCGCACTGCGGCTTCCCGCAGGACGTGGCCCTGCTCGAAGGCTGCCCCGGCATCGACGTGTGTTTGAGCAGCCACACGCATAACCGCCTGTACCAGCCCTTCGTGGCCGGCGGCGCGCTGGTCATTCAGTCGGGGTCGCACGGCTCCTTTCTGGGCCGGCTCACGCTCACCATCGAGAACGGCCGCGTGACGGGCCACGCCCACGAGCTGCACGAAATCAGCGAGGACATTGTGCCCGACGCGGCCCTGCAGGCGCGCATTGACGCGGCGCTGGTGCCCTTTGCCGAGCTGCGCGAGGTGGTCGGCGTCACGGCCACCGGCCTGCACCGGGGCACCTCAGTGGAGTGCCCGGCCGATGATTTTCTGCTGGCCAGCCTGCAGGCGCTGGTGCCGGCCGACCTGTACTTCTCCAACGGCTGGCGCTACGGCGCGCCCATCCCGCCCGGCCCGGTGCAGCTCAACGACCTCTACAACCTCGTGCCCATGGACCCCGAGATTGAAACCGTGGAGCTGACCGGAGCCGAGCTGCACGAGCTGCTGGAGAAGAACCTCGAAGGCACCTACAGCCAGAACCCGCTGCACCAGATGGGCGGCTACGTGAAGCGGGCCCTGGGCCTGCGCGCCTACTTCAAGGCCGAAAACCCGAAAGGCAGCCGCCTGCAAACCGTGTTCGTGCAGGGCCAGCCCCTGGACCCGGCCCGCACCTACACGGCCGCCTTCATCACCTCGCAGGGCGTGCCGCACCAGTTGGGCCGCAACCGCCAAAAAACCGGCCAGCACGCCGTGGCCGCCATGCGGGCTTTTCTAAAGATGCACCGGCCCTTGGTCGTGCACGCGCGCGACACGTTTACCGTCGTATAAGCGGGTTACCTCCGCCTTGCCTGCTTGCCTCCATGCCGTCTCCTGCTCCCCTTCCCGCCAACTACGACCAGCAGCGCCTGGCCGCTGCCCGCACGCGCATGGCCAACGAGCGCACCTTCCTTACCTACCTGCGCACCAGCCTGGCCCTGGTGGGCTTTGGGCTGGCCCTGATTCAGCTGCATCCGTTGCGCGGGGCCGGCATCGGCTACGGGGCGCTGGGAGTGGCGGGCATCATGCTGCTGGTGGGCTGGCTGCGCTTTCGGATGCGGCGGCGCGAGATGGAGGAATGCCGACTGCCCGCCCCGGTTACGCCATAGGCGGCCGGAGCGGGCAGTTGGGGAAAAGAACAGAGCCGGGAAAGGGCGGCTAGCTATGGCTACCCAGGGAGCTAGCGGGCCCGGCTTCCTCGGGCACTGGGCCGAGCACCTCGCGCAGCTTCGGCCCATCAAAAGGTAAACCCGCCAGCGGGGAGAGCAGGCACCAGTCAAAGGCGCCCATGGCCAGCGGCAGCAGGCCCGCCACGGACAGGCCCCAGCCTTTGCGGCCCAGGGCCAGGCCCGTGCCGATGAGGGTGGTGCCGATGGCAATGCGGGCGGCGCGGCCACCGGGCGACGCAATTAAACGCAGGAGATTATCCATAAAGAGCGGGGAAAGAAAAGTATTCGGGTTACCCGGGGCTATACGGCAATCGGGGCGGCGTGGCCACCGCCGGGAGGGCAGCGGGCAGCGCCGGGGCCGAGGGCCGGGCCAGTTGCGCGAAGGGCTCCACCTGCTGGGCTAGGAAGGTAGCGGGGTAGTGCTCAACCCCCTCAAAGCCCAGGGGCAGGTCGGCCTGCTCGGTGGGCACGTAAGCTGTTTTGAACAGGTAGTCCCACACGGTGAGCGTGAGGGCGAAGTTCACCCCGTGGCGCCTTGCCTCGGGCAGCTCCTGGGCGTGGTGCCACAGGTGGGTCTGGGGGTTGTTGAAGAGGTACTTGAGCGGCCCGAGCGGCGCGTAGAGGTTGGCGTGGTTGAAGTGGCCCACGGCGAGCGTGAACAGGTGCACCAGGAAAAAGTCGGTGAGCCCGAAGCCTATCATCGCCAGCGGCACGTACTCGAAGAAGCGGTACACCACCGTTTCGACGGGGTGGTAGCGCAGGTGGGCGGCAAAGCCCATTTCCTCCACCGAGTGGTGCACCTGGTGGAAGGCCCAGAGCCAGCCCACGCGGTGCAGCAGCCGGTGCACGTTCCACTGAATGAAGTCGCGCACAACGAACAGCGTCAGCAGCCGCGCCCACAGCGGCCAGTTCCCGATTTCGACGGCCACCAGGTTGTGGATGCCGACCAGCCCCAGCCCGTCCTTGAAAAGCTGGACGAAGACGTTGGAGAGGGCGTTGTAGACGACGAGCGAAAACAGGAAGTAGTTGAAGAACATGTAAAACACGTCCAGCCAGAAGTCCTGCCGGAACGCGCCCTGGTCGCGCCGCCACGGCCAGGCCAGCTCCAGCCCCCAAAAGCCCAGCGAGATGGCCACCAGCCAGTAGAAGTAGTTGCCCCAGTGCGGGTGCAGGACCTCCGTGAGCAAGTAGTGCCCGTAGCCCGTGAACGAGTCGTGCACCACCTGGCCGTAATCGGTACTGAGCTGCAGCAATAGCGTCATGGGCTGATAACAAATAAAATGGGCACTTGGTGCGGCGGCCCGGGGAGGTTCAACCTACGGCGTGGCTCCTGGCAACGGATTGAGCCGGCCCGCGTAGGGCAGAGGAGCGTTTACTATGCGCTAGTACCCCGCCTTTTCACTCTTCGCCGCCATATCGCACGACCCCAGCCGCCGCCGCACCTCTTCCGAAACCAACCAGCAGCTGGACCGCGAGGCGGCCGCCTGCGTGCGAAAATGCGCCGAGGCCGGCCCCGAGGCGCTGGAAAAACGCATCGAAGAGCTGGACCAGGAGTGGGACCTGGACCGGGTGCTCATGGCCAACGCCTCCACCCTCTCGCTGCTGGGGTTTGCGGCCAGCCGCGCCGTAAGCCGGCGCTGGCTGGTGCTGCCCGGCGTCGTTTCCTCGTTTCTGCTCTGGCACGCGCTACAGGGCTGGTGCCCGCCGCTGCCGGTGTTCCGCAAGCTGGGCTACCGCACGCGCCGGGAAATCGACGCGGAGAAGTACGCGCTTAAAGCCCTACGCGGCGACTTTGCCGGCGTTACGCCCCGCCGCCCGGACCAAGCCTGGGAAGGCGCGCAGCGCTAGCACTGGGCACGGCGCGTACCGCGGGCAGCGCGGACATACGTGGGGGCGATGCCCCGCAAGCAAAGCATTACCCCACGCTGCTCAGAATTGTAAGCAGCCGATTTTACCGCCGGCCGGCAGCTGGCTCAGCATCCACCCGGCCCGCGCGAATCAGCGCCCAGCCCAGGGCGAGCTGCAAGGCGCCAAAGGCGAGAAAGCCCAGGTCAGCGGGCAGGTGGTTATCGGTGTACTCGTACACGTGGTGCAGGCCCAGGACTTCGTGGTCGATGATGCCTTCGATGACGTTGAACAGGCCCCAGCCCAGAATCAACGCCCCGCTGAAGCTGCGGCCCGACCAGGGCACGTCGCGGCACGACGCTGGACGACATCCTGCACCGCTACCAGTTCGACAAACAGCTGCGCCTCCTCTGCCTGGAGGCCATTGAGCGGCTGGAAATCTCGTTTCGCACCCAAATCATCTACCACATCACCCGCTACACCGGCGATAACAACTGGTACGAGCAACCGCGCTACTTCAAGCGCGGCACCCCGATGAGCAAGCGGCCTCGGCCAAGCCGCTGGCTACGATTCGAGGCAAATTGTCCCGGGCACAGGGCAAAACTTTTATCGCCGACTACTACCGCTTTTACGACCAGCCCCGCAACCCGCCCGCCTGGATGGTGCTGGAGCTGCTCTCCTTCGGCACCCTGCACAAGCTCTTCCACTTGTTCGTTGATGCCAAGCCCAGGTTGGCCATCGCCAACCACTTCAACGTGGCCCTGCGGGTGTTTGACTCCTGGATGCACAGCATCAATTTCGTCCGCAACAAGTGCGCCCACCACGACCGCCTGTGGGACATTGCCATGAAGTCGATGCTCTCCAACCAGCGGGGCCACGCCGGGTACTGGCTGACCGAACCCAACGTGACGGCCATTAACACCAAGGGATGGTGCAGGTCAGCCACACGTCCCGCTTTGGCTAGAAAGCGGTGCGCCTGCTCCACGAGTACGACATCGTCGGCCTCGGCCTGCACCGCCAGCACATGGGGTTCCCGGTGGGGTGGGACAAGGAAATCATGTGGCTGGAGCTATAAGCACGGATAAAAATTGGGGGGTGAAGGCTGGGGCCGCGCGGCGCGCAGCTCCTGCTAAGGAGCGCACCCCGTTGCCGCTGATTTCTATATTTGCCCGCGTTCTACCCCCCTTATCCAGCCCCCTGCGTCCTGTGCCGGCGCAGCGCGGGTAGCCGATTAGGCTTTTTGCTCCCCTAAACTGACCATGACTTATCTTGATTTCCCCACGTTCAATGCCGCGCTCGGCGTCGACTACGAAGAGGGCCTGCGCCTGGTGCGGGGCTATTTTCGCAGGTCGAGCCCGCGGCGCTAGCCGACCTGCTCACTCAATGCCAGGAGTTGGGCAAGCCCGTTGACGAGGAAGCGCTGCACAAAGTATACTATGGCCCTTTGCTCCAGGCAGAGCCCGCGTTGGTTGGAACCCTGCTGGGCGTATTTGGCTACCAGGCCCAACACATCGGCTTCGAGATGGGACCGGTGGCGGGCAAGCGGCGCTACTTGTTTTTCCTGGCCACGGAAGGCCGGTTAAACCGTTTTAAAGCCGAACTGGCGGCTTTTGATGCGGACCCGCTTTAGGCACTATCATTCCAACAGGGCGCCCCAGCCCGGTGTCAGCAATTAGGGCAGGACAATGCCCACGGCCGCGCCTACGGCCCCGTTCGAGTAATAGGGAGTTACCATGGCCCGGTCGTTGAGGCCGCGCAGCAGCACCCGGTGCACCAGTGGGTAGGCCCAGTAGGCCAGCTCCGTGGACAGGATGCCCACCCCGGCCCCGGCCAGCACGTCGGACAGCCAGTGCTTGTTGCCCAGCACCCGGATGGCCGCCGTGGCCGTGGCTACCGAGTAGCCGCCCACGCTGTACCAGACGCTGCGGCCGCCGTACTCGCGGTGCATAAAGGTGGCCGCGGCAAACGCCGCGCTGGTGTGCTGGCTGGGAAAGGAGCTATAGTCCTGGTTGCCGTAGGGCCGCTCCACCTGCGCCAGGTTCTTGAGGTTGCTGGTCAGCGTGTTGTTGATGGTGTAGGCCAGAAAGAAAATCACCCCCTGGTTGGCCGTGCTGTGCACGCCCTTCACCCCGACCAGGCTCAGGCCCAGCGTGGCCACGGCCGGCACGTGGCGCAGCTGGTCATCCAGAGACGTTTGAAAACGGGGAAAATGCTCCCGCACTTCCTCCTGCACGGCTTCGTCGGTTTCCAGCGCATCCACGCCCTCGGTGCTCAGCACGGCCACGCCCAGCAGTGCCGCCGGCAGCGCCAGCTGGCGCAGCGTCGGGCGGTACGGGTGCAGCGGTCGGACCGTGACGGAAATGGAATCCGCCGGCGCCACGGGCAGGGGCAGCGCCTGGGCCCAGCTTTTGCCT
Organism: Hymenobacter profundi; assembly: GCF_019334315.1. Classification (GTDB taxonomy): domain Bacteria; phylum Bacteroidota; class Bacteroidia; order Cytophagales; family Hymenobacteraceae; genus Hymenobacter; species Hymenobacter profundi. Next base: position 49,855 of record NZ_JAHWGL010000002.1, read on the forward strand.
GTTAACAAAAGGGCAACCAGCCCGAAGCCGGCGGAAAAACGGAAAGGCAATGAAAGCATGAGGCGCAGTGGCTAGGGCGGTCAGGAAGGTTGGCGGTGGCGGTGGGCCTGGTGCCGGTGCCGGACCGAGCCCCAAAACGCCCGCAGGGTGGGCGAAAACAACACGTGCACGCTCGTCACCCACCCCACGGAGGCCACCCAGCCCGAGAGCACGTCGCTGGGGTAGTGCACGCCCAGATACACGCGGGAAAAGCCCACGCCCAGCACAAAGAGGCCCCCGAGCACCCAGGCCGGCCAGCGCCACTTCGAGCGGGCCAGCAGCAGGCCCAGGGTGAGGGCCAGCGCGGCCGTGCCCATGGCGTGCCCGCTGGGAAAGCTCGTCGAGGTCTCCGGGGCCAGCGCGACACCCACAGCGTGGGCCGCGGGCGCCCCAGCAGCGCTTTGGCCAGCAGGTTAAGGGCGGCCGCGCCGACGACCGCAACCCCGAAAAACAACGCCCGGCGCCGCTGCTTCCGCCACAGCAGCCATGCAAAAATCATCCCGCTGGCCAGCGCCATCCAGGGCGGGCCGCCCGCGCGGGTCAGCAGCAGGTTCACCGTATCAAGGGCCGGCGTGGCGTGGGCATGCACCAGGCGCAGGGCCTGCTGGTCGCCGGCAAAGCCTTCCTGCTCGTGAATCTCCCACCCCACCCGCACGAAGAGGCCCCAGGGCACGACCACCCCCAGCAGCAGCAGCCACGCCAAGCGCCGGTAGGGAGGACGGAACAGGGGCCAAAAAACGGTTAATCGCGCATTGCTCATGGCGGGCATTTTCAGCGTGAGGCCAACCCCAACCGGGGCCGGTGCCCAAGATTACGGCCGCATTCTGAGCAAAGCTTGAGCATGCAGCACCCCGGCGCGCTGGCGCTTCCCCGCGCCTTGCGCTGCTTTTGGGGCCTGCCGGGGCTTCCCGCCCCATGCTCCGAATTAACTCAAAATTGGCTTGTAGCCTTGCGGCTCCAAACGACTTGTCCATCTCATGCTCAAACCCCTTTTCGCCGCCCTGCTGCTCACTGGCTGCGGCAATACGCCCCCGGCTTCCGACCCCACCCGGCCGCTGACGACCTCGCCACCGGTCTCGGCGGGCAGCCCGGCGGCCAGCGCCTACAACTTCACCCGGCCCGCCGTGACGTACGCCGTGCCGCCGGAGCTGCAGGAGCTGTCCGGACACACCCTGGTGGGCGACGAGCAGCTGGCCGGCATCGAGGACGAGTCGGGCACGCTCTATTTCTACAACCTGCGCACCCAGCGCCTGGACAGCACCGTGCAGTTCGGGCCCAAGGGCGACTACGAGGACGTGGCGCGGGTGCCCGGCGGCTACCTTATTCTGCGCAGCGACGGCACATTGTTCAAGCGCAGCGGCCGGGTGACCACCACCTACGCCACCGGCCTGAGCGCCGCCAACGAGCCCGAAGGCCTCACCTACGACGCCAGCAGCCAGACCCTGCTCGTGGCCTGCAAGGGCGAGCCCGGCGCGGGCCTTGGCGACACCAAGCGGGCCGTCTACCGCCTCAACCCCACCTCCTACCGCATCGAGCCCACGCCGGCCTACGTGCTCGACATCGAGGCCATCCTGGCCCGCTCGCCCGACGCGGCCCGGCGGGGCAAAGCCGCCAAGAAAGCCGGCCGGCTAAGTCAGTTTGCGCCCTCGGCCGTGGCCGTGCACCCGCGCACCCACCACGTGTTCGTGCTCTCGGCCCGCGGCAACGACCTGGTGGAGCTCGACGCGCAGGGCCGCCTGGTGGCTGCCCAAACCCTGGACCCGGCCCGGTTTCCGCAGCCCGAAGGCCTGGCCTTCGCGCCGAACGGCGACCTGCTGGTGTCGAGCGAAGCGGGCAGCAAAAAAGGCCAGGGCCGCCTGTACCGCTTCACCGAAACGCCTGCCCAACCCTAACCCTCTGTAGCCTCATGTGGTGGATATATGCGCTTCTCTCGGCCGTGTTCGCGGCCCTCACCGCCGTGCTGGCCAAAATCGGCATCAAGGGCGTCGACTCCAACCTGGCCACGGCCATCCGCACGGTGGTGATTCTGGTGCTGGCCTGGGGCATTGTGTACTTCCGGGGCGGGCTGGAGCACATCGGCGACCTGACCCGCACCAACTGGATTTTTATCGGCCTCTCGGGGCTGGCAACCGGGCTTTCCTGGGTGTTCTACTTCCGGGCCCTGCAGCTGGGCAAGGTGTCGCAGGTGGCTCCGGTTGATAAGCTCAGCGTGGCCATTGCCATCGTGCTGTCGGTGGTGTTTCTGGGCGAAAAGCTGACCTGGCACACGGGCCTGGGCGCCGCCATGATTATTGGCGGCACGCTGGTGCTGATTTTTTAAGCCTTATTCACCAAGTAGGTTCTGTTATGCGTTTTCCCCTCTTCAAATCCGTGGGTCTGAGCTTGCTGCTTGCCGCTCCCTTCTCTCCCACCCGTGCGCAGCAGGTGCCCAAGCCAGCGGCCGACACCCTGCACAAATTCGAGCGCCCCGCGACCGGCGTGGGGGCGGTGGTGAAAAAAAGCTTTTTCCAGAGCAAGGGATTTCGGGCCAGCGTCGTGCCGGCGGTGCTCATCGGCTACGGCATCAGCACCATTCACGGCCACGGCTTTTACAGCAGCTACGACGCCAAGAGTGACATCAACCACCTCTTCGGGCCCGGCCGCCATACCCACGTGGACGACTTCCTGCAGTTTGCGCCCTACCTGGAGTTGGGCGGGGTGCTGCTGGCCGGCGTGGAATCCCGCAACGACCGGGTGAACCTGGGCCTGGTCATCCTGAAAAGTGAGTTGATTATGGTTTCCAGCGTGTTCATCGTCAAGTACGCCACCAACATCGACCGGCCCGACGGCACGCCCACGGCCTTTCCCTCGGGCCACACGGCGCAGGCCTTTCTGGCCGCCAGCATCCTGCACACCGAGCTGCGCGACAAAAGCCAGTGGTACGGCATCGGCGCCTATACCCTGGCCTCGGGCGTAGCGGCCCTGCGCATGATTAACGACAAGCACTGGGAGTCCGACGTGGTGGCCGGCGCGGGCTTTGGCATCCTCTCGGCTCACCTGGGCTACCTCACCCACCGCTACCGCTGGGGCCACAAGCCCGGTGGCACGGCCAGCAGCCTGCACGTCACGCCGCTGTACTATGCCGGGGCTACCGGACTTTCCCTGAACTGGCAGCCGCGGTAAGCTTGTCGTATACTGCCTCCAACCAGACGCTGCCATGAAGAAGATAGCCGAAGTAACCCTGCTATTCTGGGTGATGAAAATCTGCGCTACTACGCTGGGCGAGACGGCCGGCGACCTGCTGGCGCAAACCATGAACGTAGGCTACGGCACCAGTTCCTTGATTCTGATAGGTATTTTTCTGGTTGTGTTGGTGGCTCAGCTGGCCGTGACCCGCTACATCCCGGTGCTGTACTGGGCCGTGATACTGGCGACCAGCACGGCCGGCACCACCATGTCCGATTACATGGACCGCACCCTGGGCCTGGGCTACGCCGCGGGCGCGCTCATTCTGGTCAGCATTCTGGCCGTGGTGCTGGGGGTGTGGCAGGTTAGCGAAAAGTCTTTGTCGGTCAGCAACGTTACCACTCGCCGCGGGGAACTGTTCTACTGGACGGCCATCTTGGTTTCCAACACCTTGGGCACAGCCCTGGGTGATTACCTGGCCGACGACTCCGGCCTGGGCTTCGGGGGCGGGGCGCTGCTCATCGGCTCGCTGCTGGCCCTGGTGGTACTGGCGTACTACGCGACGAGCATTTCGCGGGTGCTGCTGTTTTGGTTGGCCTTCGTGCTTACCCGGCCCTTCGGCGCCACTTTTGGCGATTTGCTGACCAAGGCACCCGACCAGCACGGCCTCGGTTTTGGCACGCAGGGCTCTTCCCTCATTCTGTTCATTATGCTAGCCGTGCTGGTCGGATACAATTCTTTGAAACACAACCCCAACCAACTGGCGAAACCCGGCGCAAACGAAAACAGACCGGGCGAGTGAATGCCCGGTCTGTTTTCGGAGCAGTTGCGCACTACTTCTTCACCAGCGAGCCATCGGCGTTGAACACCACGTCCTGGTATTTGCCGCCCTTGCTCACTTCGGCCTCGTAGGTAGTGGCCCCACTGGCCGATACCAGAACGGCTGCTTCGGTCACCTGGTAGGCTTTGTAGTCACGGGCCAGCCTGGCGCGCACAGCGGCGGGCAGCTTGGCCGGTGAGATGTCCGACTCGGTTTCGACCAGTGCCCCGGTGGGGGTAATGATGGCCGACATCGTAACGCCATTCTGTTTGAATCCGGCTTCGTACTTGTCACCTTCCTTCTCCCACGAGTTGGTTTTCACTAAGGGGAACTTGGCTTTGAAGGTGGCGCGGACGGCGGCGGGCACCTGGGCGGGCTTCAGCATCTGGGCCTGCGCGCCCCAGGCAAGCACGGTGAGCAGGGCCGAAAACAAGGTCTTTTTCATGGAATTCAGAAATAAGCAAGTGAAATAAGTACACAAGGTTACCTGCTGATTCTGAGCAATGTCTGAGCACAATGAATAGCCTGAAAATAAACCAAGTGGTCGGCAAGGCCGCCACGCACCGGCAGGTATTTCTTGCCGCCTCTTTGTATTCTTACTACGTCCTGAAGGCCATCCGCCCATGAAACTCCTGATTGTCGAAGACGAGGCCGAACTGGCCGCCAGCCTAGTGAGCTACCTGGAGGGCGAGCAGTACCGCTGCGAGGTGGCCAGTACCTACGCCGCGGCCGAGGAGAAGATGCTGCTCTACGACTACGACTGCATCCTGCTGGATTTGACTTTGCCCGGCGGCGACGGCCTGGAGCTGCTGCGCCAGCTCCAGCAGCGGCAGAAGGCCGACGGGGTCATCATCACCTCGGCCCGCGACGCGCTCGACGACCGCATCGCCGGCCTGCACCTGGGGGCCGACGACTACCTGCCCAAGCCCTTCCACCTCTCGGAGCTGAGCGCCCGCATCGCGGCCCTGGTGCGGCGGCGCCACTTCAACGGCTCGAACCTGGTGCAGGCCGGTCCGCTGGCCGTGGACGTGCTCCTGCGCACCGTGCGCGTAAACGGGGAGCCGCTGGCGCTGACCCGCAGCGAGTGTGATTTGCTGCTGCTGCTGCTGGCCAACCAGAACCGGGTCGTGATGAAGTCGACCATCGCCGAGCACCTCTCGGGCGACATCGCCGAGCACTTCGACTCCTACGAGCCGGTGTACACCCACATCAAGAACCTCAAGCGCAAGCTGGCCGAGGCCGGCCTGGGCGAGTGCATCCTGACCGTGTACGGCCTGGGCTACCGCTTCGAGCTGGCCGCCGCATGAGCGCGCCGCGCCCGATACAGCTGCTCATGCGCACCCTGCGGGCGCAGCTTGCCTACGCCGGGGTGGTGCTGGTGGCGGGCACCTTCGTGTTTTACTACGTGCTGCGCCAACTCTACTACGCCGACGTGGACGAGGCACTGCTGCTGCGCCGCGAGGAGGTGGTGAGCAAGCTGCCGCTGGTGCCCTCGCCGGCCGACCTGGCGTTGTGGATGAAGCTGAACCGCGACCTGGAAATCCAACCGCTCCCCGCGCCCACCGCCGAGCCCGACCGCCTCTTCGGCGAGCTGCGCTACGACAGCCTGGCCCACGAGATGGAGCCCTACCGCACGCTCGTTACCACCGTGCGCTACCAGGGCCGGCCCTACCGGCTGGTGCTGCGCAACTCGCTGGTGGAAGACGAGGACCTGCTCGCGGCCATTGCCCTGGCGCAGGCTGGGCTGCTGGTGGTGCTGCTCGGCGGGCTGGTGCTGGTGCAGCAGCGGGTGGCCCGCCGGCTGTGGCGGCCCTTCTACCAGACGCTGGCCCAGCTGCGGCGCTTTCGGCTCGACCAGCGCGCGCCGGTGGCGCTGGCGCCCACCGCCATCCGCGAGTTCGGGGAGCTGAACGAAGCCCTGACCGAGCTGCTCACCCAGCACCGCCGCCAGTTTTTGAGCCAGAAGGAATTTACTGAAAACGCGGCCCACGAGATGCAGACGCCCCTGGCCGTGCAGCACACCAAGCTGGAGCTGCTGGCCCAGGGCTCCGACCTGACCGAGGGACAGGCCCGGCACGTGGAGGCGCTTATCGCCGTCACGCAGCGCCTCTCCCGCCTCAACCGCAGCCTGCTGCTGCTGGCGCGCCTGGAAAACCAGCAGTTTGCCGCCGACGAGCCGGTGGACCTGCGGGCAGTGGTGGCAAGCGTGGCCGCCCAGCTGCAGGAGCAGGTAGCAGCCGCCGGCCTCGCCCTGGAGCTGCGGCTGGCGGCGCCCGGCCTGGTGCAGGCCCACCAGACGCTGATGGAAATCCTGGTGAGCAACCTGCTCAGCAACGCCATCCGCCACAACGTGCCGGGCGGCACCATCGGCGTGCACCTGAACGCAACGGAGCTGGTGGTGGAAAACACCGGCCGGCCGGTGCCCTTGCCCCTGGGGGAGGAATTTGCCCGCTTCCGCAAGGACGCCCTCAGCGCGCCCGGCGGTGTGGGACTGGGGCTGGCCATTGCCCGGCAGGTGTGCGACACCTGCGCGCTGGCCCTGCGCTACAACTTTGCCGCCCCCAACCGGCACCGCTTCACCGTGCAGTTGAGCTAAAGGGAGCGGGTACTCCGAACCTGCTCAGAATTGGCCGGTAGCTTGCCGGCTTATCTGGCAGCGGCAGGCCCTATCCCGCGTCTCAGCTCTTATCCGTCCATGGCCCATACCCAACCTTTCTTCCACCACACGGCGCACCCCACGGGCATCATGGCCCCGGCCCCCGAGCCGGAGCGCTACCCTTTCCACGACAACGACGAGTGCCCGGTGGGCCAGCAACTAAACGACTATGGACTGTAAGTCCATAGGTTTGAAGGCGAATGAAATTCGGCGGTTTCGGCTAAAGCCGGTCGCCCTGACTGCTCGCTTTTCTACAACGAAGCGAAAGTGACGCTTCGAGCATAGAAGTGAGTAGCAACTAAAGTCTTGCCCTAAAGGGCATAGCTTTAACTAGCGTGCTTGAAAAGTAAAGGCCAGCGGCGAGTGGCAATACTACGAGCCTAAGCAGAAAGAAGAAACCCGGCCGCGCTGCATCACCTGCGCCGAGCTTAACCCGCAAGGGGCTGGCCGGCCCCTACCCGCCTCCCGAATTCCCAACGCATGAAATTCCCCCGCCTTACAGCCCTGGCCTGGCTGCTGCCCGGCCTGCTGGCCAGCTTTGCGGCCCGGGCGCAGCCGGCGTCCGCCCCCGCGGCCCCGCCAGTGCGGGACCTGGCCTACTACCTGGCCCAGGCCCAGCAGAACAGCCCCCTGGCCCGCGACGCCCAGAACCAGGTGCAGGCCGCCGGCCTCGAAGCCCAGCGCCTGCGCGCCCTCTACACCCGCGCCCAGGTCACGGTGAGTGGCAACTACCTCGTGGCCCCGGTGCTCTCCCACGACAACGGGCAGACCAAGCTGCTGTACTCCGGCGAAAACGCCACCAACTACACCGGCTACGACAAGGCCCTGAGCAACGGGGCCCTCTACCAGGGGCTGGTGCAGCTCACGCAGCCCCTGTTTGCCACGGGTCGCTACAACGTGTACGCCCAGCAAACCCAGAACCTGGCGTTGAGCCAGCAAAACCTGGCCCGCCTCTCGGTGCACGACCTGGAAAAGCTGGTGGCCGACCAGTACATCCTTTGCCGGCAGGACCTGGAGCAGCTCACCTACGTGCGCGAGCTGCTCGCCATCCTCAACACCCAAAGCCTGCTGGTGCGCAAGCTCGTGGAGGCCAGCCTGCTCAAGCAGTCCGACTACACCCTGCTCACCATCGAGCAGCAAACCCAGCAGCTGGCCCTGAACACCTACCGGGCCGCCTACCGCCGCGACCTGCTGGACCTCAACGTGCTCAGCGGCATCGGCGACACCACGGAAGTGGTGCTGCCCGCGCCCAACGTGACGCTGCAGCGCACGCCGGTGGCCGCCCCCCGCTTTCTGGAGCGCTACCGCCTCGACAGCCTCGGGCTGGCCGCCACCCAGCAGGTGTTCGAGCTGCGCTACCGGCCCCAGGCCAGCGCCTTCGTGAACGGGGGCCTGAACGCCGTGTCGTTCGGCGACATCCCCAACCGCTTCGGCACCAGCGCCGGGCTGAGCTTTTCGCTGTTTCTCTTCGACGGGCACCAGCGCGAGTTGAGCCGGCAGCGCACCGGCATCCTGCTGCGCTCGGTGCAGCAGGCGCGCCAGAACTTTCAGACCGTGAACCCCGTGCGCGAGCAGCGCATTTTGGGCGAGCTGCGGGCCCTGGAGGAGCGCCAGCGCCTAGCCCGCGCGCAGCTGGCCAGTTACCGCTCGCTGCTCGACTCCTACAAGCGCGAGGTCATCGCCGGCCAGCTCTCGGTCATCAACTACGTGCAGGTGCTCAAGAGCTACGCAGCCGCCAGCCGCGACCTGGTGCTGCTTGACAACAACCGCCTGCTGCTCATCAACGCCTACAATTACTGGAACTGGTAGTCTCATGCCGATAACATCCCTTTTAGCTTTACTATCCTTCCCCCGTGTCGCCCGGCTTGCCCTGGGACGGGCGGTGCTGCTGGCCCTGCCCGCGCTGGTGCTGGCCTGCCATTCCGGCGACCCCGCCGAGGAAGCGGCCGGGCCGCCGCCCCGGGCCCAGGTGAAGACCGTGCAGGCCTTAACGCAGCCCCTGGAAGAGTTCGTGAGCTTCCCGGCCACGAGCATCTACCCGCGCAAAAGCGCGGTGACGGCCCCCATCGCGGCCTACGTCACCGGCGTGCGGGTGCGCATCGGCGATAGGGTCAGCGCGGGTCAGGTTCTCTTTACCCTCGAAACCCGGGAGCGTCGCGCCCTGGGCGGCAGCATCACGCGCATCGACCCGAGTTTGCGCGACTTCGGCCTGCAAGCCGTGAAGGCGCCGGCCAGCGGCGTGGTCAGCGTGCTCGACCAGCCCCAGCCCGGTGCCTTTGTGCCGGAGGGCGCCCCGCTGTGCACCGTGGCCGAAAGCAGCCAGCTCGTGTTTCAGCTCAGCCTGCCCTATGAGTACCACCAGCTGGCCGCCGGCCAGCCCACGGTCACCATCCTGCTGCCCGACAGTACCCGGCTGATGGGCACGGTGCAGGCCCCGCTGGCCAGCGTGAGCACGGGTCAAGCCGAGGTGTACCTGGTGCGCCCGCAGAACGTGACGGCCGTTATCCCCGAAAACCTGGTGGTGCAGGTGCGCCTGACCAAGGCGCGCCACGCGGCGGCCCAGCTGTTACCGGCCTCCGCCGTGCTCTCGGATGAGACGCTGGATAACTACTGGGTGATGAAGCTCGTGAACGACTCGACGGCCGTCAAAGTGCCGGTGAAGCTCGGCACCCAGACGCCCGAGCAGATGCAGATTTTAAGTCCGGTGTTTGGCGCCAACGACCGGATTCTGAGCGCCGGCAACTACGGACTGGCCGACACGGCTAAAGTGAAAGTGGTACGATGAAGCAGGACCAGCCCAGCAACGCCGCCCCCGTACCCGCCGTGGTGCCGCAGCCCGTGCACCGCGACGGCCTGCCCGCCGTGGGCGCCAACGGCCCGGCCGGCAGCCCGCCGCCCCCGACGCCCGACCCGGCCGACTCGACCTACTTCCAGACCTACCGCAAGCCCATCCTGCTGGTGGCCCTGCTGCTGCTGGCGGCCGGCATCTTCGCCTACCAGCGCATGCAGACGGCGCTGTTTCCCGAAGTCACCTTTCCCAAAATCACGCTCATCGCCGACAACGGGCAGCAGCCCGTGGACCGGATGATGATAACCGTCACCAAGCCGCTGGAGTCGGCCGTGAAGCGGGTGAAGGGCGTGACCATCGTCAAGAGCAGCACCAGCCGCGGCTCCTGCGTGATTGAGGTGTACCTGACCTGGGACGTGGACGTGTACGCCACCAAAACGCAGCTGGAAAGCCGCATCAACGAAATCAAGGGGCTGCTGCCGGCGGGCGTCACCATCTCGACTGAGGCCATGAACCAGTCGCTGTTTCCGGTGCTGGGCTACACGCTGGAAAGCAGTTCCCGCTCCCCCATCGCCCTGCGCGACGCGGCCAACCTGGTGGCGCGGCCCCTGTTTTCGCAGGTGCCCGGGGCCTCCAACGTGGTGGTGCGCGGCGGCAAGGCCAAGGAATACGTGGTGATTCCCGACGCCGTGAAGCTCACGGCCCTGGGCATCCCGCCGGGCCAGCTGCTCACGGCCTTCGCCAACACCAACTTCGTGCTCAGCAACGGCAACCTGGCCAACTTCCGCCGGCTCTACCTCACGCTGACGGATACGCGTTTGGCCGACGTGCGCGACCTGGAAAACGTGGTGGTGCGCGCCGACGCCGGCCGCGTGGTGCGCCTGCGCGACGTGGCCCGCGTGGACGTGCAGGAGCAGCAGGAGTTCGTTATCATTAACGCCAACGGCCACGACGCCGTGCTCGTGGACCTCGTGAAGCAGCAGGGCACCAACCTGGTGAACTTTGCCCGCGACGCCCACGCCAAGGCCGAGGAAGTGCAGCGCCTGCTGCCGCCGGGCATGAAGCTCAAGCCCTACTACGACCAGTCGGCGTTTGTCGGCGACAGCATCGACAGCGTGGTGCACAGCATCCTGGAAGGGCTGGCGCTGGCCATCCTGGTGATGATAGTGTTCCTGCGCTCCTGGCGGGCCAGCCTGGTGGTGCTACTCACCATTCCGGTCACGGTGGGCTTCACGCTGCTGGTGCTCTACCTGGTGGGCATCACCATCAACATCATGTCGCTCGGCGCCATCGCGGCCTCGGTGGGCCTGATTATCGACGACGCCATCGTCATCATCGAGCAGATATACCGGGTGCACGAGGAGAACCCCAAGGAAAGCAAGTTCCGGGTGGTGCGCGAGGCCATCCGCGACCTGTTTCCGGCCATGGTGGCCTCCTCGCTGAGCACCATCGTCATCCACTTTCCCTTCCGCCTGATGAGCGGGCTGGCGGGCTCCTTCTTCAAGGAGCTGTCCGACACCATGCAGATTACCATGGTCTGCTCGTTTCTGGTGACCTGGCTGCTGCTGCCGGTGCTGCACCTGCTCATCGGCTACCGCGCCGGCAAGCAGGCGCACGTCCACAACGCGGCCCAGGAGCAGGCCGAAAAGCTCAGCTGGCTCACCGGGCTGTTTGCCCGGCCGCTGCTGGCCATTTTGTTCGTAGTGGTGCTGGCGGGCGGGGCCTACTTAGTGTCGGGCAAGCTCGAAACCGGCTTTCTGCCCGACCTCGACGAGGGCACCATCGTGCTGGACTACTACTCGCCGCCGGGCACGTCGCTGGAAGAAACCGACAAGATGCTGCGAGCGGCCGAGAAAATCATCATTGCCCACCCCGACGTGGAAAGCTACTCGCGCCGCACCGGCATCCGCATGGCCTTCCGCACGGTGCCGGCCAACTACGGCGACTACTCCATCCAGCTCAAAGCCGACCACCAGCTCAGCACGCCCGAGGTCATCAACCAGCTGCGCCAGCGTATCAACGCCACCCAGCCGGCGCTAACCATCGACTTCGGCCAGCGCATCGCCGACCTGCTTGGCGACTTGATGAGCACGCCCAGCCCCATCGAAATCAAGATTTTCGGCGACAACCAGGCCACCCTCGAAAAGCTGGCCCGCCAGGCCGGGCAGGTGCTGGAAAAGACGCCCGGCGTGGCCGACGTGGAGGACGGGCTGGTGGTGGCCGGCCCCGGCATCATCTTCCGGCCGGATTTGGCCAAGCTGGGGGTGTACAACCTCACGCCCACCGACTTCCAGACCCAGCTCAACGCCCTCACCGGCGGGGTGCCGCTGGTGGGCATTGGGGCCAGTCAGGGCAACGTCTCGCCGGCCCAGAGCGCCATGCTCGGCGGGGTGCAGGTGGGCCAGGTGCAGGACGGCGAGCAGATGCGCACCGTGCTGCTGCGCTTCGTGGACTTCCGCCAGAACTCGCTGGCGCAGCTCAAAAAGCAGCTCATCTTCCTGCCCGACGGCACGGCCAAGCCGCTGGCCTTCTTCACCGCCATCGACGTGGAGGCCGGCGAGGTGGACCTGCGCCGCGAAAACCTCAAGTCGGCCGTGGTGCTCACCGCCCGCCTCAACGGCCGGGATTTGGGCAGCACGATTAAGGAGTTGCAGCAGCGCCTGGGTCAGCAGCTGCCCCTGCCGCCGGGCTACACCGTGGTCTACGGCGGCGCCTACGCCGAGCAGCAGTCCTCGTTTCGGGAGCTGGAGCTGATTCTGCTCACGGCTTCGCTGCTGGTGTTCACCGTGCTGCTGTTTTTGTTTCGGGAGTGGCTGATTTCGCTGCTCATCCTCTTCATCTCGGTCATGGGCATCACCGGCTGCCTGCTGGGTTTGTTTTTTACCGGCATCCCGCTCAACGTGAGCTCCTACACGGGCATCATCATGATTGTGGGCATCATCGCCGAAAATGCCATTTTCACCGTCAACCAGTTCTACGCCAGCCTGCGCGAGGGCGGCGACGTGGACCAAGCCATCCGCTTTGCCATTGCCCTGCGCATCCGGCCCAAGCTGATGACGGCCATCGGCGCCATCCTGGCGTTGATGCCGCTGGCCCTGGGCATCGGGCTGGGCGCGCAGATGCAGCAGCCGCTGGCCGTCTCGGTTATCGGCGGCTTTCTGGTGGCGCTGCCGCTGCTGCTGTTCGTGCTGCCCAGCGGCATGCGCCTGATTTATCACCGCCGCAGCGCCGCCCAGGAGCTGGCCGAGCGGGGCTAACGCTCTATCCCCTTCCCTGATGAAGAACGCAAACCAAAGGCTCCTGGCCTGCGCGGGTGCACTGCTGCTGCTGGCCGGGGGCTGCCACTCCGACAACCACGCGAAACAAGCTGCCGCGAATCCGCCGGCGGCCGTGCCGCTGTTGCAGCTGCAGCACACCGTGCCGCTGCCCCACGTTAAGGGCGGCTTCGACCTGATGGCGCTGGACGCGGCCGGCCAGCGGCTGTTTGTGGCCGCCGAAGACAACCACACTGTGGAAGTCCTTGACGTGCGCAGCGGGCGGGCCCTGGCCAGCCTGCCGGGCTTCAACGAGCCGAAGTGGGTGGTGTACCGGCCCGAAGGCAACCGGGTGTTCGTTTCAACTGGCGACGGCCGCGTGACGGAGCTGGACGGGAAAACCTACCAGAAAGTGCGCTCTTATGCCTTCCGCGAAGCCTGCAACAACCTGCGCTACGACAGCCTCCCCCAGCAGCTGGTGGTGGGCGTGGGCAAAAGCTTCGGGGCCCTCGGGCTGATAGACACAGAGCGGAATGTGAAGGCCGGCGAAATTCCCCTGGCCGGCTACGCCAAGCAATTTGAGCTGGACGGCAACCGCATTTACGTGAACGAGCCGGCGTTGAATCAGGTAGAAGTCATCGACCGCACCACCCGCAAGCCGGTCGCCACCTGGCCCGTTACAGGTTTCAGCCAGAACATTCCCATGGCCCTGGACCGGGTGCACCACCGGCTGTTCGTGGCCTGCGCGCCGGGGCAGCTGGTGGTGTTTTCAACCTCAGACGGGAAGCCAGTGGCCAAGCTGTCCATTCCGGCGGACGCCGATGGCATCTACTACGATGCCCGGCGGGTCCGGCTCTACATTTCCTGCGGCGCCGGCAGCATCGCCGTGGTGCAGCAGCAGACGCCGGACCGCTACCAAACCCTGCAGCTGCTGCCCACCGTACCGGGTGCGGGCACCTCGCTGTACTCGGCAGCCCTGGACGCTTATTTTCTGGCCACCCCGCAAGCAGCCGGGAGGGTGGCCTCCCTCCGAGTCTACCGCGTGGAGAAGTAATGGCTCCCTATTGGGCAGTGGGGCAGGGATACCCGCGCAAAAGCACACCTCAGAGCACCAGCCCGGGCAACGGTAGCAAGAGCATCGCCGCACGCGCGGCGGGCCAGTCGTCGTGGTCCGGCTCCAGCACGCTGGCCAGCAGCAGGACCAGCCACGCCAGGCGCAGGTGCGGAGCAGCCCAGCTCAGCACCTGCACCGGGGGGATGGGCCAGGGCGAAAGGCTCAGCAGCACCAGCACCAGGGCGACATGCCAGAGGACCAGGGCCGTGGCCAGCCGCCACGGGTAAAGCAGCGCCCGCCGCCGGTCCTGGCGGGTGAGGCCGAGCAGGGTACTGCCGTAGTCGGCGGGGGCGGGCGGCCCCAGCCACCTCACCAGCCGGGGCCAGGCCGCGAGGCGCACCCACCAGCTCCAGCCGCGGGCTTTCCATCCCCAGCGTTGGGCATGGTGCCGGACCGCAGCCCGGAGCGGGTGCAACAAACGCAGAAAGGTGGGGGAAGGCGGCATGGCGAGGAGCGAACAGGATAAACTACCCCGGCGGCCCCAGCGGGCCCCCGGTCTGGTAGGAATCATCAGCGCCAAGCCGGGGCCTGGGCGGTTCGCGGTGGAAATCCATCACCGAATACTGTGGGCCGAAGATAGAAAAAACCAGCGAATTATAAACCTGCCTGCCGGGGTAAACATCAGGCCCATTGGCCCGTTGAACAGCATCACCCCTGTCGCCTATGAAAGCCCTTCTCCACTCGACGTCCTTATCCAAGCACCGGGTCGCTTTGCTGGCGGGCCTGAGCCTGGCCGCCTGGCTGAACGGCTGCGCCGTGGCAAAAATCAGCGAGGCCCACGCCCAGGACAGCCGGCGGGCCGAGGTCGAATGCGCCCCCGCCTCCACCACGACCATGCCCCTGCCGGGTCCGTCCCTGCCGCCCGCACAGGTGCTGGCCGACACCCTCTTGCGGGGCCATTTCACGCCGGCCGCGCTGGAGGCGGCCAACCGCTACGGCCTGCTGCCGGCCCTGCACCGCCTCGCGGCCGCGCCGGTGGGCTCGCTGACCCGGCTGGGCGAGCGGCAGCGGGTGAGCGAACAGCTGGCCGCGCTGGCGCTGGCCGTGAGCAGCACCGCCGCCGAGCTGGACTGCGAGGAGGAGCGGGCCGACCAGATTGCCGACTACCTGCTGGACCGCGCCGGCAGCCGGGTGCGCACCTTCACGCTGCTCTCCATCCTGCTCGGGGCGCTGGGCACGGTCGTCACGGGGGTGATGTCGCTGCTGGAAGTGCGCAAAACGCTGTACCGGCCCATCGGCATTGCCTTTGGCCTGGCCGGGGCTACGCTCGGGCTGCTCACCCTGCGCACCTCCGAAACCACCGTGGACTTCCGGCACCGCCGCAACGCCCTGGCCGCCATCGGCCGCGGCCCGGCCGCGGCGCCGGTGTTTCCCGCCGCCGTGTGGGTTCACCTGACGCAGGCCAGCTCCCACCGCCCGGAAGTCCTTTCCCCCCGCCAAACGCTGCTGCAACGCTGGCAGACCACCGGCGAGCTCGGGGCCAAGGACGCGGCGGATAAAGAGCGCCTGCTGCACCTGCTCTTCGGGCCGGGCGGCACCTACAAGGCCAGCGAGCTGCGCATCCGGGCCAATTTCTACGACCAGCTCGAATCCAGCGTCGCCCTGATGAAGCCCGACGTGTTCCTGCTCAGCCAGCAGGTGGCCACCCTCCCTTGAGGCCCGCAGCAGGTCCGCGGCTGGCTCTCACGTTCGGGCTGACGGCAGCCGGCGGCGCTGGTCTAAACCAAAGAAAAGCTACCCGCATAATAAGGCAACCGTCTATAAGGCTGCAAAAATCAATAAAGAGAAGCTGGCAGGCCAGCCAAACAGCTCAGCGCGCCACGTTGTCGCTCTCGCGCAGCAGCACGCGCACCTGGGCCAGCAACGCCTGGTTGCGCTCCAGGAAGGCGGCAATCTGGTCGGGGTGGTCAATCAGCTCCACGCACTGCGGGTGCTTGACGGGCATGTGCTCGTGGTGGCCGTGGTGCAGGGCGTCGCCCTGCAAGTAGCCGGCCGTCACGTTGAAGGCAATGGCCTGCTCGATGCCCTGCGCCTTGGCGGCCTGGAGCAGCTCGTGGGCCAGCGGGCGGCCCAGCAGGCGGCGCCAGCCCTGCCGGCCGCTGACGGGGGCGCCGTGCTGGAAGTAGAGCCGCAGCACGGTGTAGGGGATGTTGGGTTGGGGGATGTGTCGCTTCATAACGCGGGGTTGCGGGTGGCGGCCGGGTCGCGGCCGTTTTTGCGGTGTTCGGAGATTTCGCCCAGCTGCCGGCCCTGCTCGCGGCCGTGGCGCAGGTGCTTGGCGTGGCCGATGACCTGCGAGGAGTAGATGCCCGTGTGGCCCGAAAACAGGTAGGAGGCCGCGCAGGCCAGGGCCAGGTACACCCCGGCGTGGGCGCCGAATAACTCCAAGCCCATGAAGGTGCAGGCCAGCGGCGTGTTGGCCGCCCCCGCAAACACGGCCACGAAGCCCATGGCCGCCAGCAGCGCCACCGGCAGCGGCAGCACCAGCGCCAGCGCGGAGCCCAGCGCCGCGCCAATGAAAAACAGCGGCGTCACCTCCCCGCCCTTGAAGCCGCAGCCCAGCGTGAGGGCCGTGAGCACGAGCTTGAGCAGGAAATCCTGCGGGGGCAGCGGGGCCTGAAACGCGGCCACGATGGTGGGCACGCCCAACCCGATGTACTTGGTAGTGCCCAGCGCGAAGACGGCCAGCGCCACCAACGTGCCCCCCACCACGGGCCGCAGCGGCGGGTAGGCGATGCGCTTGAACCAGTGCGTAATCCGGTGGGTGAGCGTGGCAAAGCCGCGCGCCGTGAGGCCGAACAAAACGCCGCACCCAACGGCCAGCAGCAGGGGCACGGGGGCCAGGTCCGGCGCGTCGAGCTGCACGTAGGGGGTGTGGCCCACGCCCCAGGCCCGGGTCACCAGGTCGGCGCTCACGGCGGCCAAAAAGCTGGGCACGATGGCGTCGTAGCGAATCGAGCCAATCAGAAACACCTCCAGCCCGAACACGGCCCCCGCCAGCGGGGTGCCGAACACCGAGGCAAAGCCGGCGCTGATGCCGGCGATGAGCAGCAGCTTGCGGTCGCGGGGCCGCAGCCCCAGCAGGCGGGTGAGCTGGTCGGCCAGGGTGCCGCCCATCTGCACGGCCGTGCCCTCGCGCCCCGCCGAGCCGCCGAACAGGTGGGTGGCCAGCGTGCCGAAGAGCACGAGCGGGGCCATGCGCAGCGGAATGATTTTACGCGGGTTGTGAATCTCGTCGATGAGCAGGTTGTTGCCCTTCACCACGCCCTGGCCCAGGTAGTAGTAGCTGGCCCCGATGACGAAGCCGGCGGCCGGCAGCAGCCCGATGACCCAGGCATGGGCTTCGCGCCAGGCGGTAATCCAGTCCAGGGCCAGCAGGAAGCCGGCCGAGGCGGTGCCCACGAGCACGCCCACGCCGGCGCCTATCAGCAGCCAGCGGCCCAGAAACAGCAGGTGGGGCACCTGGTCCATGGCCAGCACGGGCCGAAAGCGAGTAAGATGGGGAGGGCGAAAGGCCACAGCAGCAGGGTTGGTTAGCAGAAGGAGAAAATAAAAACGGGGCTAGCGCAGCGGCACCACCAGCACCGGGCAGTGGGCGCGCTCCATCAGGTGCTCGGCCGCGCCGCCCAGCAGCAGGCCCAGCAGGCCGTGCCGGCCCTGGGTGCCCACCACCAGCAGGTCGGCCGGCCAGGCCTCCACGGTGGCCAGCACCTGCTCGGCCGGTTGGCCCCAGGGCAGAAAGCGGGTGAGGCGCAAGCCCGGGGCGGCCAGGGCCGCGAGCTGGTCGAGCAGCTCTTCAGCGCGGGCCAGCAGCAGCGCCTCGGCCTCGGCGTGGGTCTGGCCGGCATCGATGTTGCCGATGGCCGCCACATCGTCCAGTACCGTGACGAGGGCGGCCTCCGCGCTCAGGGCGGCGGCTAGCTCCAACCCGGCCTTCGCGGCATGGTAGCACTGCGGGCTAGCATCGGCGTAAATCAGAATCCGGTGGTAAGACATGGCAAATGAATGAAAGTGAGGAGCAAAATCAAACAAACCGCGCCAGCCACAGCCCCACGAACGCGGCCAGCAGGCCCAGCAGCAGGCTGCCGGCGGTGTAGGCGAAAAGCAGCAGCAGCTCGTGGGTGCGGGCCAGCGTCACGCTCTCGTAGGCGAAGGTGGAAAAGGTGGTGAAGCCCCCGCAGAAGCCCGTGGTCAGAAACAGCCGCCAGGCCAGCGGCGCGGCGGTGTGGCGCTCAAAGAAGCCCAGCAGCAGGCCGATGAGCAGGCAGCCGCTGACATTCACCAGGAAGGTGCCCAGGGGAAAGCCCACCGGCACGAAGCGCAGAAAGTACTGCTGCACCCAGTAGCGGCTCACCGACCCCAGGAACCCTCCCAGGCCAATAAATAACACCGAACGGTTCATATTTCGTGCTTTATGTGGCGATACAGAAAAGGACGTCCGCCTACGCAAAACGGGACAGCCAGAGCCCCACCCCGGCCAGGAGCAGCCCCAGGAGCAGGCTCCCACCCCCGTAGAGCAGCAGCGGCCCCGGGCCCAGGTGCCGGGACAGCCCTTCGTACATCACGTGAAAGAACGCCGTAAAGCTGACGATGCCCATCACGTACAAGGGCAGCTTCGGGCCCAGCGAAGCCAGCCGGCGGTCGTACACGCCGAGAACGAAGCCAAACAGCAGGCAGCTGCCCCACACCACGAGCAGCGCGGTGAGCGGAAGTCCCCCGGGCAGCAGGGGCAGTGAGGAAAAGGCAGTCATGGCGCCGCATCGCTAAAATTCCGGGTTGGTCTTCAGGTCCACCAGTTGCCCCTTTTGCAGCAGGCGCAGCTCGTGTTTCAGGTTGCGGGCGTTGCTGCGCGTGGTGTAGTCCGAGTCGAGCTGGCTCAGGTCGGGCTGGCCGGCATTCACCCAGGCCGTGTACCAGAAGTTGGCCGTCGACTGCACTGCCACCCGCAGGCGGCGCTCCACGAAGGAACCCAGCGCCTGGTGGTAGCGCGTGGCGTAGGCCCGGGCGTGGTAGTCGTCGTTGAACTGCGTTTTGCGGAGGGCGCCCTGCGCGTCGTGCTCGTAGCGGTCGGCTTCGGGTACCTGGGCCTGCAGCCGGCGCTCCACCGCCAGCAGCGTGTCGGCGCTGGCGTGGCTCTCGGCCAGCAGGCGCCAGGTTTCCGCTACGGGGTCGGCCAGGTAGGTGGCCGGGCCCACGTTGAAACGGTAGGTGGCGCCGAACAGCTCGGGCAGCTGGCCCTCAAAAAAGGCGTGGATGCCGGTCTGGCCCGTAAGCTGGCCGTTGTGGTTGGTCGAGGTGTGCAGGGGCATCTGCGCATCGCCGAGGTAGTGGCCCAGGTCGGCGGCCAGAAACAGGATTTCGTCTTTGCGGCCGTTTTTCATGGCCTGGGTGAGCTGGGCCAGGTTCTCCTGAATGGTCCAGGGCAGCGTCCCGTTTTTGGCCAGCGTGGCCGCGTCGTACCGGCTACGGGCCTCGGCGGCCGTCCGGGGCAACTGGGTTAGCGGCACGGGGTAGGCTTCCAGGTCGATGAAGTGGCGGGGCCCCTCGGCCTTATCGCGGAGCACGAACTTGCGGGCATCGGGCATCACGGCTTCTTCGGTCACAAAGTCGGCGTGGTTGTAGAAGAAGGTGCGCAGCGCCGGCGGCAAGGCCAGCACGGCGGCGCGGTTGATGCGCTGGTGGCTCCAGGCGCCCCAGGCAAACAGGAGCGAAGGCGTAGCCAGCAGCAGGACGAGCAACAGCAGCCGACGCGAAGCAGAGGATAAAAGCATGGACAACAAGATGAGGGGGGGGGAAATAGCATGGAATTGCGCAGCTCACAGCCGGGAGCATCAAGTTGATGCGGGCGGAACGGGCGGCATCAATCGGGCCTCGCCCCAGGCGTAGAATTGGCTCACGGTGTAGGCAAGCGGAATGCTCACCAGCACGGGCACCAGCACGTCGGACGGGTAATGCACGCCCAGGTACACGCGGCTATAAGCCACGAGCGTCGCCCACGGAAACAGCACCCACGGCAGCCAGGGCAGCCGCCGCCGGGCGGTGAAGTAGAGGAAGAACGCCAGGGCAAACACGTTGCTGGCGTGCGAGGACACGAAGCCATAGGTGCCGCCCCGGTACGCGTGCAGCAGCCGCAGCTGGTTGGTCAGCCCGGGCTCGTGGCTGGGCCGCAAGCGCTGAAACCAGGGCTTGAACAGGCTGGCCGACACCTGGTCGCTGAGCAGGATGAGCACGGCAATCAGCGGGAGCAGCAGCCAGGCCCGCCGCCGGAAGCGCACGGCGAGCAGCGCGAGCAGCGCGGCGTAGAAGGGCACCCAGGTGAACGTCTGGCTGGCCCACCACATCAGCGCGTCGCCCCAGGAGTTGTGGTGGCCGTTCACCCACAGCAGCAGGCGCGTATCCAGGGCTTGCAGGAGCTCACGCATGGGCCAAGGAATTGGCCCGCTGCCGCTGATGGCACGGGCAGTGGGCGGGCGCGCAAGCAAAGCCCCGCAGGGGCCGCTGATGGCGAAAAGGAAAGACGTAGGGCACGAAAGCGAACGACAGGATGAGCTACCCGGGCCGCCCGCGTGGCGGCCCGTTTCAGTAGGAATCATCAGCGCAGGGCCGGAGCCCTGGCGGTTCGCGGTGGAAATCCATCACCGTATGCGGGGCGAAGATAGAAGAAACCCTGCGAACCAGAAAGGGGCCGGCGCAGGTAAACCTGAACGGCAGTTGCGTTTCCTCGCTTTTTTACGCCGGGGCCGGCACTCCCAAGCCAAGAAGGCCAAACCAAAGCACCCACCAGACGCACGAAGTCCGGTGCGCCGACCAGCTCGTGCAAGTCCGGCTGCCCCCAGCCCCAGCGGCCCGGCTCCCGGCAGATAAGCGCGAAGGCTGTCCAATGCCTTCAGCACCCGTGAAAAAGGCAGCCCTCCTGCGGAGGGCTGCCTTTTTTGTCGTATTTGCCTCTTTAAGTGCTTTACCTCTTCGTGTATGATAACCGTGTTTAAAGCCCTCGGGCTATTTGTGCTGGCGGGCCTGTTTGAAATCGGGGGTGGTTATATGGTCTGGCAGTGGCTGCGCTCGGGCAAGCCCCTGTGGTGGGGCGTGGTGGGCTCCGCGCTGCTGGTGCTCTACGGCATCGTGGCCACCTGGCAAAGCACCTCGTAAAGCACCTCGTTCGGCAAAACCTACGCCGTGTACGGGGCCATCTTCATCGTCATGTCCATCGCCTGGGCCGGGTACTTCGACGGCTTCAAGCCCGACCGCCTCGACCTGATTGGGGGACTCATCGTCATGGCCGGGGTGGGCGTCATCCTGTTCTGGCCCCGCAGCTAACTGCGCAGCTACCTTCGCCGGCTCCTGAGGGTGGCTGCCCGGGCCGGCGAACTTATCGGCGGCTCGGGAAAATTCTTGCCATCTCCCTCAAACCGGGGGTGGTCCCAGGGCCGCCGGCCAAACCCATACTGGTCCTCACCCGCTTCGCCCAGCTGCTGCCTCACCACTCGCTGCAGCTGGTCCTGCTTTAGGTCTTCGTTCCAGTCCTTGTACTGGCTTTTGACAATCTCCACCCGGTGTTCAAACCCCAGACATTGGCGGGCCGCCCGGTTGAAGGCCCCCAAGGCCTCGGCGCTCAGCGGCACGTGAAACTGATAGGTATTGGGGGCCGACTGCACGGAATGAATAAGCGCGTCCCGAAGCGTTGGGCTAATGGCCGGACCCGCCGGGGTGCCGCATTCCCGGTAGTACTGCACGGTAACTTCCGCGTTGTAGACTTTCAGCTTCTCGCTCAGGGCCTGCACGCTGGCAACGTTGCGGGTACTCATTTCAACCGTGAGCAGCTGCTCGTGCTCCCGCACCACTTTCAGGGGGTTTTGCGCCCCGGCCAAGCCGGCCAGCAGCCGCGTGTCGAAGTGGTGCCCCTGGGTGTCGTTGTCAAAAGCGGCCCGGATGGTGGGAATGCCGGCCTCGGTGAGCAGGCGCTTCAACTCAAATATCTTATTCTGGGTGAGCGTGCCCGCCGTGGAGGCATATAAAGCCTTTTCGGCGGGATGCAGCTGCGCGTAAGACAGCGCATCCAAGGCCGACTCGCTCACGTGCAGGTGCGTGGCGGGCCTGTCCTCGGGCAGCTTGCTCAGCCAAAGTGAGCGGGAAAATTGGCTTTCCGCGGCTTGCCCCTTGAACCCCTCCCCTTTCAACTCCAGGCCCACTACGCGGCCTTCATGGTAAGCAGGGAAAGCCGTGTTGACGTAGGTTTTGGCCGGCATTCCCTCCCGCTGCACGGTATGGAACTGGTTGAGGATGCGGCCGGCGAATTGCGGCCGGGCTAACGTGCTTTTGGTAATACCCCGTCCTTCCAAAAAGGTGGTATTTTCCAGGGGCCGGCAGTTCTTCGTGTAAATGCTGTGAAACTTCTCCCCCGGCGCCGTTTCCGCCACTGGTGGCAAGTCCAGACGGGGCCTTTCAGCTTCGGGCAAGTTGAGGTAGGCGCGGAAATGGTCATTCGCTGCCTGCCACACGTTGCGGTCGGGGGCTTGGGCAATGCCGCTGATGCGCCCGGAGTGAACCCGGTTCTTCATCCAGTCGATTACGCTGCCCTTGTCGCGGTCGTCCTGGGCGTTGAAGTACATCCAGTCCCCGCCCCGGCCCTTGAAGACCACAAGCGTATCATCGCCCTCAAAGACGTGCCATTTGCCCTTGCCTAAATCTTCGCCCTTCTTAAGGGTGTAGCCGTAGTGGCTCAGAAGTTCGGGCAATTCAACCTGCTCCTTGATTTTCTGAAAGGTCAGCTCATGTTCCATATCAGCCGTTTGGGAAAAGGGCCTAGCAAAGCCAAGGCCCGGCGCTGAGCGTCCGGGCCGGGCCTGCAGAAAAGAAGATGTTTAGGGGTGCTGCGGTCCTTAGAGTCGGGGCCCGCGGGTTTTTACCTGCGGGGCTTCCGCTTGTGCCGACGTAGTAACTGCCTGGGTAGCTTTCGTGGCCTGCTCTTTTCGTGGAGCCAGCTGCTGCTGGAGCTCGTGGGCGGCGGGCTTCACTTCCAGGCAGGCCTTGGCGGCATTCACTTGCACGGTGCCGTCGAACTTCGGGCCGCCGTAGCTGCTAGCCATGTTGGTGAGCGCCACCACCTTGCCCTCGCGCAGGTCCTGGCTTTGCTCGGGACTGAGGGGAACACCGGCCACCGTGTCATGCAGGGTCACTTTGTGTTCGGGCAGCACCACGATTTTGTTCATCTTCTGGTCCACGGCCACGTAGCCGTTATACGCCCGGCCCTGTTCGTCTTTGAGCCCCCGAATGAGCCCCGCGTTGCCCTCTTTTTCCAGCTTCTCGCGCTGCTCCGGGGTGAAGGCCTGCCCCCCAATCTCGTTGGGAATGACCAACTTCTGCTGGGGCAGTTCCAGCTTGAGCGTCGCCGAGCCGTCGGCTTCGCGGTGCAGCACCATTTTGCCCTCGAAGCGCACGGGTTCCTGCCCTTCCCGGCCCGCTACTACTAGGGGCAGGAGGTCGGTTTTCTCGCCGCGCAGCAGCTTATGCAATTGGCCACTTGCAGCCATCTCCTCTCGTTTTAGCCCCAGAGAATTCAGTACCGCCTGGGGTACATCCCGAGGTTCAAACAAAAGGGAAGGATTGGCCTTGGGGTTATTGCTGACTGGAGTACCAACCGCCGCTACTGTAGGTGTCGTTTCGTTGAGGGCTAGCGCTGGCTCCCTACTAAGTTGCTCCGCAATTGAGAGTGGCCCCGCGCCCACTTGCCGGGTTAACCGGGCCTGCAGGTCCTGGCGGGTCCGCTCGTAGTCCACCTCCAGGCTCTGCCGCGTTTTCGGGCCGCCGTTCAGATGGGCGTAGAAGTTCTTCAGGAAGGCCGATGCCGGGTTGCCGCTGGTATCGATGTCAAACAGGCTTTTGGCTTCCCGGATAATCTGGTCCGAGGTCTTGCCCTGCAGCTGGGCGACCTGCTCCACGCGTAGACTGGCGGCGTGCTGCTGCACCTGCTCCGGCGCCGTGAGTGAGTGCTTGGGTACGGCCGACAGCTGGGCGCTCAACGCATCCCACTGCTTCACGCCGAAAGCCTCCTTTACCTGTCGACTGCGCGGCGGCTCATACCCCTCGTCGTAGCCGGCTTCCTGCCGGCGGGCAGCGGCCTGTTCGGGGTTCTCCACCACGGCAATGCCGTTACCCACCTGCCGGTAGCCCTGCAGCGTGGCCTCCAATTGGCCCAGCTTGTTAGAGGCGGGGTCGTAGCTGACGTCAAACCGGCCGCTGAGCTTCCCGCCCGGGTCGCGCTCCAGGGTCAGGGCGCCCACCGCTACGCCAGCCTCTTTGAGCTGGTCGAGATAGGCCCGCATTTCCAGCAGCGGGGCCACCTCGTCGCCTTTCTGCCGCCACTGAATCTGCAACTCCCCTATTTGCGCTGGAGAAGCAGTAACAGAGGGCGGCAGCTCGGCTTTAGGATTGGACCCTTGCCCCTCCCCTACCGGTACTGGTAGCTCTGGCTTGACCGTCTGCGGTGTTGCTTCCACTTGAGTGGTGCTCACCTGCTCTGGTGGTTTGCTCATGGGGATTTCCTGGGCAGGTGCACTCGTTTGCTCGGAGCGAGTAGCTGCCGACTCTATGGCTGGCTGCCTTGGCTCCACCTGCAGCGCGGGGGCCAGGGCTGGTTTCCCAAATAAGGCACCCAACGGCTCCGGGGCGTTAGGACTAAAGCTAACGCGCCCCTGCTGCATCACTTTCCAGTTGTCACCAATCTTCTCCAGCAGCGTGGGCCGTTCCAGCCGCACGTAACGGTCGGCCTGGCCAGGGATTTTGCCCAGCTGATACACGCTGCCCAAGGTGTCATTGTAAGAGCTCATCAGGGCCCCATCGGCGCCGGGGGCCGGCAGCAGCGCCGCCTGGTTGGGGTTGGCCGGGTTCAACTGCACCTGAAACAGGCTATGGTGCGCCTGCTGGGACTGGAGCCAATCGCCGGCAATGTTGCCGTTTGCGGTGGGCAGCTGGCTCAGGTACAGCGGCGCCGGGGTCGGATTATCATCTAGCTCTGCCATGGAAAGGTGGGGTTAGGGATGAGGCCGAAGCGGAATTCGACGCTGCAAACCTATCGGCACCCGTAACCCGGTTGGCAGAAAGTTGACGAGTGGTTGAAATCGAGGGGTGAGACACGCGCAGGCCACACGAACGGTCGGCCCAACGAACTCCCGGATGTGCCTCTTATCCCTACTTACTTCTCCGCCTTCTCTTTGATGAGGTGCCGCAAGGCTGGGTCCAGCTTAATGCGGGCCAGCTCCCGCTCGCACAGCTCTTTCACGTCCGTCTTGATGCGGTTGAAGTTGGCCTTAATCATCTCCTCGGCCTCGTCCTCGCCCGTGGCGGGGTTGATAAAGCTGGTGATGTCCGGGATGGGCAGGTAGGCGCTGGTTTCAGCGGCGACTGTTTTCACATCCACCTGAATGCGGGCGTGAAATACTTTCTGGCCAATTTCTTCGCCGAAATTATCGGCCACGGCCCCCACGAAGTTGCCCTGCGTGAGGTTGGCAATGGTGCTGGGCGGAATCATGCTGTCCATCTGGGTGGAGAGGCTGGTGCTCGTCTCGCGCAGGTTGATGTTCAGGCCCTGGCGCTGCTGCATGATTTTGCCAAACCGCTCGCTCAGCCACTTGCCGCTGTTGCCGGCCACCTGTCCGCTGAACACATTGCCCACCGTGTTCTTGATGACTTCGGCCTCCTTCTGGCCGTAGTCGCGCTCCAGCTGCGAGAAGTCCTGGAAGCCCAGGCAGGTGCTGACCTTGTTGCTGCGGGCCGTGGCAATGAGGTTGTCGAGGCCCTTGAAGTAGATAGTGGGCAATTCGTCGATGATGAGCGAGCTCTTGCGCTTGCCCTTCTGGTTGACCAGCTTCACCAGCCGGGCGTTGTAAAGGCCCAGGGCGGCCCCGTAAATGGCTTGCCGCTCGGGGTTGTTGCCCACACATAGGACCTTTGGCTCTTCATTGCTGTTGATATCCAGCGTGAAGTCATTGCCCGACATCACCCAGTAGAGCTGCGGCGAAGCCAGGCGGCCCAGGGGAATACGGGCCGAGGCAATCTGGCCTTCCAGCTGCTCGATGGCGTCCTTCTGGAAGGCCGACACAAAGGGCTTGACCAGGTTTTCAATCTCGGGGTAGGATGCCAGCACGGGGAAGATTTCCTCGTAGTCGCGGCTCAAAAACTCGATAACGTGGGGGAAGGTGCAGTACTTGCCCTTCTCGAACAGCTTCAAAAACCAGATGATGGCGGCCACGAAGTTGATGGGCGACTCCACGAAGAAGTCCCCCTGCTTCTGAATCCAGCTCTTGTTGAGGTTGAGCATGATGGTGGAGGCCGACTCGTAGGCGTCCACGATGTCGGACATAAGCTCGGGCAGCAGCGGGTTGCAACGGTGGCTTTTGCGGGGGTTGTCGAAGTTGATGACGTAAAAGCCCACTGGCCGGTCAAACTTATCCTGGTGGCGCAGCAGCGTGTTGTAGCAGATCCGGCTCAGGTCGTCAAACTTGTAGTCGTAGAGGTACATGCAGAACCCTTTCGCTAGGTGCTGCCGAATGAACTCGTTGATGATGGCGAAGCTCTTGCCCGAGCCCGGCGTGCCCAGCACCATGGTCGCCCGAAACGGGTTGACCACGTTCAGCCAGCCCTGATGCCGCTTGCCCCGTAGATGGTACTCGGTGCGCAGGTTTACCGAATACTCGTTTTCCATCAGGCGTTCCTCCTGCGGGAAGCTCTCATTGTCCTTGTTGAAGATGTCCTTCATCAGGTCGTTATTAAACAGCCGGCTCAGCCAGGCCCCGGCGCTGAGCAGCAACAAGAAGCCGCCGGACACCACTGCCGCGTACAGGGTGGTGGCCACACCGGCAGGCATTGACAGGTTGCGCAGTAGATCCGAACCGTACAGCAGGGCCAGGCCGATGACTGCGTAGCCTGCCACGGAAATCCCCTTCACCGTTTCATCCTTGCGCCCCCGGGTGCCCAGGCAGCTGAGTAGCAGGAACACCACGGCGAGGCTCTTGCTGATCCAACTGGCGCGAAACAGGAAGGTGTTGCGGGTGAAGCTCTCCAGCAGGCGCTCCACCACGGCCGGCGCCCAGCCCATGCTTTTGAAGTAGCCAAAGCAGTAGTAGTAGATGTTCAGGGCCAGCAGCACAATGGCCAGCAGGCGCATGAACTCCATGATTTTCCTCAATCCCTTTTCGTCTTCCATAGCTCAGCACACAGGCGGTTGGTTTGCAATCCGGCAACCTACACGCTTCACGCGGGCTTAGTGGGCACTTCTTGACGAGCCGCAAAAAGTCAGGGGTGAGGGGCAGATTCCGCACACCAACGGCATCGCATTCAGGGCCCAAATACGGCTTCGGACGCCTGCGTGGCAGAGCGTAATAGAAGCTCAAATCGGCATTATACCGTCCTCCATCGCCAAGGCCCTCTTGGCTGAATCGCGGGAGTTCTGCTCATCCTTGGCTCGGCTAGTTGATTGATTTGTCTACAAAGTGGTTTGATTGGTATTGTCAGGCCTCTTCTCAGCGGGGGACCTTTGTCTTGTTGCCGGACAACTTATCGGCCCTCGGGCACCCGTCCGGAAAAGCCGGATTCCGGCGGTTCCCTTCTCTCCAAAACACGCGTTTAGAACGTTACACCAAACCCCCAATACCATGGCAGATAAGAAAGTATGGCTGATTACCGGCGCGGGCCGGGGTCTGGGCCTCTACATCACCAAAGCCGTACTGGCCGCCGGCCACTCGGTCGTCGCCACCGGCCGCAACAAGGAGAAAGTAGCCCAGGCCATCGGCGAAGCGGCCGACTTGCTGGTGGTGACGCTTGACATCACCAAGCCCGCCGAAGCGGAGGTCGCCGTGCAAGCCGCCGTCAACCGGTTCGGCCGCATCGACGTGCTGGTCAACAACGCCGCTAACTTCTACGCCGGCTTCTTTGAGGAGCTGAGCCCCGAGCAAATGAACCAGCAGTTGGCCACCAGCCTCATCGGCCCGATGAACGTGACGCGGGCCGTGCTGCCCGTGCTGCGTCAGCAGAAAGCTGGGCAGATTATCACCATCTCCTCCACCGCCGGCTTGGTGGGCTTTGAGTTTGGCGCGGCCTACGCGGCCTCGAAGTTTGGCTTGGAAGGGTGGATGCGCTCCTTGGCCCCCGAAGTGGCCCCGTTCGGCATTGAGGCCATCACGGTCAACCCTGGCTTCTTCCGCACCGAGCTGCTCACTGAGGAGTCCACCAGCTTTGCCGACACGCACATTGCCGACTACGACGAGCGCCGCGAAGGGCAGGAGCAGTTCTGGAAAGGCTACAACGGCCAGCAGTGGGGCGACCCGGCCAAGCTAGCCCAGGCGTTGCTGACCATTTCGGGCGAAGAGAAGCCGCCCCGCCGCTTCATCGCCGGAGCCGATGCCATCGGGACCGCCGAGCAGGTAATCGCCGACCTGCAGCAGGACATTGACTCCCATCGGGCGCTTTCCAGCTCGCTCGCCTACGACGAGCCAGCTGCTGCCAGCAAGTAGCGCGGGCATCATCTCAGGTGAAGTCACACGCTCAATAAGGCTGGGCGCTGCGGTCACGCGAGGCGAACCCAACTACCCACAGCTGCCCGGCCGGCGCAGCCAGAGACTTAACACAAACAACTACTATGGAAAACAACATGCAATCCCCGGATGCGCCCCAGGGCGTGGGCCTAAGCCGCCGCAACTTCATGGGCAAAAGCGCCCTGCTCGGCGCTAGTTTGGCACTCGCCCCCGCTTTGCTAGCCGCCTGCTCAGAACAGCCGAAAACCGATGGCACTGCCGGCAGCCAGACGCCACCCCCAGCTAAGGGCACGGCCTCTATGAAAACCCGTAAGCTCGGCAAGCTGGAGGTCTCGGAATTGGGCGCCGGCTGCATGAGCATCAGTGCCAACTACGGCCCGCCCGCCGATAAAAAGCAGGGCATCCAGGTGCTGCGCACGGCTCACGACAACGGGGTTCGGTTCTTCGACACGGCCGAAGTGTACGGCCCCCACACCAGCGAGGAACTGGTGGGCGAGGCCCTGGCGCCCTTCCGGGACCATGTCATTATCGCCAGCAAGTTTGGTTTCGACGTGGAGGCAGGCAAAGGCGGGCTCAACAGCCGGCCCGAGCACATCAGAAAAGTAGTTGAGGGCTCGCTCAAGCGGCTGCGTACCGACCGCATCGACCTTTATTACCAGCACCGGGTGGACCCAAACGTCCCTATCGAAGAGGTAGCCGGAGTGATTAAAGACCTCATTCAGCAAGGTAAGGTGCTACACTTCGGCCTCTCGGAAGCCAATGCCCAGACCATCCGTCGGGCACACGCGGTACTGCCGGTGGCTGCGGTGCAAACGGAATACTCGTTCATGGAGCGCGACGTCGAGAAGAACGGCGTGCTTGCTACGTGCGAAGAGCTGGGAATCGGCTTTGTGCCGTGGGGCCCGGTGGGTATGGGCTACCTGACGGGTAAAATCACGGCGAGCACCCCATTCGACCCGCAAAAAGACCTGCGGTCCGGATTTGACCGGTTCTCGCCGGCCGCCATTGCCGCCAACAAGCCCATTGTGGACCTGCTGGCACAGTTTGCCGCTAAGGAAAGCATCACCCCGGCGCAGCTGTCGCTGGCCTGGTTGCTTGCCCAGAAGCCGTTTATCGTGCCCATTCCCGGCACACGCAACCCCGCTCACTTGAGCGAAAACTTGGCCGCGGTAACCGTGCAGCTTACGCCCGCTGACCTGCAGGAATTAGACACGGCCTTTGCCAAGCTCAAGGTGCACGGAGGCCGCATGAACGCGGCGCAAATGAAGATTGTGCAATCCTAACGCTGCGCCAAGCTGCTCTCTTTAACTACCAAGCACATGAACGAGCAGAAAGTATGGTTGGTCACCGGAGCCTCCAAAGGCCTGGGGCTGGCCCTGGTGAAAAAACTCTTGCTGCAGGGATACCAAGTAGCCGCTACCTCGCGGGAGGCCTCGCAGCTCCAGCAAGCGGTGGGGGAACACAGCAACTTCTTAGCCTTGGCCGCCGACCTCAGCCAAGAGGAAAGCGTGAAGACGGCCCTGGCGCAGGTTGTCGCGCGATTTGGCCAGCTCGATGTAGTGGTCAATAACGCGGGCTACGGCCTGCAGGGCAGCCTCGAAGAAGTGCCGCTGGCTGACCTGCAGCAGTGCGTGGAGGTGAACGTGTACGGGACTCTGTGCGTCATTCGTCAGGCCTTGCCTTACTTGCGCGCCCAGCGCTCCGGACACATTTTTAATTTGTCGTCTATCGCCGGCTACGCGGCGGAAGCGGGCTTTGGGGCCTATAACATTGCCAAGTACGCGGTGGTCGGCTTGTCGGAAACGCTGGCAGCGGAAGTGTCGCCCTTCGGTATTCGCGTCACGGTGGTGGGGCCCGGCGCGTTCCGGACAAACTTCTTCAGTCCCGGCTCTTTTGTGTACAGCGAGGGCACCATTGCCGACTACGAGCCCCTGCACGCTCTACGGGCAAAGCTGGACGCGGAAGTCGACCAGAAGCAGCCCGGCGACCCCGACAAAGCGGCTGATGTTCTAATTCGCGCCGCTGAAAGCGACGCCCCACCGCTGTATCTGATGCTGGGCGCGGATGCCTACGAAAAAGTAGCGCAGAAGCAGGCGCGGTTTGCCCAAGACCTGTCGACTTGGAAAGACCAGGCCCTGGCTACTGCCATTATACATTAAGCGGTTAACACGCAGGTTCATAAGTGACTTATTCGTGACTCAATTGTGCTTGATTCCGCAATTGCTCTACAGCATCACCTAGCCGCCTGGGCCTGCTTCCTCCTTTTTTTCGTTTAACACGTTGATATTTCCCATGGCAACGACGCCCTCTTCCTCTGCGCGCACTGACATCTATCCGAGCGTATCGCCTGCGGGCGGCGAAATTACCGTCATCACGATGCAGGAGGCCGAGTGCGGCATGGGGCACTACGACCGGCGCGACGTATTCAAGTGCATGCTGGTCGTCAGCGGGGTTATCGAGTTGCACTATGCCACCCGCAGCTACCTCATCGACCGGCCTGCGCTGGTCTTTACCAACCGCCTAGTACCGTTTTCCTGGGAGCCGGTGGAGGGGACGGGCGCGCCGGAAGGCTTTATTGTCGCCTATACGGAGCCGTTTTTGCACTCGGCCATGCGCGGAGTAAGCCTCAAGGAATCGGTGCTCTACCGGGTGGACGGCAATCCGGTGTACTTCCTCAACGACGAGCAACTGCGCTACCTGAACGAAGTATTCATTCGGATGCGGCAGGACTTCCACACCGATTATGCCCATAAGGACGACCTGCTGCGCAACCAGCTCTCCATCATCATTCACGAGGCGACCCGACTGGAGCCCGCCAGCCCGTACCAAGCGGTGGCCACCAACGCAGCCGAGCGCGTGACCAACTTGTTTCTGACGCTGCTGGAAATCCAGTTTCCGGTGACCAAGCAATACCATGAACCCCTTCTGAAAAACGCGCAGGAGTTTGCCGACCGGCTAGCCGTCCACGTCAACAGCCTGAACCGCTCGGTAAAGGAGGTGACCGGCAAGCCCACCACGGCCCACATTGCCGAGCGCATTACCAGCGAGGCTAAAGTGCTGCTCCAGCACCAGGATTGGAGCGTGAGCGAGATTGCCGATAGTCTGGGATTTGAATACCCGACCTATTTCCACCGCTTCTTTAAAAAGCACACCGGCACCACGCCGTTGGCATTTCGCCACGCGGAGTAGCGCCCGCGGGTGACCTTCAAGAGGTGTGAGCTCAGCTGTCAACAGCCAGTCTTAAGGGCCGGTGTTACCGACTTTGTAGCCCTGTCCCCGGTTCTCGGAGCAGGGCTGTTTGATTTGTGTACAAAGTGGTTTGATTGGTATTGTGAGGCCTTTTTACAGTGGGGGACCTTTGTCTTGCTTTCAACTTTCATCAAGCCCCTTCATGATAACCACTGCGGAAACCACCGATTTGATATTCCAGCCGTTTGCATTCAAGCGCGGCCTTTACCTGAAAAACCCGGTGGCCATGGCCCCGATGACCACTTGGTCGAGCAACGATGACCTAACCATTTCGGACGAGGAAGCGCGTTACTACCATGCCCGGGTAGGCGGCGTGGGCCTGGTCATCACCGGCTGCTCCCACGTCACGCCGAGCGGGCAGGGCTTTACCGATGAGTTTGCCTCCTACGATGATTCCTTTCTGCCGAGCCTGCGCAAGCTGGCCGACGCGGCCAAGAGTGGCGGGGCGCCCGCCATCCTGCAAATCTTCCACGCTGGCAACAAGGCTCTGGCACCCCTGATTCCCAACG
This sequence comes from Hymenobacter profundi, assembly GCF_019334315.1. GTDB lineage: Bacteria > Bacteroidota > Bacteroidia > Cytophagales > Hymenobacteraceae > Hymenobacter > Hymenobacter profundi. The sequence continues at coordinate 81,977 of NZ_JAHWGL010000002.1, forward strand.
GCGACATCGTAAGTGCAAGCACCATGGAAATAGCGGCCACCGCGTTTACGCCCGCGGCTTCTTCCCGGGCCCTGCGCGAGGACGAAATTCAGGACATAATCCAGGCTTTCGGCCAGGCCACGCGCCGGGCCATCGAGGCCGGCTTCGACGGGGTGGAGCTGCACGGTGCCCACGGCTTCCTGCTCCAGAACTTCCTGTCGCCCTACTTCAACCAGCGCACCGACGAGTGGGGCGGCTCGCTGGAAAACCGTCTGCGTTTCCCGCTGGCCGTCGTGCAGGAGGTCCAGCGCGTGATTCAGGAGCACACCGAACAGCCGTTTTTGCTGGGCTACCGCATTTCGCCCGACGAGCCCCAGGACGGAGGCCTGCGCATTCACGATGTATATGAGCTACTCGACCGCTTGGCGTTGCTGGATATCGACTATGTGCACGTGTCGCTGCCAAGCGTGCTGACCGCTAAGCCCGTCGATAGCCAAGACGACCAGCTGGTGGTAGAAGGCGTCCTGGCACGGGTGAACGGGCGTCTGCCGGTTATCGCCGCCGGCCATATCCGCACGCCCGCCGAGGCGCGTCAGGCCCTGTCGCTGGGCTTGTCATTGGTAGCGGTGGGCCAGGCCTTGGTGGTGAACCCCAACTGGCTGGAGCTGGCCACCAGCGGCCGGGAAGATGAAATTCAGGCCGCCCTGCAGCCTTCCAAGGTGGAAGAGCGCCGCATCCCTGGCAAGCTCTGGGGCATTATTCAGGTGGCCACGGGCTGGTTTACGGTGGCAGCGGAATAAGCCCGCCTGACCAGGATTTTCGGCCGCTGAACTGCGAGTAGCCAGCGGTAAGCAAGCAGAAATTGTTCGCCTGCCGCTGGTTCCTTGCTTTTCCCTTACGCTTATTTTGGGTTGATAATTCCTAAAACGCTTCCTGAAGCAACGACTTGAACCAACTCCATGAATCAAACCCTGCCAGCCGCACCGCACCGGGACTCGTTGCCGCTTTCCGCGCCCGTCTGCGGCGAAATCACGGTGCTGACCATGAACGAGGCGCAGTGCGGCATGGACAGTTTCAACCGCCGCGACGTGTTCAAGTGCGTGCTGGTGACAAGTGGGGCCAATGAGCTGCACTACGCCACCCGCAGCTACTTGGTAGACCGCCCTGCGCTCGTATTCACCAACCGCCTGGTGCCTTTCTCGTGGGAACCCGTGGCCGGCGCGACCAGCGAAGCCGAAGGCTACATTGTCGGCTTTACCGAGCCCTTTCTGCAATCAGCAATGCGGGGTGTAAGCCTGAAAGACTCCGTGCTCTACCGCGTGGATGGCAATCCGGTGTACACCCTCAACGACGAGCAGCAGCGCTATCTGATTGAAGTATTCGGCCGCATGCGTCGGGACTTTGACACAGACTACGCCCACAAGGACGATTTGCTGCGTAGCCAGCTTTCGCTCGTTATCCATGAAGCGGCCCGCCTGGAGCCCGCCAGCCCCCACCCGGCAATAGCCACCAACGCGGCTCAGCGCATCACCAACCTGTTTATGACCCTGCTGGAAGTTCAGTTCCCGGTGACCAGACGCTACCATGAGCCTATTCTGAAGAATGCCCAGGAATTTGCCGACCGGCTGGCTGTCCATGTGAATCACCTAAACCGCTCGGTGAAAGAAGTAACCGGCAAGCCCACCACGGCCTACATCGCCGACCGCTACGTCAGCGAGGCCAAGGTGCTGCTACAGCAGACCGATTGGAGCGTCGGCGAGATTGCCGAGAGTTTGGGGTTTGACTACGCTACCTACTTTCAGCGTTTCTTTAAAAAGCACGCCGGCACTACGCCACTAGCTTTTCGCCACGCGGCATAGCATCTGAAGATTTGAGTAGCTGCGCCAAGCCAGTCGCTCAGGCCACGACAATAGGGCTTTTGTTACAAGAGCTAGAAAATCGCGTCGTGGTCGTGCTAAGACGCATTAATTCAGCCGCAAAGCCTTGCTCGGCACTATGCCCAACTTGTTCTATCCAGCCTTACCGACCTGGAAAAGGATTAAAGCATTTTCTTTCTCTGGTTACTAAAAGAAGGCTTAACGGGGGGGTGGGGTACCTGTCCGGTCATTGACTCCGCAAATACTTCCCGCAGCTGTGCTCCTTTGAAGCCCACTTCTTGCCCCTTCACCCCTATTCCGTTTACCTCAAAGCTTACCCCGCGTAAGGTGCCGCCTTTGTCGTGGGCGTAGCGCACGCCTATTTGCTGCTTGTGCAGCTGAGTTGCGAGCCACTCCTCCCCTCCCCTATCGGACCGACTCAGGGCGTCCTGTAACGCCTGCCCTATTTGGTCTCGCGCAGCTTCTTTCATTGGGTCGAGGTCCTTGATGCTGCGGCGGCGCTCGGGAATGGGCTGCATCCCCAACTCCTGGCTTATCTGCTTGGTGATGGCCGGCTGCCGGTAGAAGTTATTGTCTGTTCGCAAGGCCGGGCCGCCGTCAATCGGCACCCGGTTGATGTAGATGTGCACGTGGGCGTGCTTCTTGTCGCGGTGCTCATATACCACCACCTGGTGGCGGGCGATGGGCGCGCCAATCAGCTCGCAGTAGCGCTGGGCTGCCGCGACCTTTTGCGCCTGGCTGACCTCCTCCCCTTCCTTCCACGAAAGCACCGTGTGCCACACCGGCTTCTGCACTTTCCGACTGCGGCTGGCCATGCCCTTCATCTCCTGGGCCATCTCCATCGGGCTGCCCGGGATGACATTAGATACGACCAAAAGCGGGGCCTCACCCGGCTCTTTTCCTTTGCCTCGGCGCTGCCCGGCCCCGTAGGTTAGGGCGCCTTCAAAGTCGCTGCCCGTGGTGGTCTTGGCTATCATACCAGATACCCGCGGATGATGGAAAGCGCCTGCACAAGTTGCGCCTCGTGGCCGCTAAATGCTTTACCCGACTGGGCCAACCGGGCAATCTGATTTAGGTTGGTACCGATGCCCACCAGTTGCCGACGCAGCTCAGCCGGCAGCACTTCTTTGACTTCGGTGCACATGCCAAGCACCCGCAAGTAGTCGGAAACCTTCTTGAACCCGGCGGCCTTGGCCTTCGCCTCAATGGCTTTCTTCTCGTCCGCAGTCACGCGAAAATGAATCTGTTGGTCGCGGTTTGGCTCAGCGGCTTCCGGCTTGGCTTCGTCAGTCATATTCCCTCTGGTTGATTTTGGGGCTAACCTACGGCTAAATTCATTTTAAGGCTATTTACAGCCGTCTGCTTTAGCAAGCCAAGCCCGGTAAGCCTGCGAACCGGGCGGTGTCATTGTCGGACGCAAACGCAGTTTGTGTACACAATGACATGGCTTGCTGGTCGTTGAACGAGCCGGTTGAACGAGGGCGTTGGACGGGGCTAGGGCTAGTCTAGGAATTTACCAACTTGTGCAACTATACAACTTTGCAACAAAGCAACAATGACACTAGATAAAGGCTATTCTAAGCTATACATAATCAATGCGTAAGCGAAGGTGCCCTTGCTTTATTTCTTGCCACAATGCAACATTACAACTTTGCCACATTACCACAAGTTCCACACAATGGAGCTTAAAGGAAACGCAAGCACATCTTGCCACAAAGCAACTTTGCAACTTTGAACCAAGGCAACACCATTAGAAGGCATCGCGATTAATTATTGCCACTGTGTTGCTTTGCAACATTGCCACGATGTACCTTCGCCACATTGTCACACAGCAATGATGCCACTTTGTTGTTTTGCAACTTTGCAACTAACGCTTAGCACACCTTTGCAACTTTGTGGTATTGCAACAACGCAACGCTGCCACACATAGCTCCTTTACTACTCCTGCACGGCCTTATGACACAACCTCACGTAATCGCGTTCGCTACCCAAAAGGGAGGAGCGGGGAAGTCCACGATTGGCACCCACATGGCATCCGCCCTGTGCTACTACTATGGCTACAAAGTGGCCATGGTGGACTGTGACTACCCGCAGAACTCCCTGCACGCCTACCGGCTGGAAGAGCAGCAGCGCCTGCAGTCCGAGTCGGCCTTCCAGGCCCGGCTCATCAAGCAGGGGGTTCCGCCTTACCCGGTTATCATCTCCAGCGTGGAAAAAGCCGTCGCCTCCATTGAAGGGATGCTGGACCAGGGATACGACTTTATTCTGGTGGATACCCCCGGCACGGTCAACGTGATGGGCTTGCCGGAGCTGCTGCGGCTGGTCGACTACATCTTCCTGCCCATCGAGCCGGATAAGGGCTCGATTGCCTCTACCATGTCCTACATGGCCATTCTGGGCCAGTTCGTGCAGTCCCGCGATGCGGACTCCAACCTGCAGGGATATTACGCCTTCTGGAACAAGTTCGTGAAAGCGGAGAAGAAAGCCATTTACGAGAAGACCGAGGCGCTTTTCAAGGAAAAAGAAATGCCGCTGCTCAGGAGCCGCGTGGAACTGCTGATGACCTACAAGGAAAACCGCTCGACCATGTTTCCCCTGCCCGAGCGCGACCTCAACCGTCTGGGCCTGGGCCAGCTCATCATGGAAATCCTGACCCTGGTAGTAGGGGAGGGGGCCGTGACGCCCTCGGGGAAAACCATTGCCTACACCCCGCCGCCGGTAGAGCCCACGCCCGCGGCCGTGGAGGCCGAGTAAGGGCTTCCGGTTTTTCGCATTTCATCCCCACGCCTTAACGCTTGTCCATCATGGCAAAAGCCACCACCAAAAAGCCCAAGCTCACCCCGGAAGAACAGATGGCCGAACTGGCCCGCCTGACGGGCTCCGTTGCTTCCATTAGCCACATGGGGCCCAGCCAGCCCTTTGCTATTCCGGCTCCCGAACCAGCCGTGGCGCCAGCCCCGGCTCCCGCAACAGCACCGTCCGTGGCGGCTCCGGCCCCGGTTGAGCCAGCCGTTGCCGCCTTGCCTACCACCGCACCCGTAGTGGAGGCACCCACGCCGGTGCTGACGCCCGCACCAGCAGAGGCTAAGGCAGAACCAAAGGGAGAAAAGGGGCCCAAGGCCCGGGTAGCCCCGGCCCAGGTAGCACAGCCGGCCGCCGCAGTAGGGGAGGAGGCGGCAAGCGCACCGGACGAGGACCAGGGAGTTGAACCCACGCCGGGACCGGCGACGGGCAACACCCCGCAGTTCTCATTTGACGGCCTTTACGCTCCCTCGGAAGAAAAGAAAACCTTTCAGGTACGCATTACGGCAACCCATCAGCAGCTTTTCCAGCAAATGGGTTTGCTGCTGGGCGGGGGCGCTTCCTCGGCGGACGTCATTCACAACATTCTGAATCAGTTTGTGGATCAGCACGAGCAGCAAATCCAGAAAGCGCTGCAGCGGCAGCTGCGGCAGATGATGAACCCTAAAAAGTAAGTAAACCCGCCGCTCCTCCTACCAGCCGCTATCCTCTCTGCTCAAGCGCTCAACCATTAGGCCTGGCCCCGGAGGCAGGGTAGGGGAGGGGCCCGTACATCTACCGCTCATGGGCTACCATGCAATTCCCTTTCTTTCCACTGCAGCCTTCCCGCATGAGTTGCAGTAAGCTGCTGGTAGTAATGGGGCTGGCTCTGGCCAGTGCATTTCCCGGCGCAGCCGGCTCTCTGGATGCTCCAATCCCGGCGCCAGTCACGGCCATCGATTCGCTGCGCGGGCTACTGGAGCAACGGGGCCTACCTGACTCGACGCGCTTCCGGCTGCTGGGGGCGCTGCGCGACAAGCTGTTTGCCCAAGCTGATCCGGATGCCCGGAAAGTCGGCGAGCAGGCTGTGTCACTGGCCACCCTCCGTCGCGACTGGCCGAGGGCTTCGGAGGCACTGTATCAACTCATTGTGAACTGTGAGCGGGAAAGCGATTACGTTGGTGCTACGGCCTACTGCCAGCAGGGTCTGGACCTGACCAAGACTCATAAGCTGCCAGACCAATGGCGTTTCACGCAGTGTCTGGGACTGCTGGCTGTGGATACCAAGGAGGCGGCCAAGGGGTTGCAGTGGATGCGGCTGGCGTACCAGCAGCAAGCTGGGGCCACCAAGGTTACTCCTGGACAGCGGGGTAGTCTGTTGCTAAACCTAGCGACCACCTTCATGGTCCTGGAGCAGTACGACTCAGTGCTCCACTACGCGGCGCGGGCCCTGCCCCCGATGCAGCAGGCCAACGATGCTCGGGGCATAGGGAGCGTATACCAGTTTAAAGGGGAGGTGTACGCCTTGCTGCAGCCTCACACACCAGCCCGGCTGGATTCGGCAGTAACGAATATGCGACGGGCCCTGCCGATCCTACGGCAGCATCGCTTTCCATCTCACGCGACGGCCTCGGCCCTAGCGCTGGCCCGCACTTACCGACTGATGGGCCGCACCGGCGAGTCACAGAAGGCGGCGGAGCTGGCTCTGCGGATGGCCAGGGAGACGCCGATGCCCGAGTACGAGGCGGAGGCCTTGGCTTGCTTGGCCTGGGCGGAAGCTGACCAGGGCAAAGTGGCGCGCTCAACTGAGTATGACACCCGGTCACAGGAACTACGGGATTCGCTCTTCAGCCACGATAAAGCCCAGGCCCTAGCCCGGCTGCAGGTGGGCTATGACGTAAAGCTATTGCAGCAAAAGAATCGGGCAGCCGAGTTCGAGCAGCGTTCCCAGCGGGCCCGGCTGCAATCCCTGCTGTTGTTGCTGGGCGGGCTCCTGGCCACGCTAGGGGTGGGTGGCTGGCTGTACTGGCGACTGCGGCGGCAGAAAGCCCTGCTGGCCGTGGCCAACGAGGCCAACCGCCAATCGGCGGCCGAAAAGGAAGTGCTCTTGCAGGAGATCCACCACCGGGTTAAAAACAACCTGCAGCTGGTCAGCAGCCTGCTGGCCTGGCAGAGCAGCGTGCTGCCCGACCCGGCGCTGACGGCCGCCCTGGCTGGCAGCCAGTCAAGAATTCAGAGCATGGCCCTCGTGCACGAATTCCTGTACCGGGCCGATAACCTGGCCCAGGTGCGCATGGACGATTACCTCGCGCAGTTGCTTGATTCGCTGCATACTTCCCTCAACTCGCCCGAGCGGCCCGTGCAGCTCAGCACCGACCTGCAGCCCCTGATACTAGAGGCTCGGGAGGCCACTTCCTTTGGGCTATTGGTGAACGAATTGGTCAGCAATGCGTACAAGCACGCTTTTCGAGGTCCCGGGCCGGGCCACCTGCACGTTTCTCTTTCCTCCGGTCCCACCGGCTTTCAGCTGCGCGTCATCGACAACGGCGTCGGCATGGCGGCCGAAGGGGGAGGGGAAGCCGCTTCCCGATCGCTCGGGCTGCAGCTCGTGCGCCGGCTCGCGAAGCAGTTGAAAGCAACTGTGACAGCCTCACCATCCGAACCCACCGGCACCCGCATGGAGGTCACCCGCAGCTAAGCCGGGGCCGGCCGGGAGCCCAACGCTACCCTATGGCTACTATACTCATTGTTGAAGACGAATTACTGATTGCGGACGAAATACAGCGGGCCCTGGTCCGCTTGGGTCACACGCCGCTCGAACCCGTCGACAGCAGTGACGAAGCCCTGCAGGTACTGGCCCAGCAGCCTGTGGAGCTGGTGCTGATGGACATCAACATCGCCGGCGACTGCGACGGCATTGCCGCGGCTCTGCTCGTGCGCCGGCAGTTTGCCGTGCCCGTGGTGTTTCTCACTGCCCGCTCCGACTCGGCTACTCTTAACCGCGCCAAGCTGGCCCAGCCCTACGGCTACCTGGTCAAGCCCTTCACGGATGACTCCCTGCGGGCCCAGATTGAGCTGGCCCTCTACAATGCCTACCAGGCCGGGCCCACCGGCCCCGTACTGGACCTGGCCTCAGCTGGCGGTGATGAGGTATTGGGCGCTGCCGAGCGCTGCCCGAAGTTCAAAGAGTACCTGTTCGTGCGCAAAGGCTCGGGCCACGTGAAAGTGCTGCTGCGCGACATCCTCTACTTCGAGGCCCTGCAGAACTACGTGCGCCTGCACACGGTCAAAGAGAACTTCGTGTTCGACTCCACCCTCAAGGAGCTGGAGCAGAAGCTGCCCGACCAGTTTTTCAAAACCCACCGCTCCCACATCGTCAACCTCGACCACGTGCAGGCCTACGAGGAAAGTAGCGTGCTGCTGGGCAAGGATTATATCCCGGTGAGCCGCTCCTGCAAAGAAGAGTTAAAAAGCCGCATCCACTTGGTAGGATGACACCGGATAGGGTGCTCAATTAGCAGCCTCCATATCGAACGCATATAGGCCAGATAAAAAGAATGCTTCCTACGCCATAGCTTGGTGCAGCTCCGCGGCCAGCGTGCGGACCAACTCTGCCGCTGGTAGTGCCCGCGCCCGGCCCACGCCCGTACCAGCCCATTGCACAGCAAAGCCCGACTCCCCTGCTTGCTGGGCCGCGGCGACCAAGGCCTTGCCGGCCTGATAGGCCCTCGAGTAGGCCGCCACAGGGGGGCGACCCGGCTGGTCAACGTCTTCCATGAAACGATTGACCAGGCCCCGCGCCGGCCGGCCGGAGATGACGTCAGTCAAGGCGGTTGGCAAGGGCGGCTGGTGCAACAGCGCCGCCCGGTAGGCAGCGGAAGCGGCTGATTCGGGACAGGCCACGAACGCCGTGCCGAACTGTCCGGCAACTGCCCCGGCGCGCAGAGCAGCTGCTAGATCGGCGCCGTCCATGAGCCCCCCGGCTGCGATGACCGGCAGGCGAGAGTGCGGCACGATTTGACGGGTCAGGTCTAGCGTCGTGATGTTGGGCTCGAAGGTTGGATCAAAGGTGCCCCGGTGCCCACCCGCTTCCACGCCCTGCGCCACGAGCATATCTACCCCGGCCGCTTCCGCTGCCTGCGCCTCGGCCGGAGAGGTAACACAAGCCAACAGCAAGGCACCTGTTTGCCGCAGGGCGGCCAGCTGCGCCGGTGTGGGCAGGCCAAAGTGAAAGCTAATCACTTGGGGCTGGGCCTGTACGAGCACAGCCAGCAGCGCGTCATCCGTTCGAAAGCTGGGGTAGACCTCCTGCAACTGTGCAGGGGGCATGGTGTGCAGGGCAGCAAAGTAGGGCTGTAAGTAAGCCAACCATTGCGCGTCGTGCTCTAGGTCGGCAGGACTGGGCTGGTGACAGAACACGTTGACATTTATAGGCCGCGACGTAGCCGCGGCCAGCGCCGCAAGTTGTTGGGCGAGGGCTTCAGGTTGATTCAGGGCAGCGGCGGCCAGCGAGCCCAAGGCTCCAGCCTCCGACACGGCCACGGCCAGCGCCGGGGTAGAAACACCCGCCATCGGCGCTTGAATGATGGGGTATAAAAGACCTAAACGCTCGCAGAAAGGATTCATCGCGGTTGGGGCTAGGATAATTCGGGACGAAAAGAAACTGAATAGCTTGACACTGCCTACCCTTTACGCAAGTGGGTCACAATTGGCAGCGCGGCAGTTGGCGTGAGAATAGCGACCTAATTGGGTAACAAGAAACCAACTCACCATTGATGCACCTACTTTTTAGGTGGGTAACTGCCGCGCTTGACTCCGGCACTGGTGCCATATTTCACTTCGAAGCGTCAGCGTAGAGCTGGGGGTCAACAAGGCGCCGTTCGTGTGTGACTTCTGCACCTCACCATCCATTTTCAACCGTTCGTCAACTTTCTACCAATCGGGTGTAGAGCCCCGATAGGTTTGCAGCGTCAAACTCCGGTTTGGCATGTTCCCGCCCGGGTCAGCTGATCTGGGGGTGCCACGCTATTCCCAGTCGATGCTCAGCGCTTACTCCTGGAGCCAGTTTGGCCTGTTTATCCTGGCCCTGGTCCTGCTCTACTACCTGGTAGTCGGATTGCTCTATTACCGGCAGGAGCTCACCGACCTGCTCTCGTCCCGCCGAAAGCCTGGCAGCCGCGCCCTGGCTGCTGACGCAGCGGGCGTGGTAGCTCCGCCGGCGCTGGTGCGCCCAACCTCAGCCTTCGCCCCGGCGGCGGGGGAGGCCGCTACTGTCGATGCCGACACTGAAACAGAAAGTACGGAAGCCGGCGCGGCGGAAAACCTGCCCACGGCGTCTGAGCCGGTAGTAGGAGGGGAGTTGCCTGACTCCACTGCTGCCGCTACCGGCCAGGACGAGAGTGCCCATGAGGCAATGCCCTTTGAGGCTTCGCACGTTGCGCAGACCCAAGCCCAACTGCAGGACGAAGCCCGGACCGAAGAGGCTGACCAAGCCGATGAGCGACTAGCGGCGCTGGTCCGGCAGCAAATGCCTGCGCAGCATGTGGAGGAAGAAATTCAGCCCATTGTCCCGGCCCTGGAGCCGGAGACCATTCCGGCTGACTCAGTAATGAGCGGCTACGAGCCGCTGGCCACGTTCGATGAGCCGGTGGCGTCGCTGCTGGACATTATTACTGCGGAGCCGGCTTCGCAGTTGGTCGCGGCCGATTCGGTCAGCGAATACATCGCCCTGCTGCAGGCCGGGCAGAATCCGCCTATGCCCGCGGCCCTGCAGGGCTCTTGCTTGGCCGAGCAGATGGCCCAGCACTTGGGCCACTTCAACGCGGAGCTAAATGCTCTGCTGGAAATGGACGAAGTATGAATCAAGCCTGTCCTTTCACCCAATTCCCTTTCCTCTATTTTTTCCCTGTTGCGATGAACAAGAAGCATTTTTTCACTTCCCTGATCCTTTTGGCGCTCCTGCTTACCTCCCCACTGCTCTACGCCCAGACCGGTGGCGGTAACGGCACGGCCGGCATTCAGGACGCGACCACGCAGGTGACCAGCTACTTTGACCCGCTCACCAAGCTTATGTATGCCATCGGCGCGGTGCTCGGGCTGGTCGGAGCCATCAAGGTCTACGGCAAGTGGAACTCCGGCGACCAGGACACCCAGAAAACGGCGGTGTCCTGGTTCGGCTCCATGATTTTCCTGGTCATCGTGGCCACGGTAGTCCGCTCGTTTTTCCTGTAAGCCGCCGGCCATGCCCGTCTACGACCTGAACCGGGGCATCAACAAGCCCGTGGAATTCAAGGGGCTGGTGGGCAGCAACATCTACTTCCTGGTGGCGGGCATCGCCCTCGTGTTTGCCCTGTTCGTGACCTGCTACCTGACGGGTGTACCGCTGCTGCTGACCACGCTGCTCACCTTCTCCGCCGGGGGCGGCATGTGGGCCGGGGTATTTGCCCTGAACCGCCGCTACGGCGAGCACGGGCTGATGAAGGCCGCGGCCCGGCGTTCCTCACCCAAGTACATCACCAACCGGCACAGCCGGCTCTTTCAACGCCTTAACGAGAACCCAACCGGCCGCGCCTAACGGCCGGCCCGGGTGCTTTCCCACCCATGAGCAACAAGGTTCTGCCCTCCGCTTCCCTGGAATCCAAGCAGCCCATCTACAAGGTGGAAAAGGATTGCCTGGTATCGAAGAATGCCGACGTGACGGTGGCCTTCCGCCTGGAGCTGCCCGAAGTCTTCACCCTCTCGCGGGAAGACTACGCCCAGCTGCAGTCGGCCTTTGTGAAGGCCGTGCGCCTGCTGCCCGACCACTGCGTCGTGCACAAGCAGGACTGGTACGTGGAGGATAGGTACGCCCCCGGCTTCGAGGCCGAGCGCACGCTGCTCTCCTCGTCCTATGAGCGGCACTTTAATGAGCGGCCCTTCCTCAACCACTTCTGCTACTTGTTTATCACCAAGTGCTCTTCCGAGCGCCCGGACTGGGGCAGCTCGGCGGGGCTGCTGGCCCGGCGCAACATCGTGCCCCGGGAGATGCTCGACGCCAAGGTGCTGGAAAGCTTCTTCGACAACGTGGGTCAGTTCGTGCGCACGCTGGAAGGGGTGGGGCCCACCAACGCCCCCTACATCAAATCGCACCGGCTCACGTCCGACGAGCTGGCCGGTACCGAGCAGGCGGCCGGGCTCTTGGAAAAGTACTTGGCCCTGGACCTGTCCGACCAAGCCCGGCAGGTGGATCTGGACCTTACCAACGGGCTGAAGGTAGGGGCGGAGTACTGCCAGATGTTCTCGGTGGCCAACCTCGACGATTTGCCCACCTCGGTGGAAACGGACATTCGCTACGAGCAATACAGCACCGAGCACTCTGACTTTCCCATCTCCTTTGCTGCGCCCCTGGGGCTGCTGCTGGGCTGCAATCACATCCTGAACCAGTACGTGTTCCTGGACAACACCCAGAAGACGGTCAAAACCTTCGAGCAGAAGAAGGACCGGCTCAACTCGCTCTCGCTCTACTCCCGGCAGAACGCCATCAATCACGAGTACTACAATGCCTTCCTCAACGAGCTGCTGGCCTGCAAGCGCCGCCCGGTGCGGGTGCACTGCAACGTGCTCACCTGGTCAGCCAACGAGGACGCGCTAACCGAAACCCGCAAGCTGGTGAACGCCGCGTTCAACGCCATGAACTGCAAGCCCCGGCAGAACACGGTGGACATCGCCGCGCTTTACTGGGGCGGTATTCCGGGCAATGCCGGCGACTTCCCCGCGGAAGAAACCTTCTACACCTTCATCGAGCAGGCCGTCTGCTTCTGGGCCAGCGAAACCAACTACCGCTCCACCGGGGCCACCAAGGGCGTGAAGCTCTCCGACCGGCTCACCGGCAAGCCCGTGCTGGTGGACCTCTCGGATGAGCCCATGAAGCGGCAAATCATCTTCAACCGCAACAAGTTCGTGCTCGGCCCCTCGGGCTCGGGCAAGTCCTTCTTCACTAATCACATGGTGCGCCAGTACTACGAGCAGGGCGCCCACGTGCTGCTGGTCGACACCGGCAACTCCTACAAGGGCCTCTGCGAACTGGTGGGCGGGGTGTACTTCACCTACGAGGAGGACGACCCCATTGCCTTCAACCCCTTCCTGATATCCGGCAAGCTGGACGTCGAGAAAAAGGAATCCATCAAAACGCTGCTGCAGGCGCTCTGGAAAAAGGACGACGAAAGCGTGAGCCAGTCGGAGTACGTGTCCTTGTCCACGGCCGTGAGCCTGTACTATGTAATGCTCGAAGCCAACGCGCATATCAAGCCCAGTTTCAACACGTTCTACGAGTTTGTTAAAGGCACCTACCGCCGGGTGCTGGAAGAGGAAAAGGTCCGCGAAAAGGACTTCGACCTCGACAACTTCCTCTACGTGCTCGGACCCTACTACCGGGGCGGGGAGTACGACTACCTGCTCAATTCCGAGCAAGAGCTGGATTTGGTGCAAGCCCCCTTCATCGTCTTTGAGCTCGACAACATCAAGGACCATCCTATTCTGTTTCCAGTGGTCACGCTCATCATCATGGAAACCTTCATCTCCAAGATGCGCAAGCTCAAGGGAGTGCGCAAGATGATTCTGATTGAGGAGGCCTGGAAGGCGCTCACGACGCCGGGCATGGCGGCCTACATCAAGTACCTCTTTAAGACGGTGCGCAAGTTCTTCGGCGAGGCCATCGTGGTGACCCAGGAGATTGACGACATCATCGGCAACGAGATTGTCAAGGACGCCATCATCAACAACTCGGACTGCAAAATTCTGCTCGACCAGCGCAAGTTCATCAACCGCTTTGATGAGATACAGGCGCTGCTCTCGCTCACGCCTAAGGAAAAGGACCTGGTGCTGAGCATCAACCGCGATAACAAAGCCGCCCGGGGCCGCTACACCGAGGTATTCATCAGCCTGGGCGGAGTCGTGTCCAAAGTGTACGCCATCGAGGTGTCGAAGGAAGAATACGTGACCTACACCACCGAGGAAACCGAGAAAGTGCGGCTGTTCGAGAAGTTCCGGCAGACCGGCGACATGCCCACGGCCATCAAGCTTTTCGCCGCCGAGCTGCGGGAAGGGGTGGGCGCCTGATTTCAACAAAAGGGAAAAATCATGAAAACGAAAGTCATCCTCCTCGGCCTGGCCATCCTCGCGCTTAGTGCTTCGAAGGCTTCGGCGCAGCTCGTGGTAACCGCTCCGGTGCTGGAAGTGCAGTCCGGCGTGCAGACCGGGCTGCAGAACACCATGAAGGGCCTTTCCAAGGCTGCCAACGTGCTGGTGAAAGCCGGCGTGAAGGAGCAGGAGCTGACCAAGGTGTTCTCGGAAAAGAACCTGCAGCTGGCCAAGACCTGGTACGACGGGCTGCTGCAGGTCAGCTCGGCCGTGCGCACCTACAGGCGGGTGCAGTCCGTGTTCGAGAAGCAGGGCCGCATCATCCAGACCTACTCCACGGCGATTGAGACCCTGCGGCAGTCACCCTACGTGCCGCCGGAACAGCTTTCCCGGATGACCAGCGTGTACACCAAAATGCTGACGGAAAGCGCCAATACGCTTTCCGACCTACAGACCATCGTCAGCCCGGCCATGCTCAAGATGACCGACGCCGAGCGCATGCGCTTCATCGACAAGCTGGACGTCAAGATATCCGACCAGTTAGGTCTCATCAACTACTATACCCAGCGCAACTTCGTGCAGATGCACCTAGCCGAGCAGAAGGCGCAGGACGCGCAAGCCCTCAACGCCCTGATGGGAGCCCGCTAGTCCTACCGCTCACTTTTCACGCTCTCTGCCATGAAAGCTAGCACCAAGATACTCGCGCTGGGCCTGGCCCTTTTCGCAGCTCCGGCTTACGCCCAATCGGTTATCTCGGCCCCGATTGCGGAAAGTCAGTCCCGCAAGCAGGTCGTGCACCAGGGCGTTTCCACCACGCTGCTGGGGCAAGGCAAACTGCTCGCGGGCGACATGAAAGTGGTTAGCGGCAAGATCAAGGGCATCATCGACAAAACCCAGCAGCTACACGACCAGTGGTACAGCAGCCTGCTGCAAATTAGTGCTGGCGTGCGCAACTACCGCCGGGTGCGCGAAATCTACACGCACCAAAGCGAGATGATTAGCGAGTTCTCCAGTGCCATCCCGGAGCTGCGGACGAAACAGCTCTCGCCGGCTCAACTCAGCGAGGCCTCGACGGTGTACCAGGGCATTTTGCAGGAGAACATCGGCCTGATGAGCGAGTTGGCCGGAGTGCTTAGCGCTAACAAGTCAAAGATGACGGACCCGGAGAGGCTTGAATTCATCGACAACATCGCCGACCGCATCACCAAGCAGCACCACCTGATGAACTACTTCAGCAACAAGTGCCGGGCCATCGCGCAGCAGCAGGCCCAGCAGGTGCAGGACCGCGAAGCCATGAACGCCTTGATGACTGCCCGCTAGGGCGGTCGGCCTTTCCTTCCACCTCCACTTTCGACCTTATGAAAAGCAAGCTAAATCAACTGCTCAGCGCAGTTGCCACTACCGCAATGTTCGCCTTAACCTCATGTTCCTCTACCGGCGGAACAGACAAGTTTATGGGTGAATGGCAGTCATTGGAAAGCCCAACGCGCCCGCATATGACCATTCAGCAGCGCGGGGATAATCTGACGCTGCTTGAGGGCAAAAAAGAAGTTCCTGTTACCTACGATAAGGACAACCATAAGCTCACGGTAAATACCGGACTAGGGGCTATGGACATTATCTATTTGGAAGAAAAAAACCATCTGCTGGTAACAGGAGCTGGTGAATATTCCAAAGTAGTAAAGTAGACAGTTTACCAGCCCTATTGGCCCCCTTCTCTCTCGATTTGATTTCTTCCCTCCCTTATGGACCCAACCGCTGTTGATTTGAACATGGCTGTGTATGAGCAAAAGCTTGAAGCCATTTACACAGAAATGCTCACGTTTACCGCTCTGTTTATTAACCTGGGCCGCGCCATCGGGGGCATCGGAGCTCTATTGTTCATCAGCAGCCGGGTATGGGGCAACATCGCTCGGGCTGAACCCATTGACTTGTTTCCCCTGCTTAGGCCCTTCGCTATCGGCATGGCCATTCTGCTGTTCGTGCCGCTGTGCGGGGCGTTGCGGGGCATCACAATGGCCGTAGCCCACGGTACGGATTCAATACGGATGGGTCAGCTTGCGGAAGTAAACCGGCTCACGGCGACGCGGGACCAATTAGCGGCCGATGCCAAAGCCAAGTCGGATATGAAAATCAACGAGGAATACGAGAAGGAGCTAGGCCAGCTCGGGGCGCTGGACGTGAGCCGCAAAGCCAGCCTAGCGTTCAATCAGGTGCAGTACTCCGTAGGCCAGAACTTCCGGGAGTGGACAAAATCTATTCTGGAGCTGGGCGCCCTGGCCGCGAAGCTGGCCATCAGCCTCATCTCCACTTTCCTGCTGGTATTACTCAGCGTTGCCGGACCGCTGGCTTTCGGCATTGCCATCATCCCGGGCTTTGGAGGGGGACTGATGAAATGGTTTGGCTACTTTCTCACGATTTCGCTCTGGGTGCCGGTCGCCAACATCTACGCCGCGGTACTGGCCCACGTGCAGGTGACCATGCTCAATGAGAACATCCGGCAGCTGCAGGCCGGCGGCAGTGTGGAGTCGGCCGATATCGCCTACCTGTGCATGCTCGTGCTGGCCATTGCCGGCTACCTGTTCGTGCCCAAAGCGGCGGACATGCTCATTGACGGCTCCGACATCGGGCGGGCGGCCACGCGGTTTATCACCACTTCAACCGCCACCACTGCCGGAGTAGCGGGAGCCATGGGTGGGGCCGGCCTGCGGACCGGGGCGGATGCCATGGGCAGCGCGGTAGGAGTGGGCCAGGGCTTGGCCGGCATGGCCGGCACGGGTAACATGACCCGGGGCGAGTCCCTGGGCCACCGGGCCGGCACGGCCGTGCGGGAGCGCATTAACCGCATGCGGGGATAAGCGGCCCATTCTCATTTCCTCCCACCTATTCTGACGCGCATGTTCGCATCCCTGAAAACCATTGATTCCGCCTTCCAGCAGGTTAAAACCCTGGCCCTGGTCTTCATTCTGGCCGTGCTGCTGCTGGCCGGTACCATCGCCTACTTCGCGTTTCAAACCACGAACGCCGCGGCGCAGCGCATCTACGTCCTGGAAGGCGGGCAGCTGCTCACCGCCGGCGCCCGGGATGCGCGGGCCAACCGGCCGGTGGAGGCTCGCAGCCACGTCACGCGCTTTCACGAACTGTTTTTCACGCTCGACCCCGACCAGAAAGCCATTGACAGCAATGTCAATAAGGCCCTGTATCTGGCCGACAACTCGGCCAAGCGGCAGTATGAGAACTTCAAAGAGAAGGGCTTTTACAACGACCTGATTGCCGCTAACATCAGCCTGGAAATGAGCGTGGACAGTGTAGTCATCATCAACTCGCGCCCGCTGGCTGCGCGGTGCTACGGCCATCAACGGGTCATCCGGGCGACCTCGGTTACCACCCGCAACTTCCTTTCTGAGTGCTCGCTGCGGGACGTGACGCGCTCAGAAAACAACCCGCACGGCTTCCTGATGGAAAACTGGCGAGTACTCAAGAATGAGGACCTCAGCACGCTCCCTCGCTAACCCTATCCTGTTATGGCAACCGCAAACAGCACCCTGCGAGACGCGCAATTTTATCGGACCCGCAAGATGGCCACCTTCCTGCCAGTGGTGGGCGTGCCCTTTCTGGCCGTGATGTTTTACCTGGGCGGGGGCGGCACCGGCACGCCGGCGCAAGCGCAAAACACCGCGTCGGGCTTTAACACCAATCTGCCCAAGGCCGAGCAGGCTTCCATTACGTCAAGCAAGCTGGAAGCCTACGCGAGTCCGGTAGATACCCTACGCAACCGGGGCCTGGTAGACGCCCGCGTCGATACTGCCACCGGCAACGGGCTTTCGTATGCCGTGGGCGCCGACGGCAGGCCTGGCCCCAACGGCTCGGTGGACCGGTCAGTGGCTGAGGCGCAGCAGCAGTTGATTGCCGCGCAACAGGCGCAGCTCAATGGAGGAGCTACTAATACGACGGCGCAGTCAGCTACCCAACCCGGGGCCCTCACCCCGGAGGAGCAAATGCAGCTCATGCGCTCGGAGCATGAGCGGGAGCTTTCGGAGGCCCGGGCTCAGGCGCAGATGGCCGCGCTCCTGGCGCAGTCCAACAGTGCTAGTGGGGCGGCCCCACGGGCGGTGGCAGCTGCACCTAAGAAGAAGAAAAAGCCTTCGACCAGGCTCCGGGCAATTGATGACGATGCCGTCGTATCGCGCCTGGGCTCAAATGGTCCGGGACGTCGGCGGACGGCTTCGTTTCAAGGATTTGACGCAGAAACCGGGACGGGTGGAGACGCCAATACACTGCCCGCGGTTATCCACGAATCCCAGGAAGTAGTTAGCGGCTCGCTGGTGAAAATGCGGCTCACGGAGTCGGCTCTCATCAACGGTCACCAGCTGCCGGCCAACACCTTCATCTACGGCAAGTGCAGCCTGGCCGGGGAGCGCCTGAGCATTGCCATCGAAACACTCAAATCCGGCAACAGCGTCTTTCCGGCCGCCCTGGAAGTGTACGACGTGGATGGGCTGGAAGGCCTGCACATTCCGGGCGCCATCACCCGCGACGCCGCCAAGCAGGCGGGCGCGGAAGGCTTGGGCGCGGCGGACATGATGACCATGAGCGCGGACCCGGCCATGGCCGCCGCGGGCGTGGCCGTAAGCGCGGTCAAAGGCATCGGCCAGAAGAAAATCCGCCTGGTCAAGGTCCGCCTCAAGGCCGGGTACAATGTGATGCTCAAAGTAGACAAGGAATAACCCCACCCACATTCATGAAAATCTCCCTTCTTGCTACCGGTGCCTTGGTATTGGCTCTAGGTGGCGCTACCACACAAGCCCAAACCTCGGCGGCTCGTATGCTGCAGTACTCGGAAGCCAACAAGCTCCCCACATACCCGCTCTACATCAGCGACCAGAAAACGACGCACCTGGTTTTCCCTTTCCCGGTCACCTACGTCGACCTGGGCAGCTCGGGGCTGATTGCTGCCAAAGCCACAGGGGCGGAGAACATCGTGCGCGTGAAAGCAGCTTCGGCAGGTTTTCCGGAATCCAACATGACTGTGCTTACTTCGGATGGCAAGCTGTATTCCTTCGTGGTAAACTACCAACACGACCCGAAGGTGCTCAGCCTCGACTTGGGCGCGGCTGGGTCAACCTCATCGCCTCAGGGAGCAGCCATCCTGTCGAACTCGCCAATACCGCAGGGCAATCTGGATGCCTATTCCCGGCAGGCCCTGGCGGCTGGTGGTACTTCAACCAGTGAGAGTGCCAACCAGCTAAGCGTACGCGCCGGAAATGTGGGCTACAAGCAGGAAACGCTGTTTTTCCCGCTGCGCATCGCCAACAAGTCGAACGTAACCTATGACGTGGACTTCGTAAAATTCTACATTCAGGACAAGCAGGTAGCTAAGCGTACGGCCGAACAAGCCCTGGAAATCACGCCTATCTATGTCTTCAATGGTAGCCTGAAGAAAATTGAGGTCAAGGGCCAGCTCGAACAGGTCTACATCTTCAAGAAGTTTACCATCCCCGAGCAAAAGCAACTCATCATCGAAGTCTACGAGAAAGGCGGCGGGCGCAACGTCAAGCTTAAGCTCTCAAATGCTGACCTGCTTAAGGCTCGGACCTTCAAATAAGACGCTGCGCAGTCCTTACACTCCTCACGAGCGCAACCATCCTTTACTCAAGCACACTTATAGCAGAAATGTAAGACTAGCTGTCTGTACATCGCGGATTTGCAGCTACCTCACACTCTATTTAAGTTTTATGCATTCCTGGAATTCAAGCTAATCTGCCATGCTTGTTCAAAATCAGATGTAACTGCCCGTAGCTGCATAGGCAGTAAATTAAATTTCAGATTTAGCATCATTTGAATCAGCGTCTTTAGTTTTGGTGACAGTGTCAAGTGGGTGAGACAAGTTGATAACACCAAGCTAGCTGCCCGGCTCCGCTGCTCAGGCATTAGAGTAGGGAGCAAATAGATTTCACGCAGAAACAGTGTAATTTCTTGCATCGTGTCCGGGTGCGAAACCACTTGTCGGGGAAGGCTTTTGAGGCATTGCAGTGCTCGACCAGTAAAGCTCCCCCCAGCCTGCTTAAACTCACGAAGCAAAGTGTCTTTGTCAATTGTTAAGCCCACGTAATGTAGATCTAACATTTTAGGCAACAATTGCTTCTGAAACTGGTCCGGAAAACAAGTTGCTAGAAATGCTTCTGAGCTAATGGTATTCCCCGAACGCAGAGAAAACTGAAGGAAGGTTGTATCGTCTGAAACCAGCAGCGTATTGATGGGTGCCGCCAGAAAAGCTGTGTCGATTATGTACTGCATGTGCTCCTGGTGATGCCCTTCGCTCAACGTTGCCTGTCGCAACACATCAAGCTTTTCTACCACCACACGTGTTTCGCAGTGCGCTTTAATCCAAACCAGCAGGCTTTGTATGTAAGCAATCTGTCTATCATGCATGCTAACCGGGTACACATGAGCCCGAACGCTCGTCCCAATTACCTCAGCGGTGGTTTCAACGGGTTTGGCACTCTGCTGTTTTTGAAGCCTATCCTCGAGGAATTCTACGATATAGAGTGAAATTCCCAGTCTTTGCGGTGGAACAACTTCAAATTCTTGACTCAGTTGATAGAGTAAGGCAAGCGAAGTCCAGTCTAAGATATATTGCTGGTCGCTGGATATCGATACGGCATCGAATACACTTCGGGGCGGCACCATAACACCAGGAACGCCCGTCTGGCTTTGTGCCGTGAGAGTATGCCAGGTATTTAAGCCATCACCATCAAAAAGAGCTGCGGTAAGCGTCGAGAATGTGCTTTCACCAGTTTCGTATTCAGCCAAAAGTTGCTGTGTCCGAATTTGCCGCGCGGCCCCTTCAGCGCCCGCTAATTTGCTAAGCGCTGCATGAATATGCTCAATTTCAGGGCCTTCGATATCCATAGCCTCAAATGGAAGGGTAGCATCTTTCTGGCCCCCATCTTCAAATATCTCCCGCATCAAGCCATCGTAGACATCAGTAATCTCCATAATCTCCACCGTTATTGGCCGTCCCGTGGCCGGGTGGGTCATTGGGTATTTGTGACCCTTTGTTTTGCCGAGGAGTTCGTCAGCCAGGGGATTTAGTCCACCATCAACTATTGCCGCAGTTAATGCCAGTCTGGGCTGAACAATGCCGTCAACACTGTACTTCAGGGCAGTGCCTACTTGAGCTTGAGCATATTCCCTCAAGGATTCTTCCTGCCGCTGGCCCAGCATAAGATGAAAGAAATGCCCACGGGCTACTTTGTCGTCTTTATTGCTGGCCAGCGGATAAACTAACTCAAGACCCCAATCTAGGTGGCCTATGCGGGCAGCCAACTCAGCAACCTTAAACACATGCCGCCGCTCAACGCTGGTCGGTTCTGACACGATCTCTCGCAATTCGGCTTCCAGTTCCGGTTTACGCTGCAGCTTATTTAAGGCCACTAGTTTTGCCCAACGCAGTCCCGAAACATCTGAAATATGACCTTTTGCAGCTGCTACCACTTCCAACATCCGCTCCCAATCGCGTAGCATCTCAGCTAATTGGATTTCCCAGATGCAAAATTCTGAGTGAATTCCGTGCTGTTGCCGCCATGCCCTCAGGCCTTCGCGCAACTCGGCACTGTCACTACGCCGATGGTACTGAATACTCAAGCGCAGCCACTCAGCACCTTTATCTAGTGCATGCGGGAACCCAGGCCATCCTTCCAGCACTACCCCAGCTAATTCGTATTCTTTCAGTGCGTGATATAGGTTGGCCACCTCCTGTCTATAGACAGCATCGGTGGTTGGCTGCAGTAAGTTTGCAGCTTTTTGTAGCAGCTCAATGGCCTCCTCTCGGTGTTCGGGCGCAGCTACCCACGCATGTGCTTGCAAAAGTGTGGCTGCTAAGCCCGGCTTTACTTGCTCGCGTTGGAGAATTTCTTCGACAAAAGCCAACTGCTCTGCGTTTGTTTCACAGTGTTCTAAGTAGATAAGAGCTCGATAAAATGTGACGTCGTCAATCCGTTGCAATTCCTTTATGTGCTGCCCCAATGCAACGTGAACTTCGTCACGGGGCCGCTGAAGCTTTCGCAGCACGGTGTACCGCATAAACCCTAGCTCGGGTAGCTTGCTAGTATCAATCTGATTAATAATCTTCAGAGCTTCTTCGTATTCTGCTGCTTGGTACAGCGCAAAAACGAGTTGATGGCCGTAGCGCTGCCGCTCCTCCGCCGATAGTGCGCTAAAGCGACGACGTAGTTCGGCGTAATCTTCTATATCACCGCTAAGCAGCCACCTAGTTAAGCCTCTAACATAGTAGTGATGTGTAAGAAAGGCCGCCTTTTCGGTGAGCTGTAGTAAATCAGTAAACTGCTTTATTACCTCATATGCAGCACTCACTGCCTCGTCCCGAAGCGGTACATGAGGTTCATCAATGGTTATTATCGGTGAAATTTGCTTCAGTGCCCGCTCAATCACGAACAGCGCTAACACGATTTGGAAACGCCGATTTTCTGGCGTGAGTTGTTTGCTAGGACGATAAGGGCTTAGGTCCTTCCGCAACAATACTTCAGCCAAATCAGAACCAGCAGTGGCCTTACCAGCCATTAGGTGTAACGTCGTCGTTTTAAACTGTTCGTCCTGCGCAATTAGCTGAGGTACTTCCGCTAAACGCGCTTCAAAACCTGTAGGGTTATCTAGTGATAATAGTACGGCCGCGGCGATGGGGTTTAACGGGTGCATGACCTTAATGGCTGAGGCAGTTGCAGCTGCCTCAGCCATTAAGTTTTGACTAAAATAGGCGCGGGCGGCCTGCTCGGCATAAAGTATTGTAATTGGGTGTAACGCGTATGCCTGGATGAAAAACTTATCAGCTTGGTCCGTTTCGGCAATTTCCTGGTGGGTTTTGCCCAATAAATAGTTCAACCTTGCTTGCAGTGGCAAATCCGCTGCTAACTGACGGCTTACGACCGATTGTAGGCGCTGGAGTTGACGTAAGGCTGAATAAGGTCGATAATTTGCCAGCTCTTCTCGCTCGACGCTGTCCAGCACAGCATTTACGATGCCGGAGCTTACTGCGTCAGGCCTTGCTATCAATTCAGCCAACTGTTGGGTGCCCGTTAACGCAAAGCGTAGAGCTGCTTCCTTGTAATTTTCTTCAACAAACCGCTTTTTCAGTTCCTTATCTTCCTTTATCGCAGTCATTAAACGCCCGACAAAGTCATCTAGCTCCCGCTGGGTTGGTCGGATAAGTTGTACAGACCCAGCAAAATCATCCGGCGATAATTGAGGGTCTTCCCCAAAAAGCTGATACGTTAGCACAATCTCCCAGAAGGCAGGAAACTGAAAGAATCTAAACTGGGTATCCAGCGGACTAACTCCATATTCCTGGCGGCACTCGTCCAACAGGCGCTGAATAATCTTCGTGAGTTGCGCTTTATAAGAAGGATTCGCAATCAGGTTCTTAACGTAATCGGTGCTCTGCTTACCGATTTCACGCCCTGTTAGCTTGATTGGATTTAAACCAATATAATCCAATACACCAATAGCTGTTGTTACTAGCGCAGTTGCAGTTGTTAACTCCATAAGGCGAACTATTCAAGATTCATTTTCTAAGAATGGATTCACTTCGTGACTATTTAGTGGTTGCCACTATCCGCTTCTAGTCAAGTTAAGCGTCGGTGCGCCGCGCCGATAGCGGCCGTTCGCTCGTCACTCATACCGGCAGCGGCGGCAAACTCCGGCCACCGCGCCACCTGTACCAGCAGCTCGGCCACGAGGTCTTCGGCCTATGGCTTAAATCAAGCATAAACACGCTTTAAGAACTTCGAGGGCGGCGGTACAGAGAACTGAACGACCACATGAGGGCGTAGCACGCCTTCTTGTGGCAAGCAACATTGCGCGTAGCTTCCCTGTGGGTTTACGCATGGACATGCCTCGTTGGGGTCAGCATCTCTATAGCGGACATGGGGATGACGGATTGTTGTTCGTTCTATCTTCCATTCATTCCATGGCGATGATAGACCTTTGATGACATACTGCAGCAAAGGGTAGGCTTCTTTATTCGGTTTTCCGCCACTAGCGGCGGGGTCAGCGGTAAACAGCACCGAATACTTCTGGACCGGATTGTGAACAATGGCTATTGCAAGCACGTCCGCTCCGGTGACTCTACGAAAGCAACGCTCGCCGTCGTAAATTTCCCCAGGTTGGTGTCCACACCCCTTGCGCAGAGATATTACCGCGTCACAAAGCCCGCACCGTACTTCCCGCTTCCAGATTTCGGGGCTCGCGAATACGGAATAGGGATAAAGCGACTGCCAACGTGCCGTAGTGATCCGGATAAAAGCTAAGCCGTACGACTCATCAAACGGGGTAAAATGTTGGGCCAACGCGCGAAGCGTAAGCTCGATGATCTCTAGCTCACGCCAGGCGGCATAGAACCGCGATTTCTTTAAGAGCGTAAAAACCCGCAAATACCCTCGTTGAATTGCAGCTACTGTTTCCAAACACCAAACCGCCTTGGCTAGGTGCTGGTCTCCGTCGGTAACAGCGGTGCGTTTAATCGAGGCGAGGCACGGCGCAAGTTCGCGGAGCAGTGTCGCGTGCTGCGGAGTGGTGCGTTTGTAGTCGGCCAGTAAAGAGCGGGGACGCGCTAGCAGAGGGTGGTCGGAGATAAGCTTTTCTGAACCAGTCATTGCTTATCTGAAGCCGTATCGGCTGGCTTTTCCAACGATTTTGGCACCGATGGTACAGGAGCGAGTGCGGTAGCATCGGCGCTTGCCACTTGTTGCGCAAGATTTGTAATTCGCCACAATTCGTCCGCCGGACCTTCGTAAATCAGACGCTTTGAGCCCCCATCAGGAGATTCTATTATGACTTGCAGTTTGGCATCGGTTCGCGCATGACGGTCTAATAGGCGCTGCTTCAACCACTCGGAAATCAAGTTAACTACGACGGGTAGCACCACCAGCGTACCCACCGGTATCAGGATGTCTGGCAGCCAAACCAAGTCCGCGTGCAAAGAGACTTCGCTAAAGTCTTCATCACGCACAGCGACTTCGCTTTGGATGTCTGGCGGGGTATTTTCTTGAAAATAATGGAACAGCTCCGCGGTATGCGTCGGAAACACTGGCCGGTCAATATCGCGGAATGATTCCCATTGCACAAAGACTATGTTCGCTCGGTGCAAGGAGGCGCGAAGCTCTTCGTCGACCCATGGACGTGCTGCTAAGCTAGCGACGGTAGTCGTGTCTTGCTCAACGGTCAGCTTTAGGGGAAGGCGCTCAGCAAGGGGAGGGGTGTAGTGAAAGTCGTCCATCTATAGAAACGTTAAACAGGAGCCTGAAAAGAATGAGCCAAGCTCTTATCGAAACTGACCCGGTGATAAACGAGTAAAATTATTTCTTTACTCTGCTTTATTGCGGCTTGGTTTTACTCCCGACTCTTGACTAGCGCATTAACTGATATACTGAGCTTTGCGGCAGTCCGGGAGTTGTCATTTTGCACGCAGATGAAAATCTGGCTCGTTCCAGGTGCCACGGCGAATGACCTTGACTCTTGAGTAACATTGACTGCCGAACGAAAGCAATGCTCTACCGGGGGCATTTGACCTTTCGTTGCTGGCGCCATGAAAGGAACCGTGAGTTGAGTATCATCGGTCACAAAAAACCGGCATTTGGTACTGACCTCAGGTGGCGTCTGCTGCGCCTCAGAAGCTAACGCTTTCGCTCCTGCTGTAAGTAGCAGACTTGCACCTCCAGTTACTGGCGCTGCTGCGTAGGCTGCAGCCAAGGTGATCGCAGTACTCCAGGTGATCGGTGGCTGACCTTCATCACGGATATCAATTTTGTATACCACACCAACGGTACCAGGAGGCAACGGTACCGGGACCATTACCCGTGAACTGCCCGAGTTGTAATAAGAATGAAGTTTTGCTGTTGACAATGCCAGTGCTTCCTGCCACTTAAGCTTTACCTTAATCTCGCGACCGTCCTCCCGCCATTCCCGGTAGTCTCCCTGCGGAGCACCCTTTATATAAGTGCCGGTGAAGTGCGGTTTGCCATTCTCGTACCACGCGGCACAAAGTCCGGAGGCAACGTCAGGTGCTTCACCTATCAATTTGCCCTCGAATTGCTTCTTCCAAGATGGATAGAAGTAATCCCTTACGGTGCCGACGGTGAGACCATCAGAACCATGACGTGCAATGCGAGCATAGACCCGGTCTTGCGCAATATCCGTGCGCTCCCAATCATGGTCAAAGTAAACCGTATCGGTCGGTGGTAAGGGCACGGTAGTTTTGGACTTCTGAGCCAGTGTGGGAACACTTATAAGAAGTAGGAACTGTATAAAGTAAAGTTTAGCCATAAGGGGAAAGCGAAGAGAAAACACAGAAAGGTGGTCGGTAAATGTACTAACAAGTCGGTTTCATGATAATCCGGCCAACTTGATATTATGATTTTCAATGCCACTGCCATTGTCATTAAAAACTCCCTCCGGAGGGCCATAGAGCGTATCTTGCCGCTATGCTGGCCGTATCGACTCTTTCTACTTCTCAGGCTGTAGCACCCGATTTTACCCTTTGCCGTCTCATGCTTGCTGCCGAGCCTGCTGTTGTTTAGCCCTTTCGTATAACGATGTACTCAGCGACTCAACTTGCCCAATCAAGACGCAATCCGCAGACACACCAGCAAACGGCGCAAGAGCTTATTAATCTCCTTCAAGCAGGGCAGAACTTGTCCTTAGCCGAAGAATTTTACGCCTGCTCGGTCATGGAAACCTTGCGGGGTGAAGATGGCAACAAGTTTTTCAACCTTCACGACTGCCCCGGCTGTGTAAATCACCTGTTCAATAAGTGCTACCTAACCTACCACCAAAACCTTAGTGGCCAGTTGAGGGCTAATGATGCTTTCGGGATAATCCCACAGCACCAGGTTGACCAAGATGTTGCCTTTCTAGAAACTCAGTATCGAGAGTGGTTGCAGGTTATCGAAACAACCAACCACTCTGATTTGCTGCTCCAGTATGTTGGAAAAGAGTCGCGCAACCATTTAAAGAACAGCCGCAAGTTCGCGCTACGCCGCCGACAAGGCAGCCGACTCCAGCAGCATGCAGAGAAGAGCGTGGTGCTGCACAGCAAGTATTTATACCTGAAGGTTCGCAAGTTCTATCAGGAATTGAAAGCTACTGAGCAGTTGGTCACGGCTTGTGGACATACCATCCTGATTGATGGTTTTGCTCACTTTCATATCCTCTTTCGCCACTACGCGCAGCATGTTAAGGAGTACCAAGATGATACATCGTATCACGTCGACCAAAATCTCAACCCGGAGAACCTGCCTAACGAATTAGTAGCGATTCTTCAGGAGTACTTCCATTTGATTCCATGCGCTTCCTTTAACAGAGAGCGGACATATGTGCGAATCAATGGTACTGTGTACGCCATCTGGTTTAAGGCTCATCAAAGGCATAGCGGTGGCCAGACTAACCAGGTCTTGCGGCTTCAGACGTTTTACCCGGTTACCCAGGCGCGCGAATTAGAGTTCGTTGGTGCCCTGGCAGAGATGGTAGCTCCCAGTGGTCGAGGGCTTTTTTATAAACCCATAGTACAGGGAGCAGTAACAGACCCGTAAGCTCTTCAGTCATAATGTGAGAAGCCAACTGTCTGTCGGCTCGTCCATATTTTAGGTATCATAACGTTTAATTATGATACCTAAAGTATCTTCGCCCGCATGAGCACCGAAATCACCCGAATTCCCGACGAACCGCACGCCTTGGGCTCGCAGTTGTCGACGGCCGCGGCCAACGTGGCCCGCTACATCAAGGCTGGCCTGGAGGGGGCCGACAATACGGTGCTCGCGTACTCAGCCGACCTGAAAAGCTTCGGGGACTTCTGCCAGCTGCACAGCCTGAACCCGCTGCCGGCCGACGTGGCCACTGTGGCCCGGTACGTGGCCGACCTGGCTGACATCCCGCGCAAGCTCTCCACCATCCGGCGGCACCTGGCCGCCATCCACAAGCACCACCAGCTGCGCGGCTACCCCTCGCCGGTGCGGGCCGACGAGTTGGCGTTGGTTATGGAAGGCATCACCCGCACCCTGGGCAAGCGGCAAAAGCAAGCGCCGGCGTTTACGATCGAAGAGCTCAAGGAAAGCATCCGGCGGCTGGACGTCACCACTACGGCGGGCCTGCGTGACCGGGCGCTGCTGCTGCTGGGCTTCGCCGGCGCCTTCCGCCGCTCCGAGCTCGTGGCCCTGGACGTGGAGCACCTGGAATTCACGGAGCGGGCCCTGATTGTGCACCTGGCCAAGAGCAAAACCAACCAGGCCGGCGAGGTCGAAGACAAAGCCGTGTTCTACGCTGCGACGGCGGCCTTTTGCCCGGTGCGTTGCACCCGGGCCTGGCTGCAGCAGCTGGGCCGCAGCACCGGCCCCTTGTTTGTCTCCCTAAAGCGTGGCAAGGTCAAAGGCCAAGCCCTGCCCACCTTGAAGCGGCTATCCCCCTTGCGGGTCAATGAGCTGGTGCAGCTGCACCTAAACCACGATGAAGAAGGCCACAAGATTCCGGAGAAGAACTATTCGGCCCACTCGCTCCGCGTTTCCTTTATTACCGTGTCGGTGCTTCGGGGGCAGTCTAACCGTTTTATCAAGAACCAGACGAAGCAGAAGACGGATGCGATGATTGACCGTTACTCACGTTTAGATGACGTGGTAAGCTTCAATGCTGCTCAGAACTTAGGGTTGTAGTGTAGTTCGCATTCAGATACTATACAGTGATAAGGCCAAGGGTCTCTTCCCAAGCTAGTTCTGTTGCCATATTTTTTTTCTCTTCTCGTAATCTTCAGGAGCTAAGCGAGGGTTAGCGGTCGCCATTTGCTGTAGCAATGTGCCAGCCTGCTTAATGGTTACCAATGAATTTTCCACTAGTAAATCCAGAACCCAGTAAGTGCTATGTGCCGTCAGGCCAAGGCTTCGGGTACAGGAACGCAGCTTATTACAGCTGGCAATCAAAGGCCAATTATTAGTGGTGGCCAAATGATAAACTGACAAGTCGTTTTCTGACAACTCACGGTGCATTGCCGAGAACTCCGCGATAGTTGCAAACATGGCCCCATCCATGGCTACCGTCCGTAACTGCGTAGTTTCAATATAGGGCGAGAATTCCGCCTGCTGCACCCCACTTAAATCCTGAAAAACTTGCTCGGCAGTGCAGTAAGTTACAGGCAGCCGGAAAGCATGCTGTACTAACCCTGCTCGGGACAAGTCCAGCATTACGCTGGTATCCTGAATAGCAATATGGCCACTGGGTATACTTGTTGTCATAAGGCTATACTTAGGCAAGTACGGGATCTATTTTTTCCCGCAACGCGGATACGCTCATCCCGCCTAGTGCAGCTGCTTTGCTCTCGGTAACAATACTTTCAGCAACGAGTCGAAACAACAACTGCTCGAATCGATACGACTTCATGGTTTCGCCTTCGAAGGTGAACCTGCTAAAGCCTTCTTCCTTACGATTGGGAGCTATCTTAATACAGAAGTAGCGATAGTAACTGTCTTTGATTATGCCTAAGTCAAATGCCCGGCGCATAATAGCTTGTACTGATATGCCATACTGCTTTTTGATAGAAAGCAGTTCTCCGTAAGAAATGCTCGTTCGCACTTCCCCAAGCTCTCGCAAGGCTACCTCTTTCGGTAGCAACATGGCATTGGCGAAGCGGTGACAGAATTTTTCCTCCTCTTTATCGTCGGCCGCATTAATCTGCAGCAGCAGATGAGCCAACTCGTGCAAGGCCGTGAATCGCCGGCGATCCACAGTATTAGTGCCATTTAATACGACTACTGGCAGCTTTCCTACCCAAGTAGCAAGACCATCAAAAGAGGCTGGCGCATCAAGCACAAAAACGCAGATGCCATTATCTTCTAAAGTCTCAATAACATTAGGAATAGGGTTAACTCCCAATTTCCATTTCGTTAGCAGCGAGTATGCAGCCTGCTCGACCTCTTCGTAGCTGGATACCTTATTGGCTCTGCCCAGAGGATTGACGAATTCATGCTGTATTTGAAGCAACTCCTCTATTTCTAGGTAACGGTCAAGATAGTCCCGAATCTGCTCTTCCAAGACTGCCCGCTCCTTTACCTTCAGACTGGCCTTTTTCCGAAAGCTGATTGCGCCCAAATCAACCCTTGCCGGCTTTAGGAAATAATCAGGTTTTACTCCCAAAGCCTTCGTCAAGCCAAACAGCGTATCGACCTCCGGCTTCATCAAGCCCTGCTCGTATTTGCCTAACGCTTGCTTGCTAATATTCCCCACTTGCTCGGCAAGCTCTTGTAACGACCAGCCTTTTGCTTTGCGGGCTGAGCGTAGACGGTCGGGAAAATTTATCATAAACGGAAAAATAATTCTGTTTTTAAAGCGCTGAACTATAGCGCTTTGCTTTTACAAAGGTAGTCATTTGGTTGACGAAAAGCAAATGTTGCAACTTTTTATCTACATCTTCGCTTATCTTTGTAAGGTCAACATAACCAGAAATCTTACAACACGCCTTGCTTAAAACGACAAGCCCCCTTCCTGCTCGAACAAGAAGAGGGCTTAAAGAACGATTCGCGGTCAACGAACACTTGGGCTAGCATACCCAAGGCCATTCTTAGAGGTTTCGGTTACAAAGGTAGTATCGCTGTGCAGCATATCCTATACCAATGGCCGGCCTCTATTCCGGGCACTTTTCGCCCACTTCTCTCACACCAGCCGGAGTATTCTATTCCAAACACACCTATTATGAAAGACTCTCTTCCCAACGGGCACAATGGTCACCCTGCCCCTGACCCCACACCTAACAACCTTCAATCTGCTGTACCAGTAGGCGCTTCACCTACCAGTAATGGCACTTCTGCAAACAACCAAGAAACGGTTGATAATGCCTCGTCTAAGTCAAAAGACAAGGAGCCCAAAAATCATGAGCCAAGTGGCAGTGGTCCCAAAGACCCCAAGGAAGAAAAGCCTGATGATAAAGGTCCCAAGCAGGAACAGCGCCTCACGTTGCTTGTCATTGTCAATACGGCTGAGACACGAGTAGAAGCTAATGTGCACCAACCATTGCATGTGATTGCTCAACATGCCCTCAATGAAAGCGGTAATGCTGAATACCCTTTATCTGAGTGGACGCTCACAGACGACAAAGGAACTGTTCTCGACCTGAGCCGGAAGGTAGAAGACTATGCATTCGCACCTCTGACCAAGCTGTTTCTTTCCAAGGAAGTAGGAGCTGGCGGTTCAACCGATGTGCAGGTCCTGCCAGAACCGCAACTGGTAAAACATATAGGTACAGCACAGGTAGATCCACAAGTAACACGCGCTAAATTCAACGATGAAGTAGCCAAGTTCCGCTCTAGTGATGTGGCGCAGCGTGCTCGGGGCATTCTATTGCTAAAAGCTGAGTTTCCATATGTTTTGCTCGGCTTCGCCGCTCCCCGACTCCGTCCCACTCCGCTGCTCTTCGGTGTTCGCATTGACTTCTCAGAATACGACCTACAACCGCCTTCTGTTCAATTCGTGGACCCGTTTACCGAGCGGGCGCTACGCGTGGAGGAAATGCCCACTCAGTTCTTGAAGCGCAATGGCGACCTGCCCAAGCCGGACGCCAACGGTGCCATCCAATTGAGTGTTCAGCCATTACTTCAGCACCATGCGCCTGATGGTCCGCCCTTCCTGTGTGTACGCGGTACTCGGGAATACCATGAACACCCTGCTCACACAGGGGATTCTTGGCATCTCTACCGCGGCACCACTGTGGGCACCTTAGGTCACATCATTGATGTACTCTATACCTATGGCATCAACCCGTTGACGGGTTACCAGTTCAACGTAAACATGGCTTTGCCGCCGGACCCTCAGCGCATTGCTTCGTGAGCACGGCCCCGACTACTTCCGAGGGATTGTCCGGACTCACCATCATCGAGTTGCCGCGAAGCTTAGCTGAATCAGCCCTGGCTCACTTAAAGCAGGCCGGCCGCGATGGCTTGGAGGGCGTGGCCCTTTGGGCTGGGGAGCGCGACGGGAATACGTTTCGCATCCGGCGCACCATCATTCCCGAGCAAGACGCAACGCGAACTGAGCAGGGCCTGCTATATGTCGTGCCTGGTGCGGAACTCCGGCGTTTGAATCAGGAACTCTACGAAGCCGGCTTGACACTGGTCGCGCAAATACACAGCCACCCCACGAGTGCTTACCACTCGGACACGGATGATGCCTATCCCATCGTCACCGTGCTAGGCGGCGTTTCTGTTGTGGTTCCCTACTTCGGGCGGAAAGGCATTAACCTAACGACCTGGGAGGTGTACCGCCTGCAGACTGGTCGGCACTGGGCCCACCTCAGTTCCTTTGAAAAGACCGCTTTACTTCACCTCGTTGACGACACTCCTCGTCGGCCTTTTCGTTGGTATTGGCCATGGCGCTAGCAAATTTCTTTGAAAAAGCCGCCCTTGCCGCCTCGCAGGTGCTACGCGATTTTGACCGCACCGTCTTTGCACAGCAGTTGGAATCAAACCCTGTCTTGTTGGCTTTCGACGGCGCTGCCATAGCCTCTTCGCAAGGGCGGGCCACTATTGACTTGAGTGCCCGATTGCTTGGCCGACTGTACCCAATTATAATGGTTCAGGCTCTTGACCATGCGGCTCAAGCCTATGTGCCCGCAGTAGAGGCGCTATTACAAGCTATCAATCCGAAAATCGATTTACACGCTTCCCGGTGTTGTGTTGCCCTCGTTGTGGGCGACACGGCACTGCAAGCTACCGATGCTGCCTGCCCTACGTTTTACGTGGGCTCGTTAGATTGGCTGGCGCTGTTTTCTCCCAATGCCCCCGTGAGTTCAGGTAGTTCCAGTAACCCATTTGGGGCTGGTGCCGCAGCTTGCCTTGGTGTTGCCAACGTTTTTCGGACCGTCTTCGCAGCTTCTTTACCACATGCGCAGGTCGACAGTGAAGTTCGGCTTTCCCTGCTTACCTATGACGCGAATACTGCACAGCCCGCGTGGCCAGAAGTAATTTCGTTGTCCGACACCATTCTGGTCGGAGTCGGCGCTATTGGAAATGGTGCAGTGTGGGCTTTAAGTCAACTAATCCAAGCTGAAGGAACCTTGGTTGTAGTGGACGACGAAACAATCGACCTAAGCAACTTGCAACGCTATGCGCTCGCCACACAGGACGATATCAACCTTGCCAAAGTAATGCTGGCTATTGCTCGGTTGGGCAGTACTAAGCTTACTACCGCAGCTTTTGAAGGTAGTTGGTCCCAGTACCTTGGCCAGCGTTCCAACTGGGTATTACCACGGGTGGCGGTAGCAGTTGACAGTGCTGCCGCACGTATCAGTATTCAGTCATCCCTGCCACGTAGAATTACCAATGCCTGGACTCAAAGTACAGACTTGGGCATTTCCCGCCATCCTGACTTCATCGAAAAAGTTTGCTTAGCGTGTCTGTACATGCCCAAAGGCCAGCGGCAGTCAGAATCGGAAATGGTGGCCTCAGCGTTAAAGCTCCCCGAGCTTGAAGTGCGCGAGCTCCTGTACCGAAACGTGGCTGTTGACGCCGGGTTAGCCGAACGGATTGCAGTAATTAATCAGCAACCTGTGGAGTTACTCTTACCCTTCGTCGGCAGGCCGCTGCGCCGATTCTATCAGGAGACCGTTTGTGGCGGCGTTCTGTTGACGACAGAAGCCGGGCACCTCAATGAAACGCCCATGGCATTCCAATCAGCACTGGCTGGCGTCATGTTGGCAGCGGAATTAGTTATAGAGGACTTAAATATCCGCCCTACTGAACTGGTTTCGACTACTCGTATTAACCTGCTGCAGCCCCTTGGTGCTCACTTAAATATTCCTGTTCAGAAACAGCCTGGTAGTCGCTGCTTTTGTCATGACAAACACTTCCAGCAAGCATACCGGGACAAGTACCTAGATGGCCTTACAGGCATTAGCTACAGAAATGCCGCCGAGTTAAGCAAAGGATGATGTAAAGGTCCTTTTCCCTGAATTACATGGATGGGAAGGACTTTCTGATATTCATCTGGTTAGTGCCAGCACCTTCGGTTGCGGGTCCCTACTACAGCCCATTACAGCCAAAAAAGCGAAGAACATGGCACAATGTACAGCACCATCAAGAGGACATCGCACAGCGAGTGCAGCAGCGGACTGCCCTGCATGTGGTGGCCGCTCCCGCGGCTACGGTTCTTCATACTCATCCCCGTCCTACTACACACCCTCCAACTCGTCGGGGTATAGCTCGGGCAGCCGGGGTGGGTCCGGCAGAAGCCAAAGGGCGCGCTGGTCGCGACCAGGTTCGGTCGTTCTGTACACACCTACCGAGGTGCGGGCGCTCACCCCTATCCGCGAAAATATCGAGAATCGCTCGTCTGTACCCGACCTGCGGGACGTTTTTCTTTGCCACGCATGGGACGACCGGCAAGGGGCTGCCAAGGACCTGCATGACCTGCTCGTGTCGCGCGGTGTCACGGTGTGGTTCAGCGAGAAGGACGTCCTTCTCGGTTCGCCCTTGCTTCGCGAAATCGACAAGGGGCTGGCCAAGTCCCGCGTCGGAATCGTGCTGGTGACCCCTGCGCTGCTACGCCGCCTCAAAAACGAGGGCATCGCCGACAAAGAACTTTCGGTGCTCCTAGCGCGTGAATTACTGGTTCCCATCGTGCACAATACGACGTATGAAGACCTCCGCGAAGTCAGTCCCTTGCTCGGCTCGCGAACTGGCCTGAACACCGCAGACGATTCGATGACAGACGTTGCAGCTAGACTAGCTGACCTAGTCGTTCTTTAGCGCTGCTGCCCGCACAGCTTTGCCATTTAAAGCTGTTCGAGCTCCCTGACGTTTGTGGCTCACTCGCCAAACCAGCTTGTGCTATGGTCTATAAGTCCATTACAAGAATTATAGCTTAGGACCACGGGGCTTAAGGGCTGAAGATTTCTGCTTAATCGTTGCCGTCACCTTTGCTTCGTCTTGGCTTTGAATCTGAGCCGACTGCTCTAACTTCACTAGCTGCTGTACGCTCTGCGCCAAGGCAACTGCGTGCAGCACCAGCGGCGCTTCCTGCTTAAGTACCGGGTGCTTGGAGACTTCCAGAGCCGCTTGCTGAATGCTTCCGCCTTGCTCGGTTGCCGTCGCTTGGCCATTCAGTACCTGACTCATCTGCTGCAAAAGCTGATTGCCGCGGGTAGTATCTCCTCGGTCGATGTCGCGCAATGCTCCTCCGATGACGTAGGCACTGGCCTGCAGGATCCGCTGGGCTTCCATGCGCTGCATATCGGGCGTGGGCGCCGCCAGCGGTCGGGCCTGGCTGGGGTCGCGCAGCTTTTCAGCTTCAGCGCCGGGAATGGGCTTAATGGCCGTGCTCAGCAGCAGGGCCAGCGCTTCTAAGTTCTTTTCTGGCTGTAAAGGACCGTAAGGCCGGATGATGGCCAGGTCGCGCACGTTGTTGAGCTGCGCGGCGGCCGCCGGTACGAGTTCGACTTCGTAGCCGGCCTGCCGCCCCAGCACGGCCATCACCGTCTGGATGGTGCGACCGTTGCCTTCGCGAAAGGCGTGGGTGTGGTTGTACTGGTCGAAGTAGTAGGCGGCCCGCTGGGCGAACTGCGCCGGGCTCAGGCCCCGCAGGTTGTTTTCCAGCTGGAGCTGGGCGCCGATGGCATCGAGGCGCTGGTCAAGCTGTTCGTAGGGACCGTAGCGCATCAGGTCACCCTTTGGGTTGAGCACATACGTAGGCTTCTGGCCCTGAAAAGGTCCGTTGGGCCCATGAGCGCGGGTCTGTCCGGCCCAGTCGTACACGTCTTTGAACAGCTCGCGGTGAATCTGCTTGATATGCGCGGCATCAAACTGGCCCGGGATGTCCACCACCCCGAGCACCACGCGCAGCATGGCGGGAATGGATAGTGCCCCTTCGGCTTCCCGCAACTCGTCCTGGTTGGTGATGCCCAGCTGGTTGTAAATGACTTGGTGGGTGGGGTCGTAGAATCCGTCCTGAATGGCCAAGGCGTGCAGCAATGAGTGATAAAAAACCCGCCCGGCCGAAGGCCAGGCGGGTTAGCATGTAGAGTAGTGGGGGTTACGAAGCCAGCAGCAGCTCCTCGGGCTGCATCATGCCTTCCGACGCAGCCGTGGTGCCAGACCCAGCTGGGGCAGTGGCCCGGGTGGCGTAGTAGCTTTTCAGCTCGTCCGTGACGCCCTGCAGCGTCAGCTCGCCGGCCACATAACGGGCGTACACGGCTTCAGCAGCCGGACCCGGCACGGCACCCTGGGCGACGCTCCAGGCGCGGGCCTTATCGATGAGCTCCTGCCGCTGGGCGGGCGTCTGCTCCCGCTCGGAATACGTGATGCTATTTTTCATCGATCGAGGGTGAAGGGTGGTACACTAAAGTAAACGTATTTCCGCACTAAATGGCTCCCGTTGCGGCCGGAACTGCTGGGATTGCCGTGACAATTTTTGCCCCGAAAAGGGTGGTGCGGGAAGCCTACTCCGCCGCGGTGAGAAACTTCAGCTGGCTTTGAAAGGCGGCCAGTGCTTCGGCATCCGACAGCAGGAAGCACGGGGTCTTGCTGCCCGGCGGGTAGTGCAGCAGCTCGGTGGGCACGGCCAGGGTGCCGAGCAACCGCTGCACCAGGCGCGGCTCCTCGCGCTTGAGCTTGCCGTTCTTCAGGTTGATGACGTTGGTGTAGGTGAGCTGGTGCGTTTCACAAAAAGGCTTCAGCCCGCCGCTGCCCAGCATTTTCAACCGCCCCTGGGCGTAGCTCAGGGCCTCGGGGTAGGACACGGTCAGACTCAGGTTGGGAAAAGGTAACGGGGCCACTTCCGGGCATTCGGCAACTTCCATACGGTTTACTTTTAATCATCCGGGGGCGCTACTCCGCCGGCTGGGACACTACGAAACTACTAAGCTCTCCCACGCCCGGGGCGAAAAAAGGACGAGTGGTAAAAAGTTGGTGATGAAATGCACCACGCCCACGCGAACGGGCCAGCGCCACTAGGCCTAGTGCTGTTTGGGCCGACCCCGCTGGGGGGTGGGCACGACCACCGGGTACCGCATCTGGTAGTAGGCCAGCTCAAATACCGTGGGTAGGTCCAGCTTGGCCAGCTCGGCCAGGCGCTGCAATTCCTCCAGGGTGGCGGTTTCGGGCTTCTGCACGCGCAGGGCCAGGGTGCGCGGCACGACTTTCCAGGCCTCCGACACTTCCTTGCGGGTGCCCAGCGAGTGTATCAGCTCCGCCAGCGAGCGGCAGGATACGGGCACTTTGGGCAGCTGCTCGCGCTCCAGGGGCAGCACCTGGATGGTAAGCGGCGCGGGTTTAGGGGTTTTCATGCCGTAAAAGAAAGAAGCTAAATTGGCATCTTTACGGCTTGGCGCAATTAAGGTCAAAATAGACTCGGCCTGATAACCCTACCCGGGCCCTGCGTAGGTGGGTGGGAGCGGCAAAGACGCCGAATTATCCCGGTAAGCCGTCGTTAGCTGGTCCGCGATGATTAACAGGCGCGCCGGGCTGCCGGGGCGCAGCACCCAGATGTGCGAGCTGCCGCATCCCACTTGGTAGCCGCTGCCCATCAGCTCCCGTACGGCAGGTGCCAATTCGCGCAAGTCGACTTGGTGCGTGTGCTCCTGCACGTGCCGGCGCAGGTGTTCCAGCCGCGCCGCTTCGGCCTCGTCCGCCGGCGGCAGCTCAATGGTCAGATAGGCCTGCTGGGGAGCATCCGCCAGGGTAGTGAAAGCAGTGGGGCGGATGGTCGTCATTGGAATCGGGAGTAGGAACAAAAGGGAAGAATCAAGCCAGCAGCAGCGAAAACTGGCCTCCCTGGTCCTCGCTAGTGCGGCGCAGCTGCTCGCGGGCTACGGGCCGGACGGCGCGCACCAACTGGGCGAGCACGTCAAAATCGGCGGGGGTGCTGATGTCCAGCCCCAGGCGCGGGCCCACTTCGCAGGTCAGGCCCTCGGCGTCCAGGCTCTTGCCCAACTGCTGCATCAGGGCTTCCACGTCAGTGATGGCGGCAAGCACCTGAGCGCGGAACCGGTTCCACTCCCGGTCGCGGATGGTGGGGGCTTCGCTGGCTTTCATCGGCGCCACAGCTTAGAGATGGGTATCGTAGCCCGTGACCGACGTAAACAGGGCGGGCAAATCTTCCCCGTACACCATTTCGAACGTCTGCGCGTGGGTGATGACGGGCACCCAGTCGACGAGCTCTTGGTGATAGAATTCCACCTTGTAGGTGTCGCTGGGCATGAGCGTAATCTTCAAACGGTTCACCTGGGCCTGGTTGCGACACAGATTCAGGCGCAGCCAGGGATTCGGGTTGCTGGCTGTCCGGCCGGCGGCCATCAGCTGGTTTGCTCCGGTCATGGCCAGGAACCGGCGCCCGCCCAGCTGCAGCAAGATGGTGTAGGCTTCTTCGACAATCGCGGGGCGGTTGGTGGAGGAAGTATTCATGGCGAACAGGGAGCTTTGAAGGGCACTGCGTATGATTATTAAACGTCAAGAGTCGCATTAATGTTGCCTTTTTAGCACCATTATTAACGCTTATTTAGCTTACTAAATTGCACGGGGGGTGTTACCTTTCTTTGGTTCCCGCTTATAAAAAGTGGTTTTTCCCAGGGACCGCCTTGCTCATACCACGGCAGCGTGGGGGTGAGCCGTACTGGTAAGGACGGGTGGGATGCAGCCGTCAGCCCCCGAAGGAAAGCAGGCTGTGGGGAGACTCGGTGGTATTGCCCGTTTCCAGCCTTGAGAGGACGTTCCAGGCTTATAAAACCTTTCTTTTAGCTGGTGAATAGCTGGTCAAAGCCTCTCATCCGGCTTATAAAACCTTTCC